>NZ_JBFTSH010000004.1:0-409446 GCF_056399925.1 Cupriavidus sp. 01L43
ACCAGCGTACGCGCCTCCACCACCTTGTCGCGGTAGGCTTCGAAGATGCGGCGCAGCGCCTGCTCCATGTTCAGCTTCGGCTGCCAGCCCAGTTCTTCCATCGTGTTGTCGATCTTCGGCACACGGTGCTGCACGTCCTGGTAGCCCTTGCCGTAGAACTCGCCCGACGACGTTTCCACGATCTTGGTCTTGCGGGCCTCTTCGGCGTACTCGGGGTAGTCGGCAGCCATCTTGAGCATCATCTCGGCCAGTTCGCGCACCGAGTGGATGTTGGCCGGGTTGCCGATGTTGAAGATCTTGCCGCTGGCCACGCCGTTCTTGTTCTCGATGATCTGCATCAGGGCCGAGATGCCGTCCGAAATATCGGCGAACGCGCGCTTCTGGGCGCCGCCATCGACCAGCTTGATCGGCTCGCCCCGGACGATATGGCCCAGGAACTGCGTCACCACGCGCGAGGAGCCTTCCTTCGACTCGAAGATCGAATCCAGCCCGGCGCCGATCCAGTTGAACGGGCGGAACAGCGTGTAGTTCAGCCCTTCCTCCATGCCATAGGCGTGGATCACGCGGTCCATCAGCTGCTTGGAGCAGGCGTAGATCCAGCGCGGCTTGTTGATCGGGCCGTAGACCAGCGGGGACGCTTCCGGGTCGAACTCATCGTCGGCGCACATGCCGTAGACCTCGGAGGTCGACGGGAACACCAGGTGCTTCTTGTACTTCACGGCCGCGCGGACCATCGGCAGGTTGGCTTCGAAATCGAGCTCGAACACGCGCAGCGGGTGGCGCACGTAGGTGGCCGGGGTGGCGATGGCCACCAGCGGCAGCACCACGTCGCACTTGCGGATGTTGTACTCGATCCACTCCTTGTTGATGGTGATGTCACCTTCGGAGAAGTGCAGGCGCGGATGGTTCACGAGATCGCCGAGGCGGTCGGAGGCCATGTCCATGCCGTAGACCTCCCAGTTGGTGGTCTCGAGGATGCGGCGCGTGAGGTGATGGCCGATAAAGCCGTTGACGCCAAGAATCAGGACTCGCTTGGGATGCATGGTTTCAGACAGGAACAGAAAGGTAAGCAGGAAAGCCGGTCAGCGCGACGTCGGGCTCGGGGTGGGCACGTTGGTCACCACCACCCGGCGCCAGTCGCGCGCCACCACGTACAGCGGCAGCGTGGGCGACAGCGCCAGATAGTTCTCCGGCGACATCACGGCCATGGCGGGCTGGCCGTTGCGCCAGACCTTGGCGAACGCGGCCATATCGGGCAGCCAGCGCTCCGGCTCCACCTCGGTGCCGAAGGACAGTTCGTCCGCCTCCGCCACCATGGTCAGCGGGTGCTGGACGTAGAACGGCAGGGTGTGATCGAGCATCTTCACGCCATAGAACGGCATGCCCGGGGTGAGCTTCTGCTGCACCAGCGGGGCGATGTCCGCGCCGGACGCCGGGCCGCCCACGGTTTCATGGCCGACCAGCGCCACCGTGAAGCCCAGGTACATGCCGAGCGCATACACGGCCACGCTGGGCAGCACGCCGCGCCGCAGCAGCCAGCGCGCGGCGGCAATGCCCAGCAGCATCACCACGAACGCCGCCGCTGCCCAGATCGCATAGGCGCGATAGAAGGCGTTCGGCGTATGGTTGGCGTTGAGCGTGGCCACCACCGGGCTGGCCAGCAGGCCGCACGCGGCCACGATGGCCATGCCGCCGAGCTGGCGCCGCCAGGCGCGCACATCGAGGCGGTCCAGCGCCACGCCGGCCAGGATGCCCATCGCCGGGATCACGGGCACGATGTAGCCCGGCAGCTTCGAACGCGACAGGCTGAAGAACACGAAAATGGCGATGGCCCAGATGCCGGCCAGCAACGCCGGGCGGAAGCGCTCCGCCGCATCATCCGGCTCATCGACCGGCGGCGTACCGATGGCACGCCACAGGCGCGGGAACAGTCCCACCCACGGCAGGAAGCCGCCCACCACCAGTGGCAGGAAGTACCAGATCGGCCCCGGCCGCGAGTGGACGCCCGAGGTATAGCGCTGCCAGTGTTCGTGGATAAAGAAGAAATGCAGGAATTCCGGGTTCCGCACCGATACGAGCCAGAACCACGGCACGGCCACGGCCAGCAGCACCAGCATGCCGGTGAATACGTGCAGCCGACGCCACAAGCGCCAGTCGCGCGTGATGCCTATATAGATAACGAGGACCAGCCCCGGCAGCGCTACGCCCACCAGCCCCTTGGTCAGCACGGCGGCGCCCATCGCCGCCCAGCAGGCGAGCATCCAGCCGCGCCGCGCGCTGGCCGAAGCGGCGGGATGCTGCGCCAGCATCATGCAGGCGAGCACGCAGGACATCACGCCCGCCAGCGTCATGTCGAGGGTGTTGAAATGCGCGGCCACGCTCCACATCGGCGCCGCCAGCAGGGCCAGTCCCGTAAACGCCGCCGCGCGGATGCCGAACCAGCGCCACGTGGCCAGCATCGACATGACGATGCCAGCCAGCCCGGCCAGCGCCACGCAAAGCCGCGCCTGCCATTCGCCCACGCCCCACAGCGCGTACGTCAGCGCCGTGACCCACATGTGGAACGGCGGCTTCTCGAAGTACTTCAGCGCGTCGTAGCGGATGGTGACCCAGTCGCCGGTGGCCAGCATCTCGCGCGAGATTTCGCCGTAGCGGCCCTCGTCCGGCCCCAGCAGGTGCCGCATGCCGAGCGTGCCGAACCAGACCAGCAGCGCCACGGCGATGAACGCAGCGGCCCAGGCCATGGCTGGCGACCAGGCGCCCAGGCGCCAGCCCTCCAGCGGACGGGCCGGGGTGACGGCGGGCTGCTGAGTGGACAGGGAGGGGGACTGCGGATGAGACTGCGATTGCGGCATGCGCGCGGGGGGACTGGGTGAGACGAGCGCGCAGGTTAGGAGAGCAACCTTAATCCCACATTAAGCGTGCGACGCCGCCCGCGCGGTGCTACGCTTCACGCCGTTCCCCGTGCCGTATGCGTCCTTTTTCGCACCCAAGATGAGAATCCTTATCGTTGAAGACGACCCCATGCTCGGCGACGGCCTGCAACGCGGGCTGAAGCTCAAGGGGCATGCCGTGGACTGGTTCACCACCGGCGCGGAGGCGGAGCGCGCCATCGCCAACATGCAATACGACGCCGTGGTGCTCGACCTCGGCCTGCCCGACGACGACGGCGTGGCCCTGCTCGCCCGCTGGCGCCAGCAGGGCTGCCAGACGCCGGTGCTGATGCTGACCGCGCGGGATGCGGTGTCCAGCCGCATCGGCGGCCTCGATGCCGGCGCCGACGACTACCTGATCAAGCCCGTCGATCTCGACGAACTCGCCGCCCGGCTGCGCGCCGTCACGCGACGCAGCGCGGGCATGCCCGAGCCGGTCTGGCACCACGGCGCGCTGGCCTACCAGCCGGCTGCCCGACAAGCTACGTGGCAGGGCCAGCCCGTGGACCTGACTGCCCGCGAGGCCATGCTGCTCGAGGTGCTCCTGGCGCACCCGAGCCGCGTGCTGACGCGCGAATTCCTGCGCGAAAAGCTCTACGCCTGGGAACAGGGTTCGGAGAGCAACACGCTCGAGGTCCACATCCATCATTTGCGCCGCAAGATCCACCCCGGCATCGTCCGCACCCTGCGCGGCGCAGGCTACACGCTCGGCACGCCGGAAGCCATCGCCAGCCCCGGAGACGACGCATGACCCTGCAGCGGCGCCTGATCCTGGCCGTGCTGGTGGGGGTGGCCCTCGCCTGGAGCCTCACCAGCGTGCTGATCTACCTCAGCACACAGGAGGAGATCAACGAGCTGTACGACACCGCCATGGTGCGCATGGCCCAGCAGATGCAGGCCGTGCTGCCGCTGATCAATGTGGGCGCGGTGCCGCAGCCGCCGCCCCAGAACGGTCCCCTGCCCGGCGATGCCGATCTGGGCGACATGGGTGACGCGGGCCTGGGCGACCTCGCCATCGCCGCGTGGCGGCCCGGCGGCGAGCCGCTGCATATCGATCCGGACGGCGACCGCCTGCCCCGCGCGCCGCGTGTGAAGGGCTTCACCAACGTCTCCATCGACGGTGTGCCGTGGCGGCTCTACTACCTCGACGATCCGGTGGAAGGCTGGCGCGTCTGCGTCGGACAGATCCAGGCCGAGCGCGAGGAACTGGTGGTGTCCTACCTCCAGGCCCAGGTGCTGCCGTGGGTGCTGGGCGTGCCGCTGCTGATGGCGCTGGTGGTGTGGGCCGTGCGCGCCACGCTGCGGCCGCTGCGCGCGCTCTCCACTGCCATCGCCGCGCGCGCCCCCGGCGACCCCGCGCCGTTGGAATTGGCCGATGTGCCGCCGGAACTGGCGCCGCTGGTCGGCGCGATGAACACCCTGCTCCACCGCGTCTCGGCGCTGATCGAGCACGAACGCCAGCTCACCGCCGATGCCGCACACGAGATGCGCACCCCGCTGGCCGCGCTCAAGGCGCAGTGGGACGTGGCGCGCCAGTCGAACGATCCCGAGGAACGCGCGCAGGCCTCTGCGAACGTGGAGGCCGGCATCGACCGGCTGAGCCATCTGGTGTCCCAACTACTGACCATGAGCCGGCTCGAGGACGAGGACACGCAGCCGGTGCGCGCGGCGGTGGACTGGCGCGAGATCGTCCAGCAGGTGCTGTCCGATTGCCTGACGCTCTCCGAGCGTCGCCAGGTGGACATGGAGGTCACGTGGCCGGCGGCCATCCACCCGCCCCTGCCGGTGTGTGGCGATCCGGCACTGCTCGGCATCATGCTCCGCAACCTGATGGACAACGCCATCCGCTACAGCCCCGCCGGCACGCTGGTGACGCTGGCCTTCGCCCCAGACGCGATCACGGTGTCCGACCACGGCCCCGGCGTGGCGCCCGGCCTGCTGCCGCGCCTGGGCGACCGCTTCTTCCGGGGCGTCGGGCAGCGTGAACAGGGCAACGGGCTGGGCATCTCCATCGCCCGGCGCGTGGCCACGCTGCACGGCCTGTCATTAACTTTCGATAACCTCGCCAGCAGCGGCCGCACCGGGCTGCTCGCCACCATCCGCCCCGCCGAGGGCCAGACGCCGCCCCCCCAATCGCCATGAGTGCCGTGCCAGACCTCGAACACACAGACGCCCGCGGCAACGCCTGGGCGGTCTTCCTGATCTTCCTGCGGCTGGGGCTGACGTCGTTCGGCGGCCCGGTGGCGCATCTCGGCTATTTCCGGGAGGCCTTCGTCACGCGGCGGCGCTGGTTCAGCGAGCAAGCCTATTCCGATATCGTCGCGCTCTGCCAGTTCCTGCCCGGGCCGGCCAGCAGCCAGGTCGGCATGGTGATCGGGCTGTCCCGGGCCGGCTACCGGGGCGCACTGGCGGCATGGCTGGGCTTCACCATGCCATCGGCCATCGCGCTGATCGTGCTGGCGATGGGGCTGTCGGCCACAGGCAATCACGTGCCGGACGGCCTGCTGCACGGCCTGAAGGTGGCGGCGGTGGCCGTGGTGGCGCAGGCCGTGTGGGGCATGGCGCGTTCGCTCTGCCCGGACGCGCCGCGCCTGAGCGTGATGGCGCTGGCGGCGACGGCGGTCATCGTCGTGCCGTCGCCGTGGTGCCAGGTGGCCGTGATGCTGGCGGCGGGGCTGGCCGGCGCGCGCTGGTTCCGGCCCGCGCAGGTGCAGCCGCACGCGGCGCTGCCGGTGCCCATCGGCCAGCGTGCCGGCGCGGCCTTCCTGCTGGCGTTCGTCGTATTGCTGGTGGCGCTGCCGCTGGCCCATCGGCTGTTTCCGAGCCAGCCGTTGGCAATGTTCGATGCCTTCTACCGGGCCGGCGCGCTGGTGTTCGGCGGCGGCCACGTGGTGCTGCCGCTGCTCCAGGCGGCCGTGGTGCCTACGGGCTGGGTCGACAACGACACCTTCCTGGCCGGCTATGGCGCCGCGCAGGCCGTGCCGGGCCCGCTGTTCACGTTCGCCGCCTTCCTTGGCGGCGCGATGCAAACGGCCCCCTCAGGATGGGCGGGCGGCATGCTCTGCCTCGTGGCGATCTTCGCGCCATCGTTCCTGCTGGTCTTTGGCGCGCTGCCGTTCTGGGAGCGGCTGCGCCGCAACGCCGGCACGCAGGCGGCGCTGGCCGGGGTGAACGCCGCCGTGGTCGGCCTGCTGGTGGCGGCGCTGTACTCGCCGGTCTGGACCAGCGCGATCCACGCCCCGGCGGACTTCGCGCTCGGGCTGCTGGCACTGGTGGCCTTGGCCGCGTGGCGGCTGCCGCCGTGGGCCGTGGTGCTGGCCTGCGCGGCGGCAGGCTGGGCGCTCGGGGGCTGAAGTATCGAGGTATTAGCCCGGCAACGCGCTGGCGTCGTACATCGCCGCGAACTCGGGGCTCGGCGGAATGGGCTGGATGATGTCCAGCATCACGCCGCTGGGGTCCACGGTAATGAAATGGCGCTGGCCGAACGCTTCATCGCGCAACGGCAGCAGGATCGGCAACCCCGCCGCCTGCATGCGGGCGTGCACCGCGTCCACATCCTCCACTTCGAAGTTGAGCAGCAGCCCCGCCGCCCGCTGGCCGCGCGCCGGGGTGGGAATCGTCTCATGCGTGCAATCGAGAATGGCGAGGTTCGTGCGCGCGTCGGCGTTGGACTGCAGGTGCACGTACCAGTCGCTCTCGAACAGCGGGCGGAAATCCACGTGCTGCGTGTAGAACGCCACCGTCTCCGCCACGTTCGTGGTCATGATCACCGGGTAGTAACTCGTTGTTTTCATCGCAAGTCTCCGTTGTGGCGCGCCGGCCGGGCGCGGATCGCATAACATACAGCCTGTATCTTTCCTGAATTTATAACATACAGGCTGTATGTATGCAAAGTAAAAAGACCCGTTCGAACCAGGAACGGACAGAAGCGACGCGCGCTGCCCTGCTATCCGCCGCGCGCAAGCTGTTTGTCGAAAAGGGCTATGCGGCCACTTCCACGCCCGAGATTGTGGCGGCGGCAGACATCACGCGCGGCGCCCTTTATCACCATTTCGCGGACAAGCAGGACCTGTTCCGCGCCATCCTGGAGGAGGAGGCGCGCGCCGTGGCCGGGGAGATCGAGCTGGCCGCCCCGGACGCGCTGCCGGTGCGCGCGGCCTTGATCGCCGGCAGCGAAGCCTATCTGGCCGCCATGACCGTGCCGGGCCGCACCCGGCTGTTGCTGATCGACGGACCGGCCGTGCTCGGCACCGAAGCGATGTTCGCGCTCGATGCCGCCCACGCGGGCCGCACGCTGCGCGAGGGTCTGGCGATGGCGGTCGGCCACGGGCTGCCCGGCGGCACGCCGATCGATGCGCTGGCCGCCCTGCTCTCGGCCGCCTTCGACCGCACCGCGCTGGCCATCGCATCCGGCGCGGACGCCAACGCATTCCGCGCGGCGATGATCGGCATGATCGAACGGACAGTGGCGCCATCGTGATGCGCGCGTGGCGGTGGCTCGTCGGCAGCGCAATGGCCGCCACGCTGGCAGGCTGCAACGCCACGCCTGCTGCCGCCCCGGTCACGCCGGTCACCACCATCGACGTCGTGGAAGGCGACTGGCACACCGAACTCTGCATCCGCACCGAGGACGCCGATGCGCGTCTGCTGCGGCTGACCGTGGGCTACGCCGGCTCGCGTTTTCTTTGTTTTGGATTTGGGGATCGTCAATACCTGCTGAGCCGCGAGCGCGGCCCGATGACGCTGATCTCGGCGCTGTTCCCCGGAGAAGGCGCCATCCTGCTGACGATCCTGCGGGATACCCCAGCGGCGGCCTACGGCGCCGGTAACGTGGTGCGGCTCGCGCTCGACGAAGCCGGCATCTCGCAATTGCGCGAGTTTCTTGGCGATGCGGTGCAGACGGACGCGTCGGACAAGCCCATCGGCCTCGGGGATGGTCCCTACGAAGGCGGCCTGTATTTCGCGGCCACGGCCACCTACGCGGGCTTCTACACCTGCAATACGTGGACCGCGCACGCCCTGCGCACGGCCGGCGTGCCGGTGCGCGGGCCGGTGCTGTTTGCCGAAGGGGTGATGCGGCAGGTGCGCGAGATTGCGGCGGCGGCCCCGGAGGCGCCCTGAGACAGCTAGCGGGGCCGCCGCCCGCCGTTCTCCTAACGGCGTGGCCTCACGCCATCAGTCCTTCAGCAGCGCGGCGCGTCGTTGCACATCGGCAAGATCGCCGCTGACCGCCTTGGTCAGCCGCTGGCCATAGTCGGCATCGGCCTTGTAGAAGTGGCTAAGCATGATCTGCTTCACTTCCGCATGCTTCACCACGCCGAGGTCGGCCGCCAGGTTGCCGATCAGGTTCTCCTGCCCCGATTTGGACAACTTGCGATAGTAGTCGCCGGCTTGCGTGAAGTTGTCCGTGCGAGCGATCGGCGCCTGCTGGGTCGTGCCCGCCAGCGGCGTGCGTGCAAAGCGATAGTGCGGATTGTCGGAATACGCCCCGGCCATCCGCGACGGCTGGTAGTTGATATCGCCCGTCGTGCCGCCGATATCGCCATGCCCGTCGCTGTTGTAGTTGCGGACCGCCACGCGCGGACGGTTGACCGGCAGCTTCTGCTTGTTGGCGCCGAGCCGGTACGTCTGCGCGTCGTAGTACGAGAACAGCCGGCCCTGCAGCATGCGGTCTTCGGACGGCTCAATGCCCGGCACGAGGTTCGACGGGGCGAAGGCCGACATCTCCGAGGTCTCGAAGAAATTCTCCGGCACGGTATTCAGCGTCATGGTGCCGAGCTTGCGGAACGGCACGTCGGGCCAGACCTTGGTCGAATCGAGTGGATCGAATCGATATTTGCCGAGATCCTCGGGCTTCATCAGCTGCACGTAGAAGTCCCATTTCGGGAAATCGCCACGCTGGATGGCCCCGAACAGGTCGCTGGTGAGGTTGTTGAAGTCGGTGCCCTGGATCTTCGCGGCCTCTGCCCGGGTGAGATATTTCTCGCCCTGGTGCGGACGCCACTGGAACTTGGCGTAGTGCACCTCGCCCTTGGCGT
The DNA here is from genome assembly GCF_056399925.1 of Cupriavidus sp. 01L43. NCBI lineage: Bacteria > Pseudomonadati > Pseudomonadota > Betaproteobacteria > Burkholderiales > Burkholderiaceae > Cupriavidus > Cupriavidus sp. 01L43. The sequence continues at coordinate 8,972 of NZ_JBFTSH010000004.1, forward strand.
TGACCAGCTTGTACGCGTGCACGCTGTTGCCCTGCATCATCCGGTACGACGCCGGGATGCCGAGGTCCGAATAGAGCTGCGTCAGCATATGGGTGCTCTCCGGCACGCTGCTGAAGAAGTCGAAGAAACGGTTCGGATCCTGCAGATTGGTCACGGGCGACGGCTTCAGCGAGTGAACCATGTCCGGGAACTTGATCGCGTCACGGATAAAGAAGATGGGCGTGTGGTTGCCCACCAGGTCCCAGTTGCCCTCTTCCGTGTAGAACTTGGTGGCGAAGCCGCGCGGATCGCGCACGGTCTCGGGCGATCCCTTGCCGTGGATCACCGTCGAGAACCGCACCGTGACCGGCGTGCGCTTGCCAGCCCCGGCGAACACCTTGGCGGTGGTCAGGTCCGAAAAATCGCCTTCGGACACAAATTCTCCCTGTGCTGCAGTGCCGCGTGCGTGCACCACGCGCTCGGGAATCCGCTCCCGATGGAAGCGCTGGAGCTTCTCGATCAGGTGGACGTCCTGCAGCAGCGTGGGACCGTTCGGGCCGGCGGTCTGGGAGTTCTGGTTGTCGCCGATGGGCGCGCCGTTGTCGCGCGTCATGGTCTGGGCACCGGCGGAGAGGGAAAACAGGGCAGCAAGGCCGTAAGCGACGGGTCTGAGTGCGAATCGTCTGAATCGAGCCATTTTGTGGGTCCTCGGAAATGCCTGAAAACAGGCAAGTGAGGGGGCGCCGCGCCATCTTATTTGGCCCGCCTGCCACGGCGCCAATTGTGATGTTCAATGACCCTGATGCATTGCATCAATCGATGCGCCGCACCATTTCTTACACCCGTTTGAGATGTTGGATGCCGCGTGCGCCAGCGCTACAGTGACGCGGCTTCACTTATCGAATAAAAACGAATTCCAAGGAGACATCATGCATCGAGCTGTTTCGCAGGCAGCCCTGTTCGTCGTGGCCGGCCTCCTCTTGTCGGGATGCGGCGGTAGTGACGATCCACCACCTGCTCCGCCTGTCGCCGAAACCCCGCCGCCCACCGTGCAGCCCGAGGACGCGCGGCCGCAGGACACCCGCACGTTCACCATCGACACCGCCGCTGTGACGCAGAAATTTACGCCGATGGCGGGCGCACCCGCCGCCGACCGCTGGTCCGGCGTGCTCGGCAAGGCCGGCTACATGGTCGAGGTGCCCGCGGCCTGGAACGGCAAGCTCGTGATGTATGCGCATGGCTACGCCGGCACCGGCAACGCGCTCGACGTCAATCCGCCGAGCATCCGCCGTCACCTGCTGGAAGCCGGCTACGCCTGGGCCGCGTCCAGTTATTCAACGAATTACTATGACGTGCGGGCAGGCGTGGAAGACACGAACGCGCTCGCGCTGGCCTTCGTCGACATCGCCAAACAGAACGGCCGCACGCTGGCCGCGCCGACGCGCGTGTACATCATCGGCCATTCGATGGGCGGCCATGTCAGCGCGGCAGCCGTGGAAACCGAGACGATCGCCACGGCCAACCACAAGGTCACGTACCACGGCGCGGTGCCGATGTGCGGCGTGGTGGGCGACACCGAGCTGTTCAACTACTTCGGCGGCTACCAGACCGCCGCCCAACTGCTGGCCAACGTGCCGGCCACGTCCTGGCCCGTGAGCAACTGGGCGCAGATCGTGACCTCGGTGCAGGCGGCGCTGTTCACCACCTACCCGGTCACCAACACGGGCCAGGGCGAGAAACTCCGCCAGATCGTCAAGAACCTGACAGGCGGCGAGCGGCCGATGTTCGCCATCGGCTTCAGCGGCAGCCCCGCCTCCAAGAGCCTGCAGGACGCGGTCTGGAGCACCTTCGGCCAGGATGGCACGGTCAACGGCGTGCTGACGCAGAACGTGGTGGACACCACCGGCCTGACCTTCCAGATGGATGACGACGCGGCGCTGACGCCCGAGGAGCAGGCGATCAACACCTCGATCTTCCGCGTGAAGCCGGTGGCCGACGCCAACCGCCTGCGCCGCGACGGCCTGCGCTGGATTCCGAAAACGGCCGCGCAGATCAGCGTGCCGGTGCTGACGCTGCACACGCTGGGCGACATGTACGTGCCCTTCAGCATGGAGCAGATCTACAAGCGCCGCGCGGACGCCAACGGCACGGCGAAATGGCTGGTCCAGCGCGCGATCCGGGGCATCAGCCACTGCGATTTCACCGTGGCCGAGCAGGTGCGCGCGTTCGACGACATGGTGGCCTGGGAGCAAACCGGCACCCCTCCCGCCGGCGACGACGTGCTGACGCCATCGGTGGTGGCCAACGCCAACTACGGCTGCAAGTTCACCGACAACACGCTGGGGGCGGACGACTCAGACACCAACAAGGCCCTGCGGCAGGGGGCGGCGATGGCGGCGCCTTGTACGCCGTAGGTTTGGGAGAACGAAGGATTAACAGAGCCGTCTTTGAGGCGGCTCTGTTTTTGGCGGCGAGGATCCCCGCTATCAATGCCGTTCGCCGCAATATCCAGGTGATATTGCGGCGAACTGGGGGCGAACCGGGGTCTACCTGGCAGCCTCCTCCGCAGCCCGCCACGCAGGGCAGCATTTCTCGTCGCGGCAGCAATAGTTCGGACAACGCGCATCCACATCGATCCGCACAAGGTCCGGACCGTAATGCACGGACGCCGCATAAATGGGCCGGAATTCCGTGTCCTTCACATTATTGGCACTGAGGCCGAATTTCAGCAGCAGATTGCGAACCTGTTCGACCCTGGCCGTTGCCAGTTCACGAGATCCATCCTCGCTTTCCCAAGCCGTCAGGTACACGTCGAAACCTGAGAAGAAATACTTCCGGGTTGCGATTCGCCATTCGACGAATCGCTTGATCTCCTTCGCGGTTACCGTTGCGGATCCCGGTTCGAAGTGAACGCGATATTGCCTCTCATAGACGATGCAGGCAGCGACATTCAAGCTTGTTAGAGCGAAGATGAAAGCTGCCATTAGTTTTTTCATATTTACCATGATTACGATGCCGTTAATCGGAGACATTCGATATGTATGCAGCAATGCTGTCGGAATTATTAAATAGAAATTTATTTCGATACTTTGATAGTAGGCGGGAAATCTTGATACTCGAATAGGTATCCGCGCTATCCATCGCGGCGGGAAAATGAGAAACTTCATGAACAAAGACCGTGACCATGCTGTCGTCAGGCTCCACCACACCTCTATGGCGGATGGCTTCGATCGGTAAGTAGCAATATGTGACACCGATAAAAATCGTAAACGTCTTGTCGGCCTTGCATACGCTTGCCCACGCCGGCTCGTCCCCTTCTCTCGCCGCCGGGATACAACCTACTTTACGCATGACTTCTTCGCTGAAGCGGCAGAAATTCCGTTCTGTCAACCCGAGGGAGAGTTGCCGAATTCGCTGAATCCCCTCGCGCAGGCGCTTTCGAATATCCGGGGTAGCGTCCACAAACCACATGCGAACCCGTTCCTGATCCGCCTCGTTCCAGCGTTGCAACTCAATCAACCGCTGGTCCATATGCGCAACGGCGATGTCACGAACCCGCAATACCGTGGCATGGAATTCGGCATTGGTCATATTGGGGCAGATCATCGTCGGGTCGGCCGCGTAGGCGGCGCGACTCGAAGCATCGGGGCGGGCTTCACCGCTAGGCTCACTCGCCAGCTTGTTGTGGGCTTGCGGTTTTTCCGATGTTCCCCCCACATGCTCACCGGCGCGCCCGCCGCTCGTGACCTCCGTTGACATCGTGTACTGCGATGCAAACACCCGCGGCTTTTCCTTGCATTGGCAATACACGCGCGCGCCTTCCACCAGCACGGATTTCCCCATGTCGGTCCAGCGCGGATCGCAATCGTTGTAGACGGGACCGCCGACCTTGCAGGCGGGGCACGTGGCGTGATCCCCTTCCAGACCAAGGCGTTTGCCCATGTTTGTAGAATCGCTGGTGGCGATCAGCCAGCCACCAGTGCCGGTGCGGCTCGCCCCATCCAGCATGTGCCGCTTGTCGTTTCGCATCATGTCCTCTTCCATTCATGGTAAGAGCACACAGCATCACGTGACGCGATTGAGGCGGTCTATAGCAGTTCTCTGAATTCGCGCGGCGTGCGGGGAGTTTCCCGCCGCGGCTTCCGAATCGTCGTGGGACTGCAATGGAAATGTGCCGGCGCACAAACAAATAGAGCCGTCCTTAGGACGGCTCCGATTCCCCGCTTGCTTGGCAATCCACCCGGCCCATCCCGGTAGCTCTATGGCTTGCCGTGGATATCGGTCAGGCGGTGTTTTGTCGGGCCCGTGGCAACCCCTCCGGTCGCATTATTCAGTGCGATATATACAGCGGACGCGACAAGATGACATTCTGCGCACGCAATATTTCCGTAATAAGTCGCAGTGGGGCAGCATCGCGCACATCCACTGTCTGCTGACGCAAATTTCGAAAACTACGCGACCTGATCCATCGTTAGAATGAAACGGCCCTTAACTCGGAGTTGCCATGAAACGCCATCCCATTGCCGTGACGGAAACGACACCAGAGGGCCTAGCTGCCCTCGTCTATCACCTTGCCCATGGTGCCAGCCAGGGGCAACTCGACCCGGAATTCGTGCGTAAGCTTGCCAAGCGCGTTGGCAAGGAGCTGGAGGCCATGGAAGCCGCCGACATGCTGTCGCCGCACGACAAGACGCAGTTGCATCAGGCCATCAACACGCTGTGCCACACCGCTGAAGCCGAAGAGGGTGCGATGTTGACCAAGGCGCTGGAGCGCCTGCGCGCCGAGGACGCGAGCCACGCCCGTCCCATCTGATCCAATTTCGCGCCGCCCCCAATACCGAACACAAAAAGCAGAACGCCCCTTCCCGCCAAGCCGGGCAAGGGGCGTTGTGCTTTCCGGCAGGACGAGGGGAAAGGCCTCGCCTGCCGGCTCTCGCTCAAGCGTGGTGCTTAGAAGCGATGACGCACGCCGACGACTGCGCCGGTCTGGTTCTGGCCGGCCACAGCCGTGCCAACACCGCTCAGGCCCAGGTTGGACGTGCCCTTGTTGCGCACGTAGCCAACGTTCAGGTAAGCGTCCGTACGCTTCGAGAACGAGTAGTCGGCCGACAGGACAAACATCCACGGATCGTTGCCGCTGTCGTTGGCATCGGTGTAGTACGCGGCGCCGGTCAGCGACAGGGCCGGCGTCACGCGGTACAGGCCGCCGAGCCAGTAGACGTTGCTGCGGGTCGCTGCCGTGGCTGCGGTAGCGATGCCGTCGTCGCGCATCCAACGGTAGCCGGCAAACACCTTGGCCACGCCGAAGTCGTACGACGAGCCCACGGCCAGGCGCTTGGCAGCGCGGTCGGACGTAGCCGACGTGGCGCCCTGGTACTGGTCATACGCCGTGCCGATCGAGAAGCCGCCGGCGGTGTAGGCCACGCCTGCGCCCACGTTGCGGCCAGCCTTGTAGTCGCCCGGCAGTTCGCCCGGCGAGCCAGCCACGGCGTCACGGCCCGTGCTGTAGAAGGCCGTGGCGGTCAGGCCGCCGAACTTGCCGGTGTACTTCAGGGCGTTGTCGGCGCGGCCGTTGAAGCCCGAATCGACGCTGTTCAGCGAGTAGCGCGGGCCCACGCCCATCGGGTCATAGGCACCGAACAGGTCGTACAGCGAGTTCTGCTGGCGACCCAGGGTCACGGCGCCGAAGCTGCCTTGCAGGCCGACGAAGGCCTGGCGACCGAACAGGCGGTTGCCCTGGCCGGACACGCCGGTGTCGATATCGAAGCCCGATTCCAGGGTGAAGATGCCCTTCAGGCCGCCACCGAGGTCTTCCACGCCACGCAGGCCCCAGCGCGAGCCGGACAGGTTGCCCGAGTTCATGCGCACGGCCGTCTGACCATTGCCGCCCGGCACGTGGGTCGCCACTTCTACGCCGGCGTCGACAATGCCATACAGCGTGACGTTGGATGCGGACTGGGCGAGGGCTGCGCCGGACGTTGCGCAGGTAGCGGCTGCCGCCAGGGCAAATAGAGCTTTCTTCACTGTGGTTTCTCGTTTTGTTAAGACATTGAGATGCTTCCCCGTTCCGGTCGCGGCAGGCGCGCGGCGGCGCCGTGCTGCACCAGATGCCCGTGCGGGTCTTTGGGGGGCGAGGCGGATTGTTACAACCCAATATGAAATGAATGTGTCGTAGGCATTACTGCAACACCCCACTACCGGGGGATACGCGCACGCAAAACATGCAAAATCCGGGTTTTCCCGACCCGGGTTTTGGTAGGATTCACACCTTTCGAGATTGGCGTGTGAGCGGACCGGATGTGATGCGGACGCAACATGCCTGCGTCATGCCCCTGGACCCCATCAGAAGACCTATCAAGCCAAGGCTTGCCGCCCCGCTGGCTCGACTGCGCACCCACCTGCAATCGCGGTGGCTGCCAGTCCTGCAATCGGCAATCCAGCGGCTGCGCCGGCCCACCCGGCGCGAAGTCCTGCTGGGCGTGGCGGCCATCCCGGCGCTGTTCCTGCTTTATCTGCTGGTCCTGATTCCGTTCACGCCCGGCATCAGCGACATCCGCAAGGCCAAGTCCGAACAGCCAGCGCAGGTGCTCTCCGCCGATGGCAAGGAGCTGGCCGTCTACCGCTGGGCCAACCGCGACTGGGTCGGGCTCAAGGACATTTCCCCCCATGTCGTCGATGCGCTGATCGCCACCGAGGACCACCGCTTCTACCAGCACCACGGGCTGGACTGGCGCCGCACCGCCTCCGCCGCGTTCCACACCTTCTCGGGCGACCGCCAGGGCGGCTCCACCATCACGCAGCAGCTGGCCCGCAACCGCTATCCCGAAGACATCGGCCGCGCGCCCACCATGACGCGCAAGCTCAAGGAAGCGATCACCGCGTTCAAGATCGAGGCGCTGTATTCCAAGGACGAGATCCTTGAGACGTATCTCAATACGGTGCCCTTCCTGTACAACGCGTTCGGCATCGAGATGGCCGCACGCACCTATTTCGACAAATCCGCCGACAAGCTCGACGTGCTGGAAGCCGCCACGCTGATCGGCATGCTCAAGGGCAACAGCTACTACAACCCGGTGCTGAACCCCGAGCGCGCGCTGGAGCGGCGCAACATCGTGCTGGCGCAGATGGTCAAACGCGGCAAGCTCGATGCCGGCCGCTTCGAGACGCTCAGGAAACGGCCATTGCGGATCGACTTCGAGCGCCAGACCGAGGCCCCCGGTCCGGCCGCCCACTTCGCCCAGCAGCTACGCAAATGGCTGATCGGCTGGGCCGATCGCAACGACTACAACCTCTATACCGATGGGCTGGTCGTCCGTACGACCATCGATTCGCGCCTCCAGGCCATGGCCAACCAGGCGGTCACGCGCCAGGGCAACCAGCTTCAGTCGATTGCCAACGCGGCCTGGGCGCCGCGCGCGGGCTGGGCGGAAAGCCGGGCGCTGGTGCAGGCCTTCGTGCGGGAGACGCCCGAGTTCCGCAGCGCCGTCGCCAGCGGCCAGAGCGAGGAGGACGCGCTCAAGCGTCTCTTCGCCGACCGCGCGTTCATGCAGGCGCTGCGCCAGCAGAAAACGCGCGTGCAGGCCGGCTTCATGGCGCTGGACCCGTCCACGGGCGCCATCCGCGCCTGGGTCGGCAGCCGGGACTTCACGGTCGATGCCTTCGACCACGTGGCCCAGGCGCGCCGCCAGCCGGGCTCCACGTTCAAGCCCTTCGTCTATGGCGAAGCCTTCGCGCACGGCCACGCCCCCGAGGAAACGCTGTTCGACAACCCCGTGGAAATGCAACTGGCCGGCGGCGAGATCTGGCGCCCGACCGACGAGTCCCCCGCCACGGGCCGCGCCCTGAGCCTGCGCGACGGGCTGGTCTATTCGAAGAACACCATCACCGCGCAACTGGTGCAGGCCGTGGGGCCAGACCGCGTGGCGCGGCTGGCGCGGGCCATGGGTGTGCGCGAGAGCAAGCTCGATGCCGTACCGTCGCTGGCGCTGGGCACCAGCCCGGTCACGCTCAAGGAGATGGTGTCGGCCTACGGCACCATCGCCAACGGCGGCCTGTACATCGCACCGACCATGGTCACGCGCATCGAGGACCGCGAAGGCAATGTGCTGGCGCAGTTCCGCGAGCCGTCGCCCGAGCGGGCGCTGTCGGCCACGGCCACCGAGACGCTGGTCGATGTGATGCGCGATGTGATCGACCGCGGCACCGGCACCGCCATCCGCAGCCGCTACGGCATCCGCGCCGACGTGGCCGGCAAGACCGGCACCACGCAGGACAACGCCGACGGCTGGTTCATCCTGATGCATCCGCAGTTGGTGGCGGGCGCCTGGGTGGGCTTCAACGACAGCCGCGTGACGCTGCGCAGCGACTACTGGGGCCAGGGCGCCCATAGCGCGCTGCCCATCGTCGGCGATTTCTACCAGCGCGCGCTACGCACGCGGGTCATCGACGGCCGTGCGCGGTTTGCCGAGGCGGACGAGAAGACCTGGTACACGTCGATCACGGGGCAGGTGCGTGGCTGGTTCCAGCGGCTGTTCGCTTCGAACAAGTCCGATCAGGCGCCGGCCACCCCGCGCCCGTCGCCGCGCCGGCCGGTACTGCCGGCCACGGAGGCGGAGGCCATGCCATCCGGAGGTGCGGGAGGTTCGGGGGGATCTGGTGCCTCTGCGGCGATGGCTGGGAACAGTCAGGCAGGCGGGGCAAATACCGAGCACGGGGAAGCCGCCGAGCCCGGCATGGCGCTCGATGCCAATGAAGTCGTCGAGGTCATCCCGGCATCGGAGCCGGAACCGGTGATGGCTTCTGCGCCAGGCGCGCCGATCGGACCCAGCGCACCCTCCCCGCTCCCTGCTGGCCCGTCAATGGCGCCGGCGCCCGTCCGCTAAGGACGGCCGGGCTTACTCGCCGGACCGCAGGCGCATGGCTGGGTCGATGCCTGGCTCGGACACCTTGTCGCCCGGCAACACCTCCACCGGGCCGGAACGGATCACGCGCAAGGCGTCTTCCGAAATCGTCAGCGGCGGCTCGGCCGTGGGCCGTGCCAGCAGGTAGCCCTGCGCGTAGTCGATGCCAAGGTCGCGGCAGATGCGCAGATCCGCTTCCTGCTCGATACCCTCCGCCACCAGCGCCGTGCCGCTGCTATCGGCCAGCCGGCGTATGGCGCGCAGCGCCTCCAGCTGGAACGGCGACGTCGCCACGCCATCCACCACCACGCGGGCGATCTTCACGTAATCGGGTTTCAGGGCGATCCACTGCCCCAGGCTGGCGTGGCCGGTGCCGTAGTCGTCCAGCGCGAACTGGGCGCCGCGCCCACGGATGGACTCCACCGCCCGCGACAGGCTATCCAGCGAGCCCAGCGGGGCCTGCTCGGTCAGTTCGATGACGATGCGGTCCGAAGTAATGCCGTGGGTTTTCAGGAAGGCGCGCACTTCGTCGCGATGGCTGTCCACCTCGCGAATCGAATCCGCGCTGTAGTTGATGAAGAGCTTGCCGGGGAGCCCGGCGCGCATGAACGCGGCAATACAGATGCGTGACGCCAGCCGCTCGAGCCGCACCAGACAACCCAGACGCGCCGCTTCAGCGAACAGCGCAACAGGGCTCTCCAGCGGCGTCCCGGCGGGACCGCGGATCAGGGCCTCGTAGCCAATGATCTCGCCATTGGCGAGCGACCCGATCGGCTGGAAAACAGGCCGCAGGCGTTGGTGTTCGAGGCAATCGGCAATAGTAGGCGTCAGAGGTCGCGACAAGGGCTTGCACTCAAACTGGCTGTGGATCGTGCTGTGGGCAAAAGCCACTCCCACTGCTGGCTAACGGCGCGCCCAAGACGCAACTTGATCCCCCACTTGCAGGGGGGATCCCATGCAGCGTGCACTTTGCGTCACACCGGTGCCGTACCCGCGACAAGGCGTCGGTCCATGCGCCCGGTCCGGCATATTCCCGATCTTGTGTGGCAATTTTGTGACGAAAGGCGCATGGGTGCTGTCATGGCGGCGTCATGAAACGGCCGGAGAATCCACCCCGAATCAACCCGAATTGACCCCGATTCAACAGGCGCAAGCCCGCCGGGCCTGCCGCAAATGCGGCACTGCAGCGACGGAATACCTTGACGCCTGATTTTTTGGCGCTTCAATGAAAACGTTTTCATTGCTCGCCGACTACCCGCCGAACCTACCCATGCCCAACGCCCGCCGTTCCGTTTTGCTGTCTGCCGATACCGAAGGCGAACGCGGCAATGGCGTGACGCTGGCGGACGTGGCGCTGGCCGCCGAAGTCTCGTTGGCCACGGCCTCGCGCGTGTTCAGCCATCCGCAGCTGGTGCGGGAGACCACCGCCCAGCGCGTGCACGAGGCCGCGCGCCGGCTGGCCTTCCGGCCCAACCTGCTCGGCGCCAAACTGCGCTCGCAGCAGACGCGCATCCTGGGCGTGATGCTGCCCACGCTGGAGAACGCGGTGTTCGCCGAATGCTGGGCCGGGATCGAGGAAGTCTCGCTGGCCACCGGCTATTCGCTGATGCTGGTGACCAGCGGCTACGACTCCGCCCGCGAGCGCGAACGTGTGGAATATTTGCTGCGCCACCGCGTGGACGGCATGGTGCTGACCGTCTCGGACGCCGCGCAGAGCGCCGTGCTCGACCAGCTCGACAGTGAAGGCGTGCCCTACGTGCTGGCCTACAACCAGGCCAGCACGGCCGGCCAGCGGCACTCGGTCTCCGTGGACAACCGCACCAGCGCCTGCGAGGGCGTGAACGCGCTGATCGCTGCGGGGCATCGGCGCATCGCGGTGGTGTCGGGCGCGTTCATGGCGTCCGACCGCGCCCGCCAACGGTTCGCCGGCTATGAGGATGCGATGCGCGCCCATGGCCTGCCGCCGCTGCCGCCCGTGAACCTGCCCTCCCATACCGCCAGCCATAGCGAGCGGATTGGCACGCTGATGGGCGGCGCCACCGCGCCCACCGCGTTCTTCTGCACCAACGACCTGCTGGCGATCGGCGTGATTTCGGATCTCAAGCGCCTGGGCCTGCGCGTGCCGCGCGACGTCTCCGTGCTCGGCTACGACGGCATCGCGCTCGGCGCACTGGTGGAGCCGCCGCTGGCCACCGTGGTGCAGCCCAATACCGACATCGGCGCCACCGCCGTGCGCCTGCTGCTCAAGCGCCTGCACGCCGGCACGCGTCCGGAGGCGCAGTCCGCCTCCGCCCCGAGCGTGACCCTGCTGCCCCACGCGCTGCGCGTGGCCGGCACCGTGGCCGCGCCGCCTGCATCCTGACCGATCGCCTGACTGACCGTTTCGCCTGCCGCCCTGCTGTCCTTATCCAATCGATCTCAAACCCGGGAGCCTGACATGACAACGCAATTTTCCTGGCGCCGCCCGCTGCGCTGGCTGGCCACTGCCGTGGCGGCCACCGCCTTCGGCGTCGCCTTCAGCCAGGGCGCGGCCGCGCAGACCGCCATCTGCTACAACTGCCCGCCCGAATGGGCCGACTGGGCCGCGCAGATCCGCGCCATCAAGGAAAAGAGCGGCGTGACGGTGCCGCTCGACAACAAGAACTCGGGCCAGGCGCTCGCGCAGCTGGTGGCAGAGCGCGCCAGCCCGGTGGCGGACGTGACCTACCTCGGCGTGACCTTCGGCATCCAGGCCAAGGCCGACGGCGTGACCCAGCCGTACAAGCCGGCCCACTGGGCCGACATCCCCGAGGGCCTGAAAGACCCGCAGGGCAACTGGTTCGCCATCCACTCGGGCACGCTGGGCTTCATGGTCAACGTCGATGCGCTGCGCGGCAAGCCCGTGCCGCAGTCGTGGGCCGACCTGCTCAAGCCGGAGTACAAGGGGCTGATCGGCTACCTGGACCCGTCCAGCGCCTTCGTCGGCTATGTGGGTGCCGTGGCGGTGAACCAGGCCCTTGGCGGCTCGCTGGACAACTTCGCGCCGGCCTACAAGTTCTTCAAGGACCTGCAGAAGAACCAGCCGATCGTGCCGAAGCAGACTGCCTACGCCCGCGTGCTGTCCGGCGAAATCCCGATCCTGCTCGACTACGACTTCAACGCCTACCGCGCCCGCTACAAGGACCGCGCCAACGTGGCCTTCGTGATTCCGAAGGAAGGCTCGCTGGTGGTGCCGTACGTGATGAGCCTGGTCAACAACGCGCCCCACCCGGCCGAGGGCCGCAAGGTGCTGGACTTCGTGCTGTCGGACGCCGGCCAGGCGCTGTGGGCCAACGCCTACCTGCGCCCGGTGCGTAACGTGCCGATGCCGAAGGACGTGGAAGCGCGCTTCCTGCCGGCCGCCGACTACGCCCGCGCCAAGCCGGTCGATTTCGGCAAGATGGCCGCCGCGCAGAAGGCGTTCAGCGAGCAGTACATGAAGGAAGTGCGGTAAGCATTTGCAGCTTGCCGCGTGTGTTCTCCCCGCTCCCGCTTGCGGGAGCGGGGAGAACACCAATCTTGGACCAAACCGCCCCCGTCACTGCCATGACCAAGCGATCTCTCCCGCTGTTCCTGTTCGCCCTGCCCGCGCTGGTGGTCTTCCTGGCGTTCTTCTGCCTGCCGATGGCGCGCCTGATCGAGGTCAGCGTCACCGGCAAGCAGGGCGCGGGCGTCTACTGGACCGTGCTGACCAGCGCGCGCTACCTGCATAGCCTGCTGGTGACGGTGGCGCTCTCCGCCGCCGTCACGCTGGCCACGCTGGTGATTGCCGGCATCGCCGGCACCTTCCTCCAGCGCCACCCCGTGCCCGGCAAACCCGTGCTGGTGGCCATCCTCACGTTTCCGCTGGCCTTTCCCGGCGTGGTGATCGGCTTCATGGTCATCATGCTCGGCGGGCGCAACGGCCTGCTGGCGATGGTCGGCGACGCGCTGGCCGGCGAGCGCTGGACCTTCGCCTACGGGCTGGCCGGGCTGTTCGTCGGCTACCTGTATTTCTCGATTCCGCGCGTGATCCTGACCGTGATGGCCGCCGTGGAGAAGCTCGACCCCTCGCTCGAGGAAGCCGCACGGTCGCTCGGCGCCAGCCCGTGGCGCGTGGTGCGGGACGTCATGCTGCCCGCGCTGATGCCGGCCATGCTGTCCAGCGGGGCGATCTGCTTCGCCACCAGCATGGGCGCCTTCGGCACGGCCTTCACGCTCGCCACGCAGCTCGACGTCTTGCCGCTGACCATCTACAACGAGTTCACCAACTACGCCAACTTCGGCATGGCCGCCGCGCTCTCGCTGCTGCTCGGCGCGGTCACCTGGGCCCTGCTGGCTGTGGCGCGCTGGATCTCGGGCGACGCCGTCGCCGCCACCGCATGAGTACCGCGAAAAAAGCCATGAAGAAACCACCGATGACCGCACCGCGCCGCCGCGCCGGCTACTGGCTGCAACTGGCGCTCACGCTGGCCGTCTGTCTGTTCATGACCGTACCGGTGGTGCTGTCCGTGTTGGCCGGGCTGACCAACAACATCTTCGTGGGCCTCTCCAGCGGACTGACCACGCGCTGGCTGCTCGAAGTCTGGGCGCTCTATCGCAACACCATCTTCCTCTCGCTCGGCATTGCGCTGGCCTGCCTGGCCTGCACGCTGGTGATTGGTGTGCCCGCCGCCTACTACATGGCGCTGCGCCGCAACCGCGTGACCCGGCTGATCGAGGAACTGCTGATGCTGCCCGTGGCCGTGCCGGGGCTGGCCACCGCCCTGGGGCTGATCCTGCTCTATGGCGGCTGGCAGGCGCTGCGCACGAGCTGGGTGTTCATCCTGATCGGCCACGTGCTGTTCACGCTGCCGTTCATGGTACGGGCAGTGCTGGCCATCCTGTCCGCCATCGACATCCGCACGCTGGAAGACGCCGCCGCCAGCCTGGGCGCCACGCGGCTGCAGCGCTTTTTCACCGTGGTGCTGCCGAACTGCCGGCAGGGCATCCTGGCCGGGGCGCTGATGGTGGTCACGCTGTCCGTGGGCGAGTTCAACCTGACCTGGATGCTGCACACCCCGACCACGCAAACCCTGCCGGTGGGGCTGGCGGACAGCTACGCGTCGATGCGGCTGGAGATCGGCTCCGCCTACACCATCGTCTTCTTTGTCATGATCATTCCGCTGCTGGTAGCGATGCAGGCGTTCAGCGCCATGGGCGCCCGCGCGCGCCGCCATGTATCAGAACCTGCCGAGCCGGCCACCGCCCCACTCCCCGCCGCCACGCCCGTAACCGCCTCCGTCGAGACCCGCCATGCATGAGCCCACCCCGATTCGCCTGCGCCAGTGCGCCAAGACCTTCGCGGACGGCACGCTGGCCCTGCAACCACTCGACCTCGACATCGGCGCCGCCGAGACCGTGGTGCTGCTGGGGCCGTCCGGCTGCGGCAAGACCACCACGCTGCGCATCATCGCCGGGCTGGAGCAGCCGGACGCGGGTGGCGAGGTCTGGTTTGGCGAGACCCGCGTGACCGACCAGCCGATCGAGCAGCGCGGCGTGGGCATGGTGTTCCAGAACTACGCGCTGTTCCCCAACATGACCGTGGCCGAGAACATCGGCTATGGCCTGCGCGTGCGGCGCGTGGATGGCGCCACGCAGCGCCGGCGCGTCGGCGATATGTTATCGATGATGCACCTGGAGCCGTTCGCCGACCGCCGCGTGGACCAGCTCTCCGGCGGCCAGCGGCAGCGCGTGGCCCTGGCGCGCGCCATCGCCGTGCAGCCGCGCGTGCTGCTGCTCGATGAACCGCTGACCGCGCTGGACGCCAAGCTGCGCGACGCCCTGCGCGCGGACATCAACCAGCTGCTGCGCAGCCTCCATATCACCGCGGTCTACGTCACCCACGACCAGGCCGAGGCGATGGCGCTCGGCGACCGCATCATCGTCATGGACCGCGGCCGCATCGCCCAGTCCGGCACGCCGCAGGAGATCTACCGCGCGCCGGCCAACGCCTTCGTGGCGGACTTCATCGGCACCATGAACCACCTGCCCGCGCAGGCCGAGGCCGGTCTGTGGCGCGTGCCCGGCGGCAGCGTGCCGATGGGGCCGCCCAGCGACGCCCCCGCGACGCCAGCCGCGCGGCTGATGTTCCGGCCCGAGGACGTGGCGCTGGTGCACGCTGATAGCGCCGATCGCGCCCATGTGGAAGGCACCGTGGTCACCGCGCTGTTCCTCGGCAACCACACACGCCTGCTGGTGGACGTGGGCGCCGCCACGCCGCTGATTGTCGATACCGCGCGCCGCGACGGCTGGCCGGCTGGCGCACGCGTCGGCCTGCGCATCGACACCGCCCACCTGATCACCCTTCCCGACGCTGCATGACCGCTCCTTCCCCCTATCTCGTCGCGCAACTGAGCGACCTCCATATCAAGGCCGGCGGCAAGCTGTCCTACCGGCGGGTCGATACGGCCGGCGCGCTCCATCAGGCCATCGACACCCTGCTGGCGGCCCCGCAAATCCCCGATACGGTCATCATTACCGGCGATCTGGTCGACTTCGGCAGCGAAGACGAATACCGCTTCCTGCGCGACATCCTGCAACGGCTGCCGATGCCGGTGCGGCTGCTGCCCGGCAACCACGACCACCGCACCACGCTGCGAAAGGTGTTCCCCGACCACGCCTACCTGTTCGACCACGGCGACGGCGAGGCGCCCATCCACTATGCGATGGCGGCGGGCCCGCTGCGGCTGGTCGGCTTCGACTGCACCGTCCCCGGCCAGCCCGGCGGCCGGGTGACACCCGAAGGACTGGCCTGGCTCGATGCCACGCTGGCCGCCGTGCCGGCCCAGCCGACGCTGCTGATGCTGCACCACCCGCCTTTCGTCACCGGCATCGGCCACATGGACCAGCAGGGGCTCGACAACGCCGCCGCGCTGGAGGCCCTGATCGCCCGGCACCCGCAGGTGGAGCGCGTGGTCTGCGGCCACCTGCACCGCCAGATCACGCGGCGCTTTGGCGGCACCATCGCCATCACCGCGCCGGGGCCGGCCCATCAGGTGGCGCTGGACCTCGATCCGCAGGCCGCCTCCCGCTTCCGCATGGAGCCGCCCGGCTACCTGCTGCACTGGTGGCACCCGGCCCACGGGCTGGTGACCCACCTCGCCGCCAGCGGGGACTACGGCCCGGCGCACCCGTTCTTCGACGCCAACGGGCGGCTGATCGACTGATCCGGCCCGGAAACCGCAAGACACACTAATAGATATAGGGAGATGAACAGGAGATGAGCGGGGCGCGGTTGTCATGCGCCCGCCACCTTGGGTACCATCGTCGGCTTACCCAACTTCCGGATCGCGGTTCCGCATAACGGAACACGACGACCTGCTTCGACATGGATCTCCTGCTGCTGAGCAATTCCTCCTCCGACGACGGCTACCTCGTGCACGCGCACGCGGCCATCACGGAACTGGCCGATGGCCGTACAGACGCGCTGTTCGTCCCCTACGCCGGGGTCACGCGTGACTGGGACGCCTACACCGAACAGGTCCGCGAGGCGTTGGCGCCCATCGGCATCACCGTGCGCGGCCTGCACGCCGAGGCGGACCCGCTGGCGGCAGTCAACGCGGCCACGCTGATCGTGGTGGGAGGCGGCAATACCTTCCGGCTGCTCCAGGTACTGCGCCAGCAGGCGCTGCTGGCCCCGATGGCCGCCCGCGTGCGCGCCGGCGCCGCGCGCTATATCGGCTGGAGTGCCGGCTCCAACCTCGCCACGCCCAGCATCCGCACAACCAACGACATGCCCGTGGTAGACCCGGGCGGCCTCGACGCCCTCGGCCTGATCCCGTTCCAGCTCAACCCGCACTACTACAACCTCGTCATCCCCGGCTTCCGTGGCGAAACCCGCGACCAGCGCCTGGCCGAGTTCACCACCCTCTCGCCCGACACCCCCGTCCTCGGCCTGCCCGAAGGCAACTGGGTCCGCGTGTCGGGTAATCGCCACACCTTGCATGGTCCGCACGTGGCGCGGTGGTTTTTGGGGGATCGGACTTGGGATGTGGGGGCGGGGGTGCTCGCGACGCCTTGACTGCGCGGGTGCGGTGACCGCTCGCTAGAGGAATGAAACGATTCGACTATCGTATGAACGTGTGCCGCCAAAGATGAATGGCATCGGCGGGCGCGGCATGCGATGGGCTCGACAAAGGGTCGCTTCAAGCCGACGCTTGGCACAAACCTGGTCAACGCCTTTCACATGGGTGCCATCGGCATGGTCATCGCGCTGATCTTTATCCTGGATGAGCCTTACCGTGGCGAGACTGCGGTGTCGCCCGCGCCCCTCGCCAAGGCGGGCGGTATCGCGAAGGCAGGCATCCCGTCGCCGCAGCCCTCCCACTGATCGACGTAGCGCCTGGGTCCCTACGGCAGGGTGCCGGGCGGCAACACGCTCCATCCTGAAACGCTACTGGATGTCGTCCTCCCGTGACTCCGGAGGACGCCGTTTTGGTCGAATTCGAAAAGGACCATCACCGACCGAATCTCGCCGCCTGAGAACAGCGGGCCAATGAACGGCAGAAAGCTCTCGGGATGTGGCCTGGAGCTGGCAAACGAATAGATCAGGACCGTCGAGCCGCTACTTAGGGATGCCCGCCAGGTCGGATTTCCGAGCTGCCCGGTAACGTCGTCGAGCGTGGAGAAGCCGATCATGAAGTACGACAACTGTTCCTGCTTCACATCGACGCCAGTCGACACGCAGGCAGCCAACCCGAACGTCGCCAAAAGAATGTGAACACCCGTCATGGCGAACCGGGCTCGTCCATGGAAGACCAGTGTGAGGAAGGACATGGCGCTTCTGGCGACTGACCGTTGACGGCAACCACCGGCCAGATGGATTCCGTGAATCGTTCACAAACACGTGGCCGTCTCCTACATTTATAGGCGCCTGAAGAGCACAACCCCATGCCGTGGGGGCTCATGCCACGCGTCCCGGAGCACATCATGGATACAAAAAGCGAATTGCAAGGCACCATGGATGCGCTGGTTCAGGCCGGCAAAGGCCTTCTGGCCGCCGACGAGAGCGGGCCAACGATTGCCAAGCGGTTCGAGCACATCGGTGTCCCATCAAGCGAGGAGACGCGCCGCGCGTGGCGCAGCCTGCTCTTGTCCACGCCGGGGCTCGGCGAGTTCATCAGTGGCGTGATCCTGTACGAGGAAACGCTGGGCCAGCGCGCCGACGATGGCACACCGTTACCGGAGATGGCGGCGCGCCAGGGCATCGTGCCCGGCATCAAGGTGGACAAGGGCAAGCTGGCGCTCGCCCACGCGCCCGGGGACGAGATCACCGAGGGCCTCGATGGGCTGGCGAAGCGGCTCGCGGGCTATCGCCAGCAGGGCGCGCGCTTCGCTAAGTGGCGCGCGGTGTACAACATCTCGGACACGCTCCCGGGCCGGCTCGCCATCGCAGCGAACGCGGACGCGCTGGCGCGCTATGCCGCGATCTGCCAGGAAGCGGGCGTGGTGCCGATCGTCGAGCCCGAGGTGCTGATGGACGGCGCGCACACCATGGCGCGTTGCGCCGAGGTGTCCGAGGCCGTGCTGCACGAAGTCTTCCACGCCTTGCACCGGCACAGGGTGGCGCTCGAGCACATGCTGCTGAAGCCGAGCATGGTGCTGCCCGGCAAGGCGTGCGGGCGTGCTGCAGCGGCCGAGGTGGCCATGCATACCGTGCAGATACTCAGGCGCACGGTGCCGGCGGCGGTGCCGGGCGTTTTCTTCCTGTCCGGCGGCCAGACACCCTCCGAAGCCACCGCCAATCTCGATGCGATGAACCGACTCGCCCCGCTGCCCTGGCGGCTGTCGTTTTCGTACGGCCGCGCCTTGCAGGAACCGGCGCTGCTGGCGTGGAGCGGCGAGGCAGGCAACGCGGCGCTCGCACAACGGGCCCTGTTGCAACGCTCCCGCCTGAACGGCATGGCCTGCCTGGGCCAATACCAGGCGGCGCTCGAGGATGCCACAGGCTGAGCCTGCAACACGCTCAGTGCGCCACGTGGGACGTCGGCATCCGAGCGGCGTCTCGTTCGTTCAGAGGGATGGGCGAAGACCGTGGAATTGGCTCGCCCTTTCCAGCAGGCCGGCGAGATGAAGAATCGTCGACTCGGCCTGCACGGGCGTACGGCGGGACTGCTGCCGGCGTAGGCCCGGCCCCGCACACCGTCGACAAGCAAAAGCCCAAAAAAATACCCACTGCCGGGAGGGAGTGGGTATCCAAAGTGGTATGGACAAGTCGCGGAATTCGTCCACGTGGCGATCCTCGCACCCCGGCACGCGAGTGCCAATAATCTTTCCGGACTAGCCGGGCGTCTGCGCAACGCCCCGCATGGACAAGCTGGCCGGAATCGAGTCCAATCGTCTCCTCCCCCGCCCCCCGCCGTTCCATGCCCCGTGCCCGCCTCCTGCTGATCGATGACCACACCCTGTTTCGCACGGGGCTCAAGCTGTTGCTGGCGGACAGTCCGAGCGTGGATACGATCATCGAGGCCGGTTCGGTGATGGAGGCCGTGGCGCAGCATGGCGAGAAGCCGGTGGACATCGTCCTGCTCGACATCCAGATGCCGGGCCTGAACGGGATCGAGGGCGTAAAGGTACTTAAGCGTCACTTTCAGACGGCGAAATTCCTGATCGTCTCGGGCACCTCCGGGCTCGACGCCATATCAGCCGAGGCGCGCAAGGACATTGCCGGATTCCTGCCGAAGTCCGCCGATGCGCGCGAGATCGAGGAAGCGATTGCCTGCTGCCTGAGCGGCGGCACGCATTTCGCCACGGAAGGCAACGGCGGCTGCCTCGATGGCCTGAATGGGCTGAATGGCGCCCCGCAGGCGGCGCACTATGCGCCGAGCCAGCTCACGCCGCGCCAGTTGGAGGTGCTGGGGCAACTCAACCTGGGGCGATCGAACAAGGTCATCGCCTATCACCTGGGGCTGTCCGAGAACACCGTGCGCGTGCACGTGGCGGCCATTCTCGGCCACCTTGGCGTGGTCAGCCGCGTGGAAGCCATCCTCGAGGCCCAGCGCCGCGGGCTGGTGCAGGCGCAACGCTGACTGCCCGCCGCCATCCGCATGACATCGACTCCATTCGGCCTGCTCCCGCGCTACGACGAGCCGCGCCTGCTGACGGCGCAGATGGAGTTGATCGACCAGAGTTTTGGCATCGCCATGCTCGGCTGCGCGCTGGCTGCGCTGATATTGGCCAGCGGGCTGACCATCACCGGCGGGCACCCGGGCGCGCTGCCCTGGGCGGCGGCAATGGCCATCGCCTGCGCGGCGGCCTATTTCGGGCGGCTGGCGGTGCCGAACCGGCTCACCGAATCCGGCTCGGGCCGCTACGCGCGGGTCATGACCGTGATGCTGGTGCTGATCGGCAGCCTGTGGGGGCTGGTGGCCTGGCTCTATCTCGATATCCGCTCCCCGGCCGTGGTGATCTGCGTGCTGTCGCTGATCGCCGGCATGAGCGCGGCGGCGCTCGCGGTGTTCTCGGCCTGCCTGCCGGTGGCGGTGGGCTTCTTCATCCCGTCGATCGTTCCGGTCTGGATGGTCTTCCTGGCCACGGGCGATATCGCCTACCTGCCGATGTTCCTCGGCACGCCGCTCTACCTCGTGGTGCTGATGATTTTCGCGCGCAACTACGCGCGCGTGGCGCGGCATGCCATCGCCCTGCGCTTCGAAAACGTCGAACTCATTTCGCAGTTGCGCGACCAGACCGCGCGCGCCGGCCACGCCCAGCGCGGGGCCGAGGAAGCCAACCGGGCGAAGTCGGTGTTCCTGGCCTCCGCCAGCCACGACCTGCGCCAGCCTTTGCACGCGCTGGGGCTGTTCGTGGTCTCGCTGGGCCGCACGCGGCTCGATGACCACCAGCGCCAGCTGCTGGCCCATATCGAGGCTTCCTCCGGCGCGGCACGCGAGATGCTGAACACGCTGCTCGATTTCTCGAAGCTCGAAGCGGGCGTGATCACGCCCCGGCCGCGCCCGTTCCGTCTGCAGCCGCTGCTGTACAAGCTCGAGAACGAGTTCGCGCCGCAAGCCAACGCGCGCGGGCTGGTCTACCGCACGCGCGACACCACCGCCACGCTGTTCGGCGACCCGACGCTGGTGGAACTGATCCTGCGCAACCTGATTGCGAACGCCATCCGCTACACGCGCACGGGTGGCGTGCTGGTGGCCTGCCGCACGCGCCGCTTCCATGTGTCGGTGGAGGTCTGGGACACCGGCATCGGCATTCCGGCCGCGCAGCACCAGGACATCTTCCGCGAGTTCCACCAGCTCGGGAATCCCGAGCGCGACCAGCGCAAGGGGCTGGGCCTCGGGCTGGCCATCGTCGAAGGACTGGCGCGCACGATGCAGACGCGCGTGACGCTGGCCTCCGCGCCCGAGCGTGGCTCGGTGTTCCGGCTACGGCTGCCGCTGGCCTGGACCGCGCCCGAGGAAGTCGCCCATCCGCGCGCCGCGATGCGGTTGGACGGGCTGCGCGTGCTGGTGATCGACGACGACCCGGCCATCCGCGAGGCCATGGCCGGGCTGCTGGCGGTCTGGCACTGCCAGTGCCGCACCGCCGAGAGCGAGGAAGAGGCGCTGGCCACGCTGGAGGCCTTCACCCCGGACCTGATCCTGGCCGATTACCGCCTGCGCGGCCATCGCACCGGGCAGGAAGCCATGGCGGCCATCCGCGAGCGCGTGGGCCGTGCGCTGCCGGCCATCATCATCACCGGCGACACCGCCGCTGACCGCCTGCGGCATGCCCATGCCGGCGGCACCGCCCTGCTCCACAAACCCGTGGTGCCGGGCGAACTCCACGCGGCCATCAGCACCCTGCTGCGCGAGTCCCACTGGGTGGAAATCGACCAGGGTGAATGCTCGCGGGCGGAACAATAAGCCCCACCCCTATTCATGCATTAAAAGCATGAATGAATCAGTCCTATTAATTGGACTTAGATCAGCACGCCCACCACACTGCAAGGCAGAAGCGGGCGCGGCACCGCAGCTCGTCCGGCCAATGCGCACGTCATCCCCAACAATGACCCAGCAGCGAGGAGCCTTCCATGCCTTTGTCCCCATCCGGCGACCTGCCGACCCATGATCTGCTGATCGACGGCCAGCGCGCACCGCCCGGAAGTGGCGAATACTCCACTGACATCAATCCGGCCAACGAAACGCCCATCGCCCGCGTGGCGCAGGGCAATGCCGCCGACGTGGACCGCGCCGTGCAGGCCGCGCGCGCCGCGCTGAAGGTCTGGAACCGCATGCGCGCCGCCGAGCGCGGGCGCATTCTCTACCGCTTCGCCGACCTGCTGGAAGCCCACGCCGAGGAACTGGTGCAGCTGGAAAGCCAGGACTGCGGCAAGCCGCTGGCCGGCGTGCGGCGCCAGGACGTGCCGGCCGCCATCGACACCGTGCGCTACTACGCCGGCTGGTGCGACAAGATCAACGGCCAGGTGATTCCCGCCCGCAACGACGCGCTGACCTACACCGTGCGCCAGCCGGTGGGCGTGGTGGCCGCCATCGTGCCGTGGAACTTCCCGCTGATGATCGGCATGTGGAAGATTGCCCCGGCGCTGGCATGCGGCTGCACGCTGGTGGTGAAGCCGGCCGAAATCACCCCGCTCTCCGCGCTGCGCGTGGCCGAGCTGGCGCTGGAGGCTGGCGTGCCGCCGGGCGTGTTCAATATCGTCACGGGCAAGGGCAGCGTGGTCGGCAACGCGCTGGTGGCGCACCCGGGCGTCGACAAGGTGACCTTCACGGGCTCGCCGAGCGTGGGGCGCGGCATCATGCAGGGCGCGGCGGCCAACTTCAAGCGCGTGACGCTGGAGCTGGGCGGCAAGTCCGCCAATGTGATTTTTGCCGATGCCGACCTGGACGCCGCCACGCGCGCGGCGGCCTCCGGCATCTTCTTCAACGCGGGCCAGGTCTGCTCGGCGGGCTCGCGCATCCTGGCGCAGCGGCAGGTCTACGACGAAGTGGTCGAGCGGATGGCCGCGCGCGCCCGCGCGATCCGCGTGGGCGACCCGGCCGAGCCCGGCACGACCATGGGCCCGGTGGTCTCGGCGGCGCAGATGAAGACCGTGCTGGACTACGTGGAGATCGGCAAGAAGGAAGGCGCGAGCGCGGTCACCGGCGGCGCGCGCATCGGCGAACGGGGCTTCTACGTGGCGCCCACCGTGTTCGCCAACGTCGAGCACGAGATGCGCATCTCGCAGGAGGAAATCTTCGGCCCGGTGGCCAGCGTGATCCCGTTCGACGATGAGGCGGACGCGGTGCGCATCGCCAACGGCACCGCCTTCAGCCTCGCGGCCGGGGTGTGGAGCGCGGACATCGCGCGCGTGCACAAGGTGGCCGGCGAGCTGCGCGCGGGCACCGTGTGGATCAACACCTATGGCTATACGGACGTGAGGCTGCCGTGGGGCGGGTCGGGCGACTCGGGCCTGGGACGCGAGCACGGCGATGCCGCCATCGAGAACTTCACGGAACCAAAGGCGATCTGGCTGTCGCTACGCTAGCGTCAGCCAGAACGGAGGAGGATGGGATGCGGAGGGTCGGTCAGCCGACCATCCGCATCGGCAGCAGCGCGTAGGCGATCGTCAGCACGCCGACGATGGCCGGGGAGCCGTACTTGAGCGCCAGGCTCTGCGACTGCACGCCCAGATACGTGTACGCGCAGATCAGCATCATGGCGCAGGCAAAAACAAGGCCGTCATAGACTTGCATGGATGTCTCCCAGAGTTCGTTCTTCGACTACTTCTGTGATGGCGGGCTGGCTCGAATCGGGGCGCCCGCGGTACTGCCCAACGCAATCTATTGAGGCCCATGGTCGTCACTTCACCGGGTCGTGACAATCATGGAAATCCCTGCTCCTGCCGCGCCTGGCTCATCGCCTATGGCGCGTGCCTTATTTGCCGCATCGCACCAATCCGCGCCGCCGCAGCCGGCGCTGCGGACGGGGCGTGCCCAGCGACGCGGCGTCGTTGCCGAACGGGATCGGGTGGTCCATGTACGCGTTGAGCTTGTCGCGCACGAAGGAGGTGTCATCGCCCACCGTCGAAATGATGCCCGTGGTGGCGCCGCCGCCCAGCAGCAGCGTGAAGATGCCGCGATACGGGAAGTCGCCATAGGCCGGGGCGCTGACGTCGAACGGTATCGAGCGCTCGAACATGTCCTCGGCGCTCGTGCCCATCGCCCAGTGGAAGGCATCCGGGAACTGCAGGGCGATGATCTTCGGATTGATGTTGTGGTAATCGCTGCCGATGGCCGGATCGCCGAGGATGTACGTGCCGCCCGTGCCCCAGTTCTGCGTGTCGAAGTTGTCGTTGACCGGGTCCGTGACCAGCGGCGCATGGCTGGCCGGCACCTGCCACGGCATGATCGGCACCTTGAGATCGCGGCTCAGTTCGGCGCAGAAGTCGAAGAAGCGCTTCCACTCGTGCACCCAGTAGCAATAGCCGTTGGCGTAGGCGCGGATGGTGAAGTCGTCGGCCTCGTAGCGGTCCACGGCGAGGAAGTCCGGCGCGTACGGCCCCTCGTGGACCTTCAGCGCCCGCACATACGCGGCGGTGACCCGGCCGTTGCGGACCGGTGAGTCGTCGGATGCGTAGATCCACTCGGACGCCCCCACCCCCCACAGGTTGACCTGCCAGCCGAAGGTGACCGCCGGCGCCACGGTGCGGATCAGCCAGTTCACGGCCGCCACATAGCCCCGGATGTTCTCTTCGATGTTCTGCGGAATCGTGGCGACCACCTTCCAGTGGGCCAGGGCCTGCCGCAGCGGCTCGCGCACCGGCATGGCGTAGTCCGGCGCGAATCCGCCCTGCTGGCAGGCGCCGAGGAAGTCCGGGTTGACCACGAAGCCGCACGGCACCGGATGGTCGACATCGGTGTGGGCCTTCGCCAGGTTCAGCGACAGGATGAGGTTGCCGAAGCTGTGAGCCAGCCCCTGCGTGTTGGCGAGCTGCGTGGGCGTGTCGCCAAGGGACAGGTTGCAGGTATAGGACACCATCACCGGCAGCACCTTGTGGCCGCCGCCAATCTGCTGCTCCACATCGCGCGCCAGCAGGATGGTGCGCGTGGTCTGGGCGTCGTCGGTTAGGTATTGGCCGGGATCGCCGGCCCCATCGAAGCCCGCGTACTTGAACACCGATGACGCGCGCGCCGCGACGAAGTCCACCGCATTGCCCGGCGTCAGGTCGGCGCAGCCGCCGAAGCTCAGGAAATCCGGGAAGCCGCGCACCTTGAGGTTCGCGCCCTGCGCGACGTCGATATGCAGCTGCGCCTTGCCCGTGGACAGCACCACGAGGTAGTCCGCGGTCTGCGTGTTGTACACCACGCCGTCGTAGATGAAGTCCGACACCTCCACGGCGTACGTCTGCGGCTGCACCGGCACGGCGAGGTTGTAGCTATGCGTGCCCGCCACGAGGTGGAAGGTCTGGTGATAGCTCATGTTCGGCGCCACCAGGCGCACGTCCAGCGGCGCATTGACGGTCACGTCCGAGGTGATGACGACCGGCAGCGTCACGAAGCCGGCGGTGCTGACCGCCGTGGAATGCATGTCGGCGGCCGTGAACGCAACGAACTGGAGCTTGGTATCGAGCGAACGGTGCTGGGACGGGAACGTGTGGCGAACGTTGTTCACCGCGATGCTCGCCACGCTGATGTCGACCACGCCGACCAGCGGCAGCCCGTGCAGTTGCGTGAGATGCCCGGGCGGGCTCGAGAACGCGGCGAGCGGGTCCTGGCTGTTGCGGGACACCACCGTGACGTCGAGCAGTTCGTCCGCCAGCACGGGAATATCGCCAATCGACACATCGAGCGCCGCGGTGTACTTCGCCGGGTCGTAGACGACCATGATGACTGCATTGCTGCCGGGCGTGACCGTGACTGTCGACGGCTGCACATGGGCAGTGGACACGACCGTGCCGGCATGGTTCGACAGCGGGCTGGCGGTAATCGAATACGTGCCGGCCGGCAGCGCCAGCGGCGTGGTCGTGCCCGGCGCCACTGTCTCCACATGGACTTGGGTGCCCTGCGTGAAGTACAGGGTCTGGGCGGACGAGTACAGCCGCTCATCGGGCGCCGAGTTGACCTGCACGCTGACGATGCCGTTGGTATCCGGCAGCGTATCCGCAGCCAGCGCGAACGACGACAGGTAGTCGGCCGCGTCGGGGCCGGTCAGGTCGCCATTGATGCCGATATTGATCTTGTCCTGGGCGGCAAACGTGTGCCCCAGTTCGAAAATGAGCTTGGCGGTAACGTCCCAGGTCTGGCTGTCGATCTGGTCATTCGTGGTCTCCGCCGTGGTCGGCGTCCACATCCAGAACTGCGGATTGAAGTCGGTGGGCTGCACCGATGCCGGGGAATGGAACCCCATGCCGAGGAAGTCGTTGACCCGGACCGCGCTGCCATCGGCGTAGCGGATATTCGTGACCGAGATCACGCCATACCACTGCGACGCCCCGCTCTCCACCTTGATGTCGTAAAGCACTGCCATGATCCCTGCCTCCGCATGTTCGTCAGCGCGGCGCCCCGTGCGCCAGCGTCAGCGCAGGTTAGGCGGCAAGGCAGGATCGGAGAATGGATTGGCGATGCGCGCCGGATGCATCAGATGGATCAGGCGCGCCGGGAAAGGCTGGACAAGGGGAAGTCAGGGACTCAGCGCTGGCCGAAATGCGCGTCGCGGAACAGCTTCTCGAGCCCGCGCGGCTGGGAGCGCCAGTACTGCTTCGGGGCGTCCACGCTGGCGCCGAGCTTGGCGGCGGCATGCCACGGCCAGCGCGGGTCGTAGAGCATGGCGCGCGCAATCGAGATGACATCGGCCTCGTGGTTGGCGACGATGGATTCGGCCTGCTCGGGTTCCGTGATCAGGCCCACGGCCAGTGTCGGCAGGCCCACCTCGGCCTTCACGCGCTGCGCGTACGGCACCTGGTAGCCCGGACCGAGCTTGATGGCCTGCTGCGGGGACACGCCGCCCGTGCTCACATGCACCGCCGCGCACCCGCGCGCCTTGAGCGCGTGGGAGAGCGCCAGCGTGCCGTCGATGTCCCAGCCGTTCGGCACCCAGTCCGTGGCGGAGACGCGCATCCACACCGGCCGCTCGGCCGGAAACGCCTCGCGCACGGCATCGAACACTTCCAGCGGGAAG
This sequence comes from Cupriavidus sp. 01L43, assembly GCF_056399925.1. Lineage (NCBI taxonomy): Bacteria > Pseudomonadati > Pseudomonadota > Betaproteobacteria > Burkholderiales > Burkholderiaceae > Cupriavidus > Cupriavidus sp. 01L43. Next base: position 35,998 of record NZ_JBFTSH010000004.1, read on the forward strand.
CGCATGCGGTTCTCCAGGCTGCCGCCGTACTCGTCGGTGCGATGGTTGGCCAGCGGAGACAGGAACTGGTGCAGCAGGTAGCCGTGCGCGCCGTGCACCTCGATACCGTCGATGCCAAGCCGCGCAGCGCGCTTGGCCGCCGCGACGAAGTCGTCACGAATCTTGCGCATGCCGGCCTTGTCCAGCGCCACGGGCGACACTTCGTCCGCGCCATGCGGCACCGCCGACGGCGCCAGGGTCTGCCAGCCGCGCGGCTGGTCCGGGCGGATTTGCGCGCCGCCCTCCCAAGGTGCCTGGCTCGACGCCTTGCGGCCCGCATGCGCGAGCTGCACGCTCACGGCGATGGGCGAGTACTTGCGCACCGCGTCCAGCACGCGGCCCAGCGCGGCCTCGTTGGCATCGCTGTACAGGCCGAGGTCGTCCGGCGAGATGCGGCCCTCGGGCGACACCGCCGTGGCCTCGACGATCAGCAGCCCGGCGCCGGACAGCGCCATGTGGCCCAGGTGAATCATGTGCCAGTCGGTGGCCGAGCCCTCGTCGGCCGAGTACTGGCACATCGGCGCAATCGCGATGCGGTTGGCAAGTTCGAGATTGCCGATCTTGTAGGGCGTGAAAAGTTGGGACATGAACAGGTTCCTTCGGAGGCCTTCAGGCGTAGGCGGGTGTCACGATGTTTGGCGATTGTAGTGGCGCGCGGAAAACCTTGCTCGCAACGCCCCTACAGCGCCGCCGACCCTTATCGCACCCGTCCCCGCAGCGCCAGATCCGCCCCCAGCGCAATCACGAAGGCCACCGCGCCGCAGGCAAAGATCAGCGCGTAGTTCTCGTGCGTGTGCGCGAACAGGTAGGAGTAGCCGTAGCCGGCCAGCACCTGGAACAGCGCGAAGGCGCTGGTCACGCGGCTCCAGGCGGCGCGCTGCGCGCTGGGGTCGTGCGGCAGCGCGTCGTGCACGCGGCCGAGCATCAACGGCACCACGCCGGGCGTGAACGCGCCGAGCACGATGGTGGCCGCCACGATCGCCACGGGGCCGTCCCACAGCGCCAGCGCCGCCACAGCCAGGGCCTGGAGCGCCAGCGCCAGCCGGTAGGCATTGCGGAAGCCCATGCGGTCACCCATGAAGCCGGAGACCAGCGGCCCGGCGATGGCTGCCACGCCGTAGAGCACCCAGTAGCCGGCGCCCACGTTGGCGCCCTGCCCCAGCCCGCGCGCCACGTAGTCCACCAGCAGCACCATCGCCGGCACCAGCCCCAGCGCATTGGCCGCGTATTGCAGGCTCAGCAGCCGCAGCGTGGGCCGCTCGGCGCGCAGCGCTGCACCAATTTCGGGGTGCCCGGCGGGCGAGGCCGGCGTGCCGGCCGGCGCATCGGTGGTCGGCCAGCCGAACCAGCTCAGCGCCGTCAGCACCAGCGACAGCGCGCCAAGGCCGAGCCACGTCTCGCGCAGGCCCAGCGTCAGCAGCGCCGGCACCAGCGTGCCGGATGCCGCGATGCCCAGCCCCAGGCCGAGAAAAATCATGCCGCTGACGAACCCGCGCCGCGCCGGCGCGATATGGGGCAGGATGGCCGTCGCCACGAGCACCATGATGGCGCCGCCTGACAGCCCGGACAGGAAGCGCCAGACGAAGAACCAACTCACCGAGAGCGGAAACGCGCAGGCGAAGAACGCCGCCGTGGCGGCCACCATCAGCCAGCGCAGCGCATGGCGGTTGGACAGCCGCGCGGCGATCGGCCGGCCAAACAGCGCGCCGGCGAAGTAGCCCGCGAAGTTGGCGGCGCTGAGCGTGACCGTATCGGCGGCGGTGAACCAGTGCGCGTGGATCAGCGGGGGAATCAGCGGCGTGTAGGCAAAGCGTGCGAGGCCGATGGCGACCAGGCTCGCGCAGAGGCCGGCCAGCGCGGCATAGAGGGCCCGGGCATCGAGCGCCCCGTCCGCGGAAGGCCGGATCGCGGTGGGTGTTGGTGCCGTAGCGGCATCTTGGGACATGACGGAACTCCTTGGGGACGAACGCCGCCCCCGCGCTGCGCCGGCAGCACGTTGGCGAAGGGATCAGGGGGAATGCGAGGCGGGCCGGGGGCCCTCAGCGGATCAGCGGATCGGCATCAACACGATGGCGGGGACGTGGACGGCAGACCCAGCATGGACAGCGCCTGCCGCACCATCGCCTCGAGCAGCGGGCGCTCGGGCATCACGCGCGACAGCACGCGCAGGCCCACCTGCACGGCCAGCAGGTTGGCGGCCACGTCCTCGGGGACGAAGTCGGCATCCAGCGTGCCGGCGGTCTGCGCGGCGCGCACGGAACGTTCGAAGAACGCGCGGAGATCGTCCAGTTCCTCGGCTACCACCTCGCGCAGCGCGGGGTCGTCGGACGAGGCATCCAGGGAAGCATTGATCAGCATGCAGCCGCGATGCTGCGGGTCCGCCAGTGCGCGCTCCACGCTCTCGGCGAAGAACGCCGAAATGGCCTCCGCCGGCGGATGGTTCGCTTCCGCGCGCGCGATGCGGGCACGCAGCGACTTGTTCAGGTAGTCGTCCAGCGCCAGCAGGAACAGCGAGCGCTTGTCGCCAAACGCGTTGTAGAGGCTGGGCTGGGTCAGGCCCATGGCCTGCGTCAGCTCGCGCGTGGACGTGGCCTGGTAGCCCTTGTCCAGGAAGGTGTTCTGGGCGGCGGCCAGCGCAGCCGCTGCGTCGAATTGCCGGGGTCTTGCCATGACGATTCCGTTTTGTATCGGTCGATATGAAACGGATTATAGAGCGATCGATACAAAACGCAAGGTCGGATGCTGCGTCGCCACAAAAAACAAACCGCCCGGCGGGGAACCGGGCGGTGTCTTTGGGAATCGGGGTGACGCAGAGCCCTCTTATTGACTCAGTTTCACCACGGTGAGCTGCGGGTCCGCCGCAATCGCCTGTTCCGTGAACGGCAGCGAAATCCAGCGTTTGGCCGAGAATTGCCGCATCTGGTCCCAGGCGTGCGGCGAGTTGGGATCGACCGACTGGCCGTAGACGAGCAGCGCCTGCGCCACCGGCCCTTGGTCATCGAACCCCACCGTCTGGACATAGCTGGTGCCGAAATAGACGTGCAGGCCCTGCGCCGACACCGGCTGGCTGGTCAGCTTGTTCAGCACGCCCTCGTACTCCTCGCCGCCGTGGAGCGCGATGCGGCCCGCCGGGGAAATCGCCGCCTGGACGTCTCCAAGTGGCGCATCGAGCGCAAATCCAGCCATGCGCATGGCCCCGACCGCGTCCTTGAGCGCCTTGAACACCGCCGGGCCCACCGTGCCGTCCTGCATGCGCAGGCCGCGCGGCGTGTTGACCGGGTCCGCCGCATTGAACGCCACGGCGTAGACGTTGGGGATGGTGTGCGCGCGCATCCAGAACTCGCGGAACAGCGGCGCCGCGCGGCTCTCCACGTTGCTGCGGCGGTCCCACTGGCCCAGCGCCACGCACCCATCGCGCAGATCCGCATCGGCCTGCGCCGCCTTGCCGGCACAGGCGCGCAACAGGTCGTCCAGTACGATTTCGGCCGCCAGGTTGCGGTCACGGAACAGCACGGCTTGCAGGCTCGGCACATCGAAACGATTGCCGGGCAGGCCATCCACGCCCGACAGCCGCTTGCCGATCTCCATCAGGCCCACGCGTGTGCGCAGCCGCTGTGGCACGCCCTGCGGGCCGAGCACCGGCGAGAAGCCCTCCAGCTTCTGCGCCGGGTTGGTCAGCCAGGAGCTGTCGTTGCTATTGGCCACGAAGTCGTCGCGCTCCAGCACCGGCATGGCCGATGGCGGCACAAGGCCCGGCACCGGCGAGGCGGCGTCCACGGTCCAGTTGCACGCGGCGCGTGAGCCGTCCAGCAACACCATGCCGGTGCCCACGAGCAGCTTCTTCGCCAGCGCGGCGCCCTCGCCGGCCGGCGCACACTGGCCGAGCATCGCCGTCGAGACGTTCGGCGTGACCGAGACATCGGCGAACAGCGCACGACCATGGCGGTCCGTGGCGATCGTGTTGACCCAGGGGATGCCGAGGTTGCCGATGGCCTGGCGCACATCGCCCACATTGCCGGCGCGGGCGATATCCAGCCAGGTGTCGATGGCGCGCATGTTATTGCGGTTGGCGTCGCGCAGCGTGTAGGCGCGCTGGGCGGTCCACGGCAGGCCGGCAGCCGGCATCGCCACCACGGGGCCGTACTCGGTCAGGTAGATCGTGTGCGTACGCGCCGCCAGCGTGCCGTCAGGCTGGCGCACGTCGTAGCGCACCGTCTTCGTGGTCATCTTGTGCGGCTTGCCGTCGATCAGGTAGGTCGTCGGGTCGCCCTCGGCCAGCTTCAGTTCGAACAGTGTGAAGCGGCGCGCGGTGGACACCGTGTGGGTCCACGCCACGTCCTTGTTGAAGCCGATGCTGATGATGGGGAAGGACGCAATCGACGCGCCCATCACGTCCAGCTTGCCCGGGACAGTCAGGTGGGCTTCGAAAAAGCGGTTGGTGGTGGTCCACGGGAAGTGCGGATTGCCGAGCAGCAGGCCGCGCCCGTTGACCGTGGCGGCCTTGCCGAAGGCCCAGCCGTTGCTGCCGATGGGCGGATCGAGCAGCTGGAGGTCACGGTTGACGGCGTCGACGTCGATCGACGCGACATCGATCTTGTCGGACAGCGCCGCAGCAGCCTTGCCGGCGGCAGGCGGCGCAGCGGCCAGGATGCCGGCCGCGAGGGCGCCGGCGCTGGCCTGAATGCTCTTTTCCTCGGCCAGCCGCGCCATGTCCAGCGCGGTGATGGGCCGCACCCACGCGGCATTGCGGCACGCGGCGGGGCGCTGCGCCGGCGGGGTATCGCGCAGATAGCGGTTGTAGCCGGCGATGTAGCCGCGCAGCAGTTCGCGCGCCTCGGGCGACTGCGTGGCCATGCCGGCCTGCAGGGCGTCGTCGTCCAGAATCGCGCGGAAGAACGCGTCTGCGTCAGTGTTGCGCATGCGCTTGAACGAGACCTCGGTGGTCTGGTCCGGGCCGAACACGGCCGAGCGCTCGCCGCTGACCGTAACAAGCTGGTCGGCCATCAGGCAGACGTTTTCCTGCGCATAGGCGTAGGCCATGCCGAACGCCACGCCGGCGTAGTCGTTGGCACGGATGTGCGGAATGCCGTACGACGTGCGCCGGATTTCCGCGCTCAGGCCCTGCTCGCTGCCATATCCCCCGCTGGTGGCGCAGCCGGTCAGCGCGGTGGCTGCCAGGGCCAGCGTGGCGAGCGCGATCGCGCCTCGCGCAATGCGATGCTTCATCTGTCTCTCTCCGTCTCTTGTGATTGTTCTGGGTGCCGCGTGGCCAATGGTCGGGTAAATCGGGGCATGACAGGTAGGGGGAATCTCGCCAGAATTGGTGGCAATGCCGCCATGCGGCGCCGCCCCCGCTCCGATGACCATCGTCTATCTGATCTGCTATCCCGCCGTGGCGGTCTCCACGCTGGCCGTGGCGGCCGATACGCTGATGATCGCGAACACGCTCGCCTCCATGCAGCCACGGCGGCGCGGCCACGCCACGCCCTTCCAGTGGCGGATCGCAGCAGCCGAGCCCGATCGCTGGCGCGCCGCCGCCGAGGTCATGCGGGCCGAGGTGGTCGGGCTGGACGCCCTTGCGCAGGCAGACAGCGACAGCATGGTGGTGATCGGCCCGCCGCTGTTCGACCATATCGCCGGGCTGGAACTGCTGCTGTCAAAGATCGATGCCGAGCGCGCGGCCATCGCCGCGGCAGCGGCCAACGGCGCGCTGCTGGTGGCGCCGTTCACGGCGGTGGCGCTGCTGGTCGGCCTGACACTGCCCAAGCCGTGGCGGCTGGCCGTGCCGTGGCTGATCGGGAACTGGATGCGTGCCGGGGAGCCGGCGCGGCGGCTGCCGGCCGATCCGGCCATCGTGGAGAGCGGCAACCTGCTCAGCGCGCGCGCGATGGAGCAGATCCACGTGCTGATGCAGCGGGCCGTGGCGCGCATGGCCGGCGACGCGCTGGCGCGCACCGTCGGCAATACCCTGCTGGACCAGCCCGAGCGCGGCGCGGCGCTGAAGATATGGCTCCGCGCTGGCGACGCGCCCCGAGAAAGCGTGGTGCTACGCGCCCGCCGGCACCTGCAACAGCATCTGGCCGATCCCTACGACCTGGCGCGGCTGGCAGCGGTGGCCGCCACCAGCGAGCGCACGCTGCTGCGGCATTTCATGAAATCGGTGGGGATGTCGCCGCTGCAGTTCCTGCACAAGCTGCGCGCGGAACGCGCCTGCCATCTGCTGGAGGTGACCACGCTGAGCCTGACGGCGATTGCCGAGCAGTGCGGCTATCAGGACATGTCGGCGTTCCGCTCCGTGGTGCGCAAGCACACGGGCCTGCCGCCCGGGGCGCACCGGCGCGCGCACTCGGTGCGGGCCGAGTTGCGCGCGGGGGCGGCTTAGCCCCTGCCGCGTGCTGCCGGGCCGGGCTCGGTAATCGCGCTATAGACCAGCGTCCGCAACTGGCGCCGCACGGGGAACGCGGACGACGGCAGCAGCTGCGTCAGGAACACGCCGATCAGGTCTTCCTGGGGATCGACCCAGAAGAAGGTGCTGGCGGCCCCGCCCCAGAAGAAGTCGCCGGCACTGCCCGGCATCAGCGTGCTCGCCGGCGTGACCGTGGTGGCGAAGCCGAGACCGAAGCCCACCCCATCGTAGGTGGCCTCGCTGAACATCGAGCGCGACAGGCGCGGGATGTCCTGCCCGCCCGGCAGATGGTTGGCGGTCATCAGCGCCAGCGTCTTGGGGCCGAGCAGGCGCACCCCATCGAGTTCACCGCCTTGCAGCAGCATGCGCGAAAAGCGCAGGTAGTCGGCGGCCGTGGAAACGAGCCCGCCGCCGCCGGAAACCAGCGTGGGCGGCTTCAGGTACGGGCTGGTGCGCGGGTCATCCTGCAGCGTCGGGCGGTCCTGGGACACCACTTTGGAGCCAAGCACGCCCACGGCATAGCAGGCGCTGAAGCGCGAGACCTTGTCTTCCGGCACGTGGAACGCGGTGTCCACCATGCCCAGCGGATCGAGGATGCGCTGCTTGACGAAGCTCTCGAACGGCATGCCACTGACCTTGCCGACCAGATAGCCCAGCACGTCGGTGGAAACCGAGTAGTTCCACGCCTCGCCGGGCGAGAACTCCAGCGGCAGCTTCGACAACTGCTCGACCATGTCGTCCAGCGTCGTGCCCTCGGTGGTCCGGTCGGCAATCTTCAGCTTGCGGTAGGCGGCATCGACATTGCTGTTCTGCTGGAAACCGTAGGTCAGGCCGGACGTATGGCGCAGCAGGTCCACCACCAGCATCTGGCGCTTGGCCGGCCGGGTCTGGAAGCTCTCCATATAGCCGCCCGCATAGACGCCGAGGTTCTCCCAGGACGGGATGTACTTGCTGACAGGATCATCGAGGGCGATCTTGCACTCCTCCACCAGCATCATGATCGCCACCGAGGTGATCGGCTTCGTCATCGAGTAGATGCGGAAGATCGAATCCTCGGCCAGCGGCGTCTGCCGCTCGCGGTCGGCCACGCCCAGCACGGAATTCAGCACGACTTCGCCGCGCCGCCACACCTGGACCAGCGCGCCGGGCAGCTTGCCGGTCGCCACATAGTTGGCATCGAGAAACTGCTCGACCCGCTCCAGCCGGGCCCGGGACATACCTTGCACCGTCTTGTCTTGCATCGCCGAATCTCCTGGTTGTTTTTATCGCGATGATCACACAATGCGGACCAGCACCGGATGGTAGCCGGACATCTTGGCATCCGCCGTCAGCAGCGTCATGCCTTCTGACAGGGACTGTGCCACCAGCATGCGGTCGAACGGATCCTTGTGGTTCGGATTCAGCGCGAGTCCGTCAAGCGTGCGCGCATGCAGCTTGGTCAGGTCCAGGGAGCGGTATCCACACAAGTCGAACACAGTCGAGGCTTGCGTAGCCGTGAGTTCGAGCTTGCCGATGGACGACTTGATCCCAATCTCCCACAGGCTGACCGTGGACACAAAGATGTCGTTGATGGGATTGGCGATCAACTCGGCGGCGGCTGGCGGCAATTGGGGGGCATCGAAGGCCGCCCACAAGGCGATGTGCGTATCCAGCAGCAGCCTCATTCACGCTCCCCATAGAAGAGCGCGGCAACGTCCTCGTCCACTTCGTTGAACTTGGCCAGCGTCGTGTCGTCCATCACCGCCCCGAACAACGCCCTGCCGCCGCCGATGCGCCTGGACACATCCACCGAAGCCGATATCGGCACCAGCCTCGCGGCCGGCTTCCCATTGCGGGCAATGATGACTTCGGTCTCCAGGCCGGACTCGACCGCATCCACCAGCCTGGACAACTGACTCTTGGCCTCATGCATGTTGATGGTTGGCATTTTTTATCCTAGCTAATCTTCTTAGCTAAGTATAGCCCATCCGGCGGCAGGACGAAAACGCCCTAAAACTTCGGAATCCGCAGCGTCTTGCTGATCATGAACGAGCCGCTCAGGACGAACAGCAGCGCCATCGGGTGGAAGGTGCCGGGGCCGATCAGCCAGGCGCCGGCGGGCAGGGCCTCGCCGATGCGGCCAGCGGCGGCGCACCAGGCCAGGATGCCGGTCAGGACCACGCTGGTCGGGATCGGGGTGCCTTCGAAGTACTTGACCTTGCCGGTGCCCTCGGCCAGCGTTTCGGCGGTCACGTTGAAGCGTGCCAGCCGGCTGACGCCGCAGCAGACGAAGTAGATCAGCGCGGCGAGGTCCCAGCCGCCGCGCATGCCGGCGGCGAAGGCCAGCGTGGCCGGGCCTACGCCGAAGGAGATGATGTCAGACAGCGAATCGAGTTCGCGGCCCAGCGCCGAATGGGCGTGGCGCCAGCGCGCGATACGGCCGTCGAGCACATCGAAGATGAAGGCTGCCGGCGCCAGCGCCGCGGCGATGTAGAAATAGGTCAGCATCGGCTCGGCCACGTAGTACATGGCAAAAAATACCGATCCCATTCCGCACGCCGCGTTGGCCAGTGTAAAAAAATCGGCCAGCTGCAGGTCGCGTAGCATCGAGAAATGCCGTGGGCGCTCCTGGGGTGTCGCCATGCGCAACCTCCGGGTCAGAGCACGGTGGTGACGTGATGCACCTGGGGTGGCGCGGCAAAGCAGTCGCCCACGAGCTTGCGCCAGGTCTGGAAGTCGTCGGACTCGCGGAAGTGGACCATGTGGTCTTCCACGGTTTCCCAGGCCACCACGAGCGCGTATTGCGACGGCTGCTCGATCGAGCGTCGCAGGTTCATGCCGTGGCAGCCGCGCGCACGCAGGAACAGCGGCTTGGCCTGCGCCACAGCGCCTTCGAACTGCGACTCCATGCCGGGCTTGATGGTGATCTGGGCGATTTCGTGAATCATGATGGTCTCGTGTTCGGGTGGGATCAGAGTCTTCCGATCAGTCAGCAATGCGCCGCGAAGCGGCTTGCTGTCTACCTTAGCAGATTTTGGCGCGCGCTCGTCACGTCACGCGGTGCCGCGCCAGCCCCATCACGAGGTAGGCCACCACGAGCGCGTTGGCCACGGCCAGCCCCACATGGAGCCATGTGGGATGGCGGATCGCCTCGTAAACCTCCACCGGAATATAGATGCCGCCGGACCACACGCCGAGCCAGTTGCCCCATGCGCGCCCACGCCAGAGGCCATAGGCTTCAGTGAACCGCATCAGCGCGTACATCGCGGCCGAGCCGCCAATGGCCCAGAGCCGCCCATCTGTGGGATGGGCAAGCAGCGACAGGAAGATGGTGGGATACCGGCTCGCCGGGTTGATATGGAAGCGGCTGACGATGGCTTCCGCCAGTGCCTGCGCGTCGCGGTGCAGCAGCGCCACAAGGCCGATGCCGGCCAGGATGACGAGCGCGCCCTTGGCGGCTTCGAACATTGCAATGCTCTTGAGGCCCAGTTGCGGGCTGGCTGCTGCCCCTTTTGCCATGGCGAGTTGCGGGAGTCGACGAAGCCGCCATTGTGCAGCATTCGCGGCGGGACGGATCGCCCGGCTGGCCTAGCGCGCCTGCCGCTCCACCATCGGGCCGCCGGCGTCGATGCCACCGCCGGCCTCGAGCGGGCCGGTGACCGTGAGCGGCCCATCGACATGCAGGTCGCCGTGCACCACCATCGTGCCATGTACCGTCAACGGCCCATGGAACACCTTGAGCAGGCCGCGCGCCGGCGGCGGCGGATAGCCGCGCCCCGGGGAGGAGAACCACGCGGCAGTGATCGGACCCTCTGCGTAGACGCTGCCGTCCACGCTCAGGGTGCCCTGCACGGTGACTGGCCCCTTCACATGCGCCGAGCCGCCTACCGCGATCGATCCCGTGGTCGAGGGCTGGGCGCCTGCCCACTGGGGCCACAGCACGCCCAGCGACAACTGGGTGGCCGCCATCATGGCAACAAGCAGTCTCGATGGCATGGCGCCCTCCTCTTTCATGGCGCCGCTACAAAAAGAAACTGGCGCGATGCATCCAGTGTAGTGCTCTGGATACCTCGCGCCAGCGTGCCCCTGCCGGGGCTTACGACTTGTTACGCCGCTTACTGCCTAGGCTACTGGGCGGTTTGTTGCGCCGCCGGTTGCGCGGTGCCGTTGGCCGCCACCGACTCCGGCAGCGGACCCCAGCCGCCGCCGAGGCTGCGCACCAGCGACACCGTCGCCGCTGCGCGCAGGCCCGCGACCTGATTAGCCTCACGCTGCGACTGAAGCACCGTGCGGTCCGCGTCGATCACGGTCAGGTAATCGACCGCACCGGCATCGTAGCGGCTGCGCGAGATGCGCTGCGCGCGGCGGGCGCCGGCCAGCGCGCCGTCCAGCGCCGTACCCTGCTGGCTCAGCCAGCGCACGTCGGCCAGGCTGTCTTCCACTTCGCGGAAGGCCACCAGCACGGTCTGCCGGTACGACGCCACGGTTTCCTCGTGCGCGGCGCGGGCGCCGGCCAGATTGGAGCTGTTGCGGCCACCGTCGAACACGGTCTGCGCGACGGTTGTGCCGATCAGCGGCCCCAGCATCCACGTACGCGACGACCACTTGAACAGGTTCGACAGATCGGCCGATTCGAAGCCGAACAGCGCGGTCAGCGAGATACGCGGGAAGAACGCGGCCTTCGCCACGCCGATCCGCGCGTTGGCGGCCGCCATCTGCCGCTCGGCGGCGGCGATGTCGGGACGGCGCTCCAGCAGCTCCGACGGCAAGCCGGCCGGCACCGCCACAGGTGCCGTGTCGAACGGCCGCGCAGCCAGCGTGAACTGCGCCGGCGGCACGCCGGTCAGCACGGCCAGCGCATGCTCCTGATTGGCGCGGCGACGCTCGATACCGGCCAGGTCCGCGCGCGCGGTGCCCAGTTCGGCTTCGGCACGGGCCGGATCGAGGTCGGTAGTCTCGCCGGCGTCGTAGCGCTTCTTCAGCAGCGACAGCGCATCCTCGCGCAGCTTGATCGTCGCGTTCAGCAGTTCGCGTTCGCTATCCAGCGTGCGCAGCGCGAAGTAGGCCTGCGCGGTGTCAGCCTGCAGCGCGAGTTGCACCGAGCGATACAGATCCTCGGCAGCCTGGGTGTCTGCCCGGGCGGCGTTCACACTGCTGGCCACGCGGCCGAACAGGTCCAACTCGTAGCTGGCGAAGGCACGGGCCTTGTACACGGTCTGCGGCGACACACGGGTGCCGTCAGGCAGGCCCTGCGAGGCGGCTGACGCCTGCGTACGCGTCGGATCGAGCCCGACGCTCAGTTGCGGATAGAGGTCGGCCTCGGTCGCGCCCATGAAGGCCCGCGCCTGCTTCAGCCGGGCGGCTGCGGCAGCGAGGTCCTGGTTGCTGCCGTTGGCGGCCGTGATCAGGCGGTCCAGGTCGGCATCGCCGAATACCTTCCACCAGTCACCGCGATGCTGGCCCTCGGCCGGCGTAGCGGTCTTCCACTGCGCGCCTTCGGCCTGCGCCGCTTCCGCTTCCTTGAACGCGGGCACGGAGGCGGTCTCGGGCACCTTGTAGGTCGGCGCCAGCGAGCAGCCCGCCAGCACCAGCGCGGCGGCCAGTGTGGCCAGGCGGGGCAGCGTGCGTGTCAATTGCGCAATCATGATGTGTTCCCTTTTTGCTTTCATGTCTCTGATTGGCTTATTCCGCCGATGCCACCGCGTGCGAAGCCGAGGCGTCATTCGCCACGGCCTTACGCTGGCCACGGGTGGCCCACAGGCGCAGCGCCACGTAGAACACCGGCGTCAGGAACAGGCCGAAGAACGTCACACCGAGCATGCCCGCGAACACCGCCACGCCCATCGCATGACGCATTTCCGAGCCAGCGCCGGTCGAGACCACCAGCGGCACCACACCCATGATGAACGCGAACGACGTCATCAGAATCGGGCGCAGACGCAGGCGGCTCGCTTCGATCGCGGCCTGCACCACCGTACGGCCGTGGTGCTCCAGTTCCCGTGCGAATTCGACGATCAGGATCGCGTTCTTCGCGGACAGCCCCACCAGCACGATGAAACCGATCTGCGTGAAGATATTGTTGTCACCACGCGTCAGCCACACGCCGGTCATGGCGGCCAGCAGGCTCATCGGTACGATCAGGATCACGGCCAGCGGCAGCGTCAGGCTCTCGTACTGGGCTGCCAGCACCAGGAACACCAGCAGCACGCACAGCGGGAAGATCCACACACCCGCGTTGCCGGCCAGGATGTCCTGATAGGTCAGCTCGGTCCATTCGAACTTGATACCCTTCGGCAGCGTTTCGGCGGCGATGCGCTCGGCTGCAGCCTGCGCCTGGCCCGACGAGAAGCCCGGTGCCGGACCGCCGTTCATGTCAGCGGCCGTGAAGCCGTTGTAGCGCACCACGCTGTCCGGGCCAAAGCCCTGCTTCACCTGGACCAGCGAGGACAGCGGCACCATGTCGCCATTCACGTTGCGGGTCTTCAGTTGCAGGATGTCCTCGGCATGGGCGCGGAACTGCGCATCTGCCTGCACCTTCACCTGATACGTACGGCCGAACTTGTTGAAGTCGTTCACGTACGCCGAGCCAAGGTAGGTCTGCAGCGTATCGAACACGTCCGTCACCGGCACGCCGAGCTGCTTGGCCTTGGTACGGTCCAGCTGCACGTCGAGCTGCGGCACGTTCACCTGGTAGTTGCTGAAGATGCCAGCCAGCTCCGGCGTGGCGCGTGCCTTGCCCATGAACGCATTGGTCGCATCGAACAGCGCGTCATAGCCCAGCGCGGCGCGGTCCTCGATCATCAGCTTGAAACCGCCGATGGTGCCCAGGCCCTGCACGGGCGGCGGCGGGAACACGGCAATGAACGCGTCCTGGATCGCACCGTACTGCTTGTTCAGATCCGCTGCGATGGCATCGCCGGACAACTCCTTGCTCTTGCGCTGATCGAACGGATCGAGCGAGACAAACACAATGCCGGCGCTCGGGCTGTTGGTGAAGCCGTTGATCGACAGGCCCGGGAACGCAATGGCCGATTCCACGCCCGGATGCTTGAGGGCGATATCCGACATGCGGCGGATCACGTCTTCCGTACGGTCCAGCGTGGCGCCGTCCGGCAGCTTGGCAAAGCTCACCAGGTACTGCTTGTCCTGCGCCGGCACGAAGCCCTTCGGCACCATCTGGAACACGCCCCACGTGGCCACCAGCATCACGGCATAGACGCCGAACACCGCACCCTTGCGACGGATCACACCCGTCACGCCGCGGCCATAGTTATCGGAGCTGCGGTGGAAGAAGCGGTTGAAGCGCTTGAAGAAGCCGCCGAAGACCTTGTCCATGCCACGCGTGAGCCAGTCCTTCGGCGCATCATGGCCGCGCAGCAGCAGGGCCGACAGCGCCGGCGACAGCGTCAGCGAGTTGAAGGCCGAGATGATCGTCGAGATCGAGATCGTCAGCGCGAACTGCTTGTAGAACTGGCCGGTCAGGCCCGTCATGAAGGCCAGCGGCACGAAGACGGCGATCAGCGTCAGCGCGATGGCGATAATCGGGCCGCTCACTTCGCGCATGGCCTTGTAGGTGGCCTCCTTCGGCGAGAGTCCTTCCTCGATGTTCCGTTCGACGTTCTCCACCACCACGATCGCATCGTCCACCACGATACCGATGGCCAGCACAAGGCCGAACAGCGACAGCGCGTTGATCGAGAAGCCGAACGCATGCATCAGGCCGAAGGTACCGACGATCGACACCGGCACCGCCAGCAGCGGGATGATCGACGCGCGCCAGGTCTGCAGGAACAGGATCACCACCAGCACCACCAGCGCGATGGCCTCGAACAGCGTGTGAACCACGGCCTCGATACTATGGCGCACGAACTGCGTGGGGTCATAGACGATGCTGTAGTCCACGCCTTCCGGCATGTTCTCCTTGAGCTCGGCCATGGTCTTGCGCACGTCATCCGAGATCTGGATGGCGTTGGAGCCCGGTGCCTGGAAGATCGGCAGCGCCACGGCGGACTTGTTGTCCAGCAGCGAGCGCAGCGCGTACTCCGACGCACCGAGTTCGATGCGGGCGATGTCCTTCAGGTAGGTCACCACGCCGTCGGACGAGGTCTTGACGACGATGTCGCCGAATTCCTCCACCGTCTGCAGACGGCCCTGCGCGTTCACCGACAGTTGCAGGTCAGTGCCAGGCAGCGACGGCGACTGGCCGATCACACCGGCTGCCACCTGCACGTTCTGCTCGCGGATGGCCTTGACCACGTCTGACGCGGCAAGATGGCGCTCGGCGATCTTCTCCGGGTTCAGCCACACGCGCATCGAGTAATCGCCCGCGCCGAACATCTGCACCTGACCAACGCCCTGGATCCGCGCAAGGCGGTCCTTCACGTTGATCAGCGCGTAGTTGCGCAGGTACGTCATGTCGTAGCGGTCGTTCGGCGAGACCAGGTGGACCACCATGGTCAGGTCGGGCGAGCTCTTGACGGTCGTGATACCCAGGCGGCGCACGTCCTCGGGCAGGCGCGGCTCGGCTTGCGAGACGCGGTTCTGCACCAGCTGCTGGGCCTTGTCCGGGTCCGTGCCGAGCTTGAAGGTCACCGTCAGCGTGAGGTTGCCGTCGCTGTTGGCCTGCGAGTTCATGTAGAGCATGTCCTCGACGCCATTGATCTGCTCTTCCAGCGGCGTAGCCACCGTTTCGGCGATCACCTTCGGGTTGGCGCCCGGGAACTGCGCGCGCACCACCACCGACGGCGGCACCACCTCGGGATACTCCGAGATCGGTAACTTGAACATCGAGATGGCGCCGATCAGGAAGATCAGCACCGACAACACGCCCGCGAAGATCGGGCGATCGATAAAGAATTTCGAGAGATTCATCTTGGTCTCGGCGAAAGCACTCCCCCTGGCCGTCCGCCGGAGCGGACGCCATATGCTGCAAGGGAGAAAAAATTAAGCTACCTGTGCGTACTGCGGGGTAGTGCTCAGCTCACGGTCTTGGCCGCTGCGGCTTCGGCAGGCTTGTCGGCCTGGCCCGCCTTGTCCTCGGCAGCCTGCTTGCGGTCCGGCGTGGTGCCACGCGGTTCGAGTTCGCTGCGATAGGCCATGGCCACCGGCTTCGGCGCCACGGTATCGCCCGGACGCACGCGCATCAGGCCATTCACGACGATGTTCTCGCCCGGCTGCAGACCCTTGCGGATCACGCGCAGCCCTTCGAACGACGGCCCGAGGTTCACCTCGCGGTAGACCAGCTTGTTGGCCTTGTCCACCACCAGCACGAACTTCTTGCCCTGGTCCGTGCCGATGGCGCGGTCGTTGATCAGCACCGCCGGGTGCGGCGTGCCGCCGCCGAGCTTGACCTTGGCATAGAGGCCCGGCAGCAGGCGGCCGTCGGCGTTGTCGAACACCGCGCGCACGCGGATGGTGCCGCTGCGCGTATCGAGGCGGTTGTCCACCGAGTGGATCTTGCCCTTGTGCGGGTAGTCGTCCTCGTTGGCCAGGCCGACGAACACCGGCAGGTCGTTCTTGCCGCCGCCGGCGCCCGGTGCCGTGTAGCGCAGGTAGCTCTGCTCGTCCACGTCGAAGCTCGCGTACACCGGCGAGACCGACACCACCGTGGTCAGCGGCGGCGAAGCCGCACCCGCCGCCACGAGGTTGCCCACCGTGATTTCCGCACGCGACACCTTGCCCGAGACCGGTGCAACGATGCGCGTGTAGCTCAGGTTCAGGCGCGCCACTTCCAGCGCAGCCTGCGCGCCACGCACGTCGGCGGTGGTCTCGCTGGCAGCGTTGATGCGCTCGTCGAACTCGCGCTTCGAAATGGCGTTGTCATCCAGCAGGCGCTGGGCGCGTACCTTTTCGCTCTGCGCGTGGCTGGCGCGCACCTGGGCCGCGTTCAGCGCGGCGTCGGCACGGGCCACTTCGGCCGCATAGGGACGCGGGTCGATCGTGAACAGCGGATCGCCCTTCTTCACGATGGAGCCTTCGCGGAAATGCACCGTGTCGATGGTGCCGGAGACGCGCGGACGAATCTCCACGCGGTCCACGGCCTCGATGCGGCCCGAGAATTCATCCCATTCGGTGATGGTCTGCCCCACAGCCGCCGCCACTTCCACCGCAGGGGCGGACGGTGCCGGGTTGGCCTGTGCTTCCCCGCCGTGCCAGGGACGCAGAACCGAGGTCGCCACGCCGGCGCCCAGGATTGCCACGATGGCAATGGCGATCAGCGTGCGTCGAGACTGATGATTCATTTTTCTTCACTCCGTGTTCGTCGGGTTTTCTTCAACTGGAAAAGCAAAAGGCCGAACGCCCCCCGCCGGGCTGGAAGGCCCGGAAAAATGGGAAACAAGGGTTCGTCCCCGCCTGGATGGACGGGGCTATGCCACTACCGCTGCCAGCCTCAAAGGGCGCTGGCTAACTTGCTCCGGTCGCTCAGGCTCCTTGAGCGCCGGGCCGGCGTTCGGCCGGTGATGAGGTATCGTCGGTTTGCGCAAAACACTCGCGCAAGAACCGCGCACCTTCGTTGACCCATGCCTGGCACTGCTCATGGGATTCTTCCACCCCGTCGCCACAGGCGCCGGGCATGATCAGGGTGCGGGCCGGAATGCCCGCCTTGACGAGTTTTGCCGCGAAGGCTTCGCCCTCGGCGCGCAACGCATCTTTCTCGGCCACCTGCACCAGCGTGGACGGCAGCCCCACCAGGCGCGATGCCATGGCCGGTGCCGCATACGGGTGCACGCTGGCGGCCGGCGTGGGCAGGTAATCACGATAGTTGCAGGCCAGGCGGCGCAGCATCTCCATCGGCACCTGGCCGGTCGTGCACATCGACGCGTGCTGGAGGCACGGGTCCGTTACGGGGCGGATCAGCCATTGCCCGGCGGGCTGCGGCAGGCCGCGGTCACGCAGCATCTGCGCCAGCGCAATCGCGAGATTGCCGCCGGCTTCCTCGCCGACCAGCGCGAAGCGCAGCTTGTCCACCTTCAGCTTCTTGGCGTGCTTGAGCACCCAGACCGCCGTATTCACCGCATCTTCCGGCGCGGCCGGAAACGGATGGTCGGGCGCCAGCGAATACGCCGGTGTCACCACCACGGCCGGGACCGACTTCGCCAGATCCCGCGCCAATGCCTGTGCCGCTTCCACGCCACCTTCGACGAAACCGCCCGCGTGCAGGTACACCAGCCACGGCAGCAACTCGGTGCTGCCCGCCGCCGGTGCATACCCGGCGGGATAGGCCACGCAGACCTTGATCTCGCGGTCGCCGCTCGCCACCATGTATTGCTCAGCGCGCGCTTCTCCCTTGCCTGCAGCCGGTTTCACGGCGGGGGTGATGGGATTCACGGTCTTTGACATGGTGGTTACGACGCCTGCACGGGCCGTCGATACTGTGTTGCGATGCAACGAATTATGGTGATTGACCCGATTGGGATAAAGCTGGAGATTGCCAACGCACTGTTTCTGGAGTGGAATAATCGCCAGAGTGTTGCGAGAAGTGAAACCACACGCTTGGCAAGGACACCGGAAATGTGATTCACTCCGGTCCTCGGTGCACGCACGGTTGGGGAACCGCGCCCGCCACCGAGCCCCCAGACCTCCACCCATCCCCGCTCCGGCCGCCACTGGCGGACCGCCGGCAGCAAACCCAGGGCACGCACTTGACATGCGCGACCCCACTCCCGCCAGACACCATCCTTCGGAACGTAGCCCCCGGTCTCACCCCTTTCGGAAGCAACATCATGGATCGTCTTGTCTCTATGCAGGCATTCACTCGGGTGGTGGATGTCGGCAGCTTTGCGCGCGCGGCGGAGTCCCTGGACCTGCCTAAAGCCACGCTCACCCGCCTGATCCAGAACCTGGAGACCCATCTCGGCGTCAAGCTGCTGCACCGGACCACGCGGCGTATCAGCGTGACCACGGACGGCGCCGCCTATTACGAACGCTGCGTGCGCATTCTCGCGGACGTGGAGGAAGCCGAACAGTCACTGACGCGCCACAACAACTCGCCACGGGGCACGCTGTGCGTAGATACCACGGCGGCTCTCGCGCGGATGGTGCTGATTCCCCACCTGCACGATTTCTACAATGCCTACCCGGAACTGAAGCTCGAGCTGACCATCAACGGCAAGCCGATCGACCTGTTGCAGGAAGGCGTGGACGTCGTGCTGCGCGTGGGCTCGCTGGACGAGGCGATGGTGGCGCGGCGCCTGGGCCAGGTCAAACTGGCGTTCTTTGCCTCGCCGATCTACCTGCGGCGTTTTGGCACACCCGCCGACCTGACCGAGCTGGCGCAGCACAAGGCCATCAACTATCTGTCCAACCGGCACGGCCGCGAAATGCCGTGGACGTTGTCACGCGGCGGCGAGAGCAGCGAGATCCTGCTGCCCTCGGCCATCTCCACCAACGACGCCGACGTCTACATCGGCTGCGCGCTGGAAGGCCACGGCATCGCCCAGATTTCGCGGGCAATGGCGGAGCCCTACGTCCAGAGCGGCCGGCTGGTCGAGGTCATGGGTGACTGGCAGACCGAGGAATTACCGATTTCGGCGATGTACCCGCAGAACCGCCACCTGTCGGCGAAAGTGCGGGTCTTCGTGAACTGGGCGGCCGACCTGTTCTCCCGGCATCCGCACTTCGGCGTGGCGCCGCAGCAACTGGCGGCGTAGGCCTTGCCAGACCGGTCCGCAAACCCCTTGCACCGCTGTGCAAGGGGTTTTTTCATTTCAGCGTCCAACACGAAGCGGGGATGGATCGCGCCGTATTGATTCACGCCGGTTTTCTTGCTACGTTTCTGCCGCTTGACATATCAACAATAATCACAAACGGGTCCAATCATGAGCCATCTCCTGCGCTGGCGCCACGCCGCGCGGCCTTTGCGCGTACAAGCCGCCTTTCTGCCATGCCTCGCGCTGTTCACCGCCCTGCTGTTGGGCGGATGCGCGGCGGACGAATCCACCGAGGCACCGGCAGTGCCCACGGCGCCCACAGTGCCGGCACCCCCCGGCCCGTACGCCATTGGCGGCACCCTCGCCGGCCTCGCCGCCGGCAGCCAACTGGTGCTTCAAAACAACGGGCAGGATGCGCTGACGCTGTCCGCCGACGGCAGCTTTACCTTCGCCACGCCCGTGGCGCATAACGGCGGCTACGCGGTCACCATCGCCCAGCAGCCGGCCGGACAGGTCTGCTCGGTGGCAGGCGGCGCCGGGGCCGGTGTGACCGCAGCGGTCACAAATATCGCCGTGGTCTGCGCCACCACTCGCTTCACCGTCGGTGGCAAGGTCAGCGGACTGGCTGGCGGGCAGTCGGTCGTCCTGCACAACAATGGCGCGGATACCCTGACCCTGAGCGCGAATGGCACGTTCAGCTTTCCGACGCCGGTGCCGTACAACGGCAGCTACCTCGTGACGGTGTCCGCCCAGCCGGCCGACCAGACCTGCACCGTGAATGGGCACCAAGGCAGCGCGGTCATCGCGGACATTGCCTCGGTGGACGTGGTTTGCGCCACGAACACATACAGCGTGGGCGGCAGCGTGGCGGGGCTGTCCAGCCAGGTCACCCTGGCCAACAACGGCGCGGACTTCCTCACGATTACCGCGAACGGTGCATTCACCTTGCCAACCGCCATGCCGACGGGCGGCACCTTCAATGTCACCGTCAACACCCAACCGCTCGGGCAGACCTGTGTCGTGTCGAACGGCACCGGCACGGTGGCGGCCGCCAACGTCACGAATGTCGCGGTGACCTGCAGCTCCCTGCCGATTGGCACCCTCTACATGCCGGCCGCCTTCGCCACGCGGACGGACGTCTACAGCGTGATGTCGGACGGCCAGCTGGTCTTTTCCGGCAATGCCTATGGCTACAGCGGGGATCCGATCGCCATGGCCCATGACGACAGCTTGAGAACGCTGTACTTTTCGACGACGAGCGGATGGACGTACAAGTTCGACGTGGCCGCGGACGGCACGTGGATCAGCACCGCGGGGAACTGGGCCTACGGCGGCACGCCCACCAGCCTGTTGCGCGACCCCCTCGGACGGTTCCTCTTCGTGGGAAGTGACGTATTCAACATCCGCACCGCCACTCTCGATGTCCTCGGCAACATGACGACCCCGACGACCCCGATTGGGACGACCTTCCGGCCCGATACGATGGTCGCTACGCCCGATGGCCAGTACCTGATTGCCAGCTCGTCCGCCACACCGGGGTTCGACGTCTTTGCGATCGCCCCGGATGGCTCGCTGACCTCCAGCAGCCATCTCGCCCTGGCTGTGGCGCCGTCAGCGCTGGCGATGCATCCTTCCAACAGCTATCTGTATGTGGCGGACCCCATCAATAACCGAATCATGGAGTATCGCGTCGACGGTGCAGGCAATGTGACGCCCCTGCCGGCCGTGCTCATTGCCACCGACGGGCAGCCACAGCACCTCAGCATCGACCCTTCGGGCCGCTACCTGTACGCCACGAGCCCGGCATCCGGCAGGATCTCGCAGTACACGATCGCCGCCGATGGCACGCTGGTGGCGATGCCCCAGCCCACCGTTGCCGCGGGCACCCTTCCCGGCGCGCCGACGATCGACCCGACCGGGCGCTTCCTTTATGTGCCGAATGCCAGCAGCCTCGAAATCCGCCAGTACGTTATCGGCGTGACCGGTGCGCTGACGCCGCTGACGCCCGCAACCGTGTCGATCCTGGCCGCGCCGACACTGCTGTACAGCGTGCCGTGGTAGACGCCACCGCCTGAGGGGAAAAGCCAAAAAAAACAGGGCGGGGATGCACTCCCGCCCTGTTTTTCATTTCAGGTACTGATCAGCTCGGACCGCTCAGAACTCCACCATCGCGAAGTCTTCCTTGCCCACGTCGCACTCGGGGCAGCGCCAGTCGTCCGGAATGTCTTCCCAGCGCGTGCCGGGCGCGATGCCGTCCTCGGGCAGGCCGGCCGCTTCGTCGTAGACCCAGCCGCAGATGATGCACACCCATTGCTTGAATTCCGCTTCGGGGGCCGCTGGCTTCCCGGCGCTGGCGGGGGCGTCCTGGCTGGTTTCGGGGTCATCGAGACTGAAGACCAGCGGCGCGGCCGTGGCGCTCGCCAGATCGGCCATGTGACCCTGGAGCCGCGCCATCAGCGCCTGGGTTTCCTCCAGCGTGAAGTCGATCCAGAACGGATCACCAGCGCCATCGTTCAGGCGTTGCGGGGAAAACTGAAGTTCTAGGACGGAGCCTTTCTTGTACATGCGTCGATCGGGTTGAGGGCGGCAAAGGCGCCTAGATGGGGATGATCGGCGGCGCTTCAAGCCGCGCCGCCGGGATCCGCCTTACTGCTGCACCCGGTAGCGCTCGAGCCAATGCGCATACGGCGCCGGCAGCACCCACGACGGGCGTTCCACGTTCAGCGCCATGGCCGCCTGATACGGCCAGTGCGGGTTGGACAGCAGCGCGCGACCCACCATGACGAGGTCGATCTGGCCATCGGCAACGGCCTGGTTGGCAATGGCCGGATTGTCGATGCCCCACGACGCCGCCACCGGCAGGCCAGCCTCGCGGCGCACGCGCTCGGCCACCGGCGCCAGGAAGGCGGGGCCCCACGGGATCTGCGTGTCCGGGATGGTGAAGCCGACGCTGACATTGAGCATGTCGAGCCCGCCCTCGCGCATCGCACGGGTCAGCTGGATCGATTCGTCGAGCGTGCGAGCGTCGTCGCCGTCATATTCGATCACGCCAAAGCGCGCGGTCAGCGGCAGGTTCTTCGGCCAGACTTCGCGCACGGCGGCCAGCGTTTCCAGCAGGAAGCGGCTACGGCCGGCCACGTCGCCGCCATAGCCATCGGTACGCTGGTTGGCGTGGCGCGAGAAGAAGCTCTGGGCGAGGTAGCCGTGCGCGAAGTGCAGCTCAAGCCACTGGAAGCCGGCTTCCAGCGCGCGCTTGGCGGCGGCCACGAAGTCGGCCTGCACGCGGGCGATGTCGTCGAGCGTCATCGCCTTCGGCACCTTGGGCAGGTGGGCGCCGAACGGCACGGCAGACGGGGCGATGGTCGGCCAGCCGCGCGCGTCGTCTTCGGCGATATGGTCGTCGCCTTCCCAGGGCCGGTTGGCGCTGGCCTTGCGGCCGGCGTGGGCGATCTGGATGCCGGCCACGGCACCGCCGGCCTTGATGGCCGCCGCGATACGCGCCATGCCAGCCATCTGCTCGTCGTTCCAGAGGCCGGTGCAACCCGGGGAGATGCGGCCTTCCGGCGACACCGCCGTGGCCTCGACGATCACCAGACCCGCACCGCCACGCGCCAGCCCGGTGTAATGCGCCAGATGCCAGTCGTTGGTGACACCGTCGACGGCGCTGTACTGGCACATCGGCGGAATGGCGATGCGGTTGCGCAGCGTGACGTCTTTCAGCGTGAAGGGGGTGAACAAAGCGGCGTCGCTCATCGGATGGCTCCGGGGGTGTTGTCGAGGGTGCCAATCGTAGGCGGGCGCCGCTATAATGAAAACTATCTGACGATTATCGTCGTAATAAGAGTTTGTTATGGTGAATCGATGATGGTGAACCCGCAATGGCTGAAGTCCTTCGCCACCCTGGCCGAGCTGGGCAACTTCACGCGTACGGCAGACCGCCTCGGGCTGACCCAGGCCGCCGTCAGTCAACACGTAAGGCATCTCGAAGAGATGTATGGATCACTGTTGATCCGCCGCCCCCGCGCCCTGGAATTGACCCCGGCGGGTGCGGCGCTGCTCGAATACTGCGCCGAGGTGAACCAGGCGCATGAGCGGCTGGCCTCGCGGCTTTCCGACGCCGATGCCACACAGGGCGAGGTGGCGCTGATCACGCCGGGGAGCATCGGCCTATTTATCTACCCGATGCTGCTGGACCTCCAGCAGGAGCATCCCGGGCTGGCCGTGCGGCACCGCTTCGCGCCCGATACCGAGGTGCTGGAGGCGGTGCTGCACAACCGCTACGAACTCGGCATCGTCACGCTCAAGCCGGACGACACGCGCCTGACGGCCACGCCGTTCATCGAGGAACCGCTGGAACTGGTGATCCCGCCCGACGAGGAAGTCCATAGCTGGGACGACCTCGTGCGCATCGGCTTCATCGACCATGCCGAAGGCCAGGCGATGGCCAACCGGCTGCTGAGTCGGCGCTTTCCCGGCAACCCAGGGGCGTTCCACCTGCCTAGGCGCGGCTTTAGCAACCAGATTGGCATGCTGCACGAGCCGGTGGCGCGGGGGCTCGGCTTCACCGTGGTGCCACGCTTCGCCCGCGAGGCGTGGGAGCGCACCCGCCCGGTCAAGGTGGCCGAATGCGGTCCGCCGGTGGTGGACACGCTGTGGTGGATCCATCGTGCCGAATGGCCCCTGTCGGCACGCGCCACGGGCGTGATCCGGTACCTCCGGCAACGGATCGAGGCGGCCTGCGGCAGCATGGTCTGCCTGCTGCCACCGGAGCTGTGACGGGCGCCGAATCCTTGCATTCATGAGCACAGCTAACAAGTGTATGCAGATTCCTGCGTCTACCCTTTGTGCGCCACGCCTCCTATCATTCCGGTTTGCCTTGCCCGAAAGTCCACAAAACAAGGATGCCCCCCATGGAAGATTTCGGCGACATCAGAATGTCACGGCGTGACCTGCTCAAGGCGGGCGCGGCATCGGCCACCGCAGCGGCCGTGCCAGCCGCCCAGGCGCAGGACAGCCCCACTAATGTAAACACCCCCTCGCCCTCCCCCAACGCCAGCCGCCCGCCCGTGGTGGCCAGCGTCACGCTCGACGTCAATGGGCGCCGCCACACGCTCAAGCTGGACACCCGCACCACGCTGCTCGATGCCCTGCGCGAGCACCTGCACCTCACCGGCACCAAGAAGGGTTGCGACCACGGCCAGTGCGGCGCCTGCACGGTGATGGCCGATGGGCGGCGCATCAACGCCTGCCTGTCGCTGGCCGTGATGCACGACGGGGGCAAGGTCACCACCATCGAGGGCCTGGGCACGCCCAACAGCCTGCATCCGATGCAGGCCGCCTTCGTCAAGCATGACGGCTACCAGTGCGGCTATTGCACGCCGGGGCAGATCTGCTCCGCCGTGGCTGTGCTCGACGAAATCCGCCAGGGCATTCCCAGCCATGTCAGCGCCGACCTCAACGCGCGGCCCCAGATGACCGTGGTGGAGTTCCGCGAGCGCATGAGCGGCAATATCTGCCGCTGCGGCGCCTACGCCAACATCGCCGACGCCATGACCGAAGTGGCCGGGAGGCAGGCATGAATCCCTTCAGCTACGAACGCGCCAAGACCCCGGCGGAGGCCGCCGCAGCCGCCGCGCGCACGCCGGGTAGTCGCTTTATCGCGGGCGGGACCAACCTGCTCGACCTGATGAAGCTCGGCATCGAGTCCCCCACGCACCTGATCGACGTGAACGACCTGCGGCTCGACAAGATCGAGCCCACCGCCGAGGGCGGCCTGCGCGTGGGCGCGCTGGTACGCAATACCGACCTGGCCGCCGATACCCGCGTGCGGCGCGACTACGGCGTACTGTCCCGCGCGCTGCTGGCCGGCGCCTCGGGCCAGTTGCGCAACAAGGCCACCACGGCCGGCAACCTGCTGCAACGCACCCGCTGCCCCTACTTCTACGACACCAACCTGCCGTGCAACAAGCGCACGCCGGGCAGCGGCTGCTCGGCCATCGGCGGCGTCACGCGCCAGCATGCGGTGATCGGCGTGAGCGAGGCGTGCATCGCCACCCATCCGAGCGATATGGCCGTGGCCATGCGCCTGCTCGACGCCTCCGTGGAAACCGTCCAGCCGAATGGCGCCGCGCGCGTCATCCCGATTGCCGATTTCCATCGCCTGCCCGGCAACACGCCGCATATCGAGACCGCGCTGCTGCCCGGCGAGCTGATCACGGCCGTCACGTTGCCGCGTCCGCTCGGCGGCGTGCACGCCTACCGCAAGGTGCGTGACCGGGCCTCGTACGCGTTCGCGCTGGTCTCGGTGGCTGCCATCGTCCAGCGCGACGGCACCGGCCGCGTGGCGCTGGGCGGCGTGGCGCACAAGCCGTGGCGCGTGGAAGCCGCCGAGGCGGACCTGCCGCGGGGCGCGCGCGCCGTCAACCAGCGCCTGCTGGAAGGCGCCACGCCCACGCCCGAGAACACCTTCAAGGTGGCGCTGACCGAGCGCACACTCGGCGCCGTGCTACTGCAGGCCAAGCGCTGAGGAGGATTCGATGAAATTCGACACGCCCGCCACCACCAATCCGATCGACCAGCTCAAGGTGGTCGGCCAGCCGCTCAACCGCATCGACGGCCCGCTCAAGACCACCGGCGTCGCCCGCTACGCCTATGAATGGCACGACGTTGCCCGCAACGCCGCCTATGGCTACGTGGTGGGCGCCGGCATCGCCAAGGGCCGCATCGCCGGCATCGACACCGACGCCGCGCACCGCGCGCCGGGCGTGCTGGCCATCGTCACCGCCGCCAACGCCGGCACGCTCGGCAAGGGCCGCTTCAACAACGCGCGGCTGCTGGGCGGCCCGGAGGTGCAGCACTACCATCAGGCCATCGCGCTGGTCGTGGCCGAGACCTTCGAGCAGGCACGCGCCGCCGCGCAGCTGGTACGCGTGCGCTATGAACGCGAGCGCGGCAGCTTCGACCTCGCCGCCTCACGCGACGGGGCCACGCGCCCCAAGAGCGGCACGCCCGAATCGGCCCGGGGCGATTTCCCCGGCGCCTTCGCGGCGGCCCCGGTGCAGCTGGATGCCACCTACGCCACCCCCGACCAGGCCCACGCGATGATGGAGCCCCATGCGTCGATGGCGAGCTGGACCGGCGACCAGCTCACGGTGTGGACTTCCAACCAGATGATCGACTGGAGCCGGGGCGACCTCGCCCAGACGCTCGGCGTGCCGAAGGACAACGTGCGCCTGATCTCGCCCTTTATCGGCGGCGGCTTCGGCGGCAAGCTGTTCGTGCGCGCCGATGCCGTGCTCGCCGCCCTCGGCGCGCGGGCGGTGCACCGGCCCGTGAAGGTGGCGCTGACGCGCCCGCTGATCTTCAACAACACGCCGCACCGGCCGGCCACGATCCAGCGCATCCGCCTCGGCGCCGGGCGTGACGGCCGGCTGACCGCCATCGGCCATGAAAGCTGGTCCGGCGACATCGACGGCGTGAAGCCCGAGAACGCGGTGCAGCAGACGCGCCTGCTCTACGCCGGCGCCCATCGCATGACCGCGCTGCGGCTGTCCGCGCTGGACCTGCCGGAAGGCAACGCCATGCGCGCGCCCGGCGAGGCGCCCGGCATGATGGCGCTGGAGATCGCCATGGATGAGATGGCCGGCAAGCTCGGCCTCGATCCGGTGGAATTCCGCGTACGCAACGACACCCAGGTGGACCCGGAGAAGCCCGAGCGCCCGTTCTCGCAACGGCGCCTGGTCGATTGCCTGCGCATCGGCGCCGAGCGCTTCGGCTGGAAGGGCCGCGCCACGCGCCCCGGCGCGGTGCGCGACGGCCAGTGGCTGGTCGGCATGGGCGTGGCGGCGGCGTTCCGCAACAACCAGGTGGCCAAGTCCGGCGCGCGTGTGCGGCTGGACAAGCGCGGCATGGTGACCGTGGAAACCGACATGACCGACATCGGCACGGGCAGCTACACCATCATCGCCCAGACCGCCGCCGAAATGCTGGGCCTGCCGATCGACAAGGTCATCGTGCGGCTGGGCGACTCGACCTTCCCGGTCTCGTCCGGCTCGGGCGGCCAGTGGGGCGGCAACAGCTCCACCGCCGGCGTCTACGCCGCGTGCGTGAAGCTGCGCGAGGCGATTGCCACGCAGGCCGGTCTTGATGCCGCCACGGCGGTGTTCGAGAACGGCCGGGTCCGCGCCGGCGGCAACAACCCGGGCGGGCGCGCCGTGCCGCTGGCCACCGTGGCCGCGCGCGGCGATATCGTGGCCGAAGACACCATCGAGTTCGGCGACCTCACGCGCCGCTACCAGCAATCCACCTTCGGCGCCCATTTCGTGGAAGTCGGCGTGGATGCGGACACCTGCGAGATCCGCGTGCGCCGCATGCTGGCGGTCTGCGCCGCCGGGCGCATCCTCAACCCGAAGTCCGCCCGCAGCCAGGTGATCGGCGCGATGACGATGGGCGTGGGCGCGGCGCTGATGGAGGAACTGGCGGTGGACAAGCGGCTGGGCTGCTTCATCAACCACGACCTGGCCGGCTACGAGGTGCCCGTGCATGCGGACATCGGCCCGCAGGAGGTGGTGTTCCTCGACGAAACCGACCCGATGTCCTCGCCGATGAAGGCCAAGGGCGTGGGCGAACTGGGCATCTGCGGCGTGGGGGCCGCCATCGCCAACGCGGTCTTCAACGCCACCGGCGTGCGCGTGCGCGACTACCCGGTCACGCTCGACAAGCTGCTCGGGCGGATGCCCGACCTGTCAGCCTGAGGGCCTGAGCCCCTAGTCCCACGGCCGGGGCGCCGACACCGGATGCCGGTGTCGCGCCTCGGCCAGGATGCGGCATTCGTCCACCGCGCAGTAGCCGTCACGCTGCAGCGCACTCCAGACCTCGGTGGCGCTAAGGCCGGTCAGCGGCGTGTGGGGATCGAAATCGCACGACTCCACCCGCTCGGGCGGACCGAGCCAGGCGAGCATGGCGGGCGGGATGTTTTCCAGCGGGTGTGTGTGCGCGACGAAAAGAGCGCGTACACCACGACGATGTATCGAGATCTTCACGACGGTACCCTTCGAGAGGAACGGAACTATCTAATTTTTAGGATGCCGGTCGGCCGGAGGTCAAGGGCGTCCCTGTATCAAAGTATTAATGCACCAACGGATTAACGGATTAACGCATCGGCGATCCGGTCGGCCGTGTTGACCGAGTCGGTCAGCCCCAGGTGGCCGTGGCCCACCGCCAGCCAGAGGCCGGGCTGGCCCTCGGCCGGTCCCACCACGGGCACCGAATCCGGCATGCAGGGCCGGTGGCCCATCCAGGTGGTGACGCGGGCGTCTTCGAGCCCCTTGAATGTCTCCCGCGCAATACGTTCGAGGATGGCCGCGCGCTTCGGATCGGGCCGCGCCGCCAGCCCGGCGATCTCCACCGTGCCGCCCACGCGCAGCCCGCCCTCCATCGGCGTGACGAAGATCTTGCGATCGGTCAGCACCACGGTGCGCGACACCGCGTCGTGCCGGTTGGTGAACTGCACGTGATAGCCGCGCTGGCTCTCCAGCTGTAGCCGCACGCCCAGCGGGTCCAGCAGCCGGCGCGACCAGGCGCCCGCCGCCACCACCACGTGGTCCGCCGTGTGGCGGCCTTCCGCGCCGCTCAACAGCCATTCCCCGTCCTGCCGGCGCATCCCGCGAATCTCGTCGCGCACGATCCGGCCGCCGCGCGCGACGAAGGCCGCGGCAATCGCCTCCGTGTAGCGCGCCGGGTTGCGGATGGTGGCGTGGTCGGCCAGAAAGACGCCCGCCTGGTAGCGCGGCGCCACGCCGGGCTCGAGTGCCTCGATGCCGGCCCGGTCCAGCCGTTCGAAGCGGAAGCCGAAGCGCTCGCGCAGCTGCCACGCCGCCGCATCCGCCTCAAGCGCGGCAGCATCGGGGTACAGGTGCAGATGGCCGCGCCGCATGAACAGCTCGGGCACGCCGACTTCGCGCGCCAGCGCCTCGTGGCGGTCCCCGGCGTTGGCGTGGAGCGCGGCCAGCGCTGCCGCCGACTCCGCCACCCGCCCCGGCGCGGCCGAGAGGACGAAGCGCGTCAGCCACGCCGCCGCCGTGGGCAGGTAGGCCAGCCGCAGATGGAGCGGGCTTTCCGGATCGAACAGCATCTTCGGGAGCGAGGCCAGCACGCCCGGCATGGCCAGCGGCGCCACCGAACTCACGCTGATGGCGCCCGAATTGCCGTAGCTGCACCCCTGCGCGGGGCCGTCCCGGTCGATCAGCGTCACGTCGGCGCCGCGCTTGCGCAGCGCCAGGGCGATACAGCAGCCCACAATGCCGGCGCCCACCACGGCAACCCGTGGCGTCTTGTCAGTCGTCTTCGTCATGGGCCGAAACGGTAAACGGATCAGGCGGCGCCGGCAAGCCATCGCGCCGATGTTCGCCCAGCCGGGGCGCCGATGCATCGCCAATGCGCCGCCATGGCGCATGGCATGACACATTGCGGTGCGCCACACGGCCCGCCCGGCGCCCGGGCCGTGGCACGGAACCTGCTGAACCGGTGGCCAGGAGAGTAGAAGCGTTCAGCGGCCCGCCTCGCCATGTCGGGCCGCCCGGAAATTGCTCGCCGCGTGTTCCCACACCCATTTTCCGGAGAGCTTTCCCATGCGCCGCCGTTCCTTTCTCCACGCCACCGCCGCCACCGCAGCGTCCTCGCTGATTGCCGCCCCCGCCTTCGTGCGCGCCGCCGGCAGCCTGCAGAAGTTCAAGTTCAACCTCGGCTGGAAGGTCGAGGCGTCCGGCGCCGGCTTCCTGCTGGCCCAGCAGCGCGGCTACTACAAGGACGCCGGGCTCGACGTGGTGATCGACACCGGCAATGGCTCGGCCTCGGCCATCAGCCTCGTGGCGGGCGGCGCCTACGACTGCGCCTCGGCGGATCTGGCCGCCATGCTCGAATTCAACGCCGCCAACCCCGCCGCCGCGCTCAAGGCGGTGGCCATCCAGTACGACCTGAACCCGAACGCCGTGATCGTGCGCAAGGACGGCCCGATCCGCAAGCCGGGCGATCTGGCGGCCAAAACCATCCTCGGCCAGCCGTTCAACGCCTCGCGCAAGCTGTTCCCGGTGTTCGCCAAGGCGCAGGGCTTCGACCCCTCCTCGATCAAATGGGAGAGCGCCACGCCGGATATCGGCGACACCCGCTTCGTCAAGGGCGACTTCGACGCCGTGGCCTACTTCTACTTCACTGGACTGCTCAACCTCAAGGCGCGCGGCATGGGCCCGGAGAAGCTCAGCGTGTTCCGCTTCTCCGACTACGGCATGAAATCGTACGGCAACGGGTTGGTGGCCAACCCGAAGAGCATGGCCGAGCACCCGGACGCCATGAAGGCCTTCGTCAAGGCCTCCACGCGCGGCTGGATCGAGGCGATGGCCGACCCGCAGGCCGGCGCCGCCGCCGTCAAGGCGCGCGAGCCGCTGGCCGACCAGACGCTGGAATTCGAACGGCTGAAGCTGATTGTCGATGGCTCGATGCGCACCCCCGATACGCTGCGCGACGGTTGGGGCGCCGCCACCCAGGCACGGCTGCAGGCCACCATCGACGAGACGGTCGGCGCGTTCGGGATGAAGCCCGGCCTGACCGTGGCGGATATCTGGACCGGCCAGTTCCTGCCGACCCCGGCGGACCGCAAGCTCAAGGCGTAAGCCCCGGGGCTCCCCCCAAAGATCAACCGGCTGCGTGCACCACGCGCGGCCGGTCATGCACCCTGTTGGGGCCGATTCCGGCGCCGATGGGGGCTGACCGGCCCCTTGCGCCCCATCTTTGCTCACAAGTCTTGCATACAAGGCTGGCATACCACTTGCAATAGGAATGCCCGTGAGCGACATCCAAGAAAAACCCTCCGCCGACATTGCCCAGCGCATCACCGAGGCCATGCTCGCGCAAAAGCTGCTGCCGGGCTCGCGCCTGGGCGAGCAGGAACTGGCCGCGCTGTTCGGCGTCAGCCGCACGCTGGTGCGTGAGGCGCTGATGCGGCTTGCCGCGCGCGGCATGGTGACCGTAAGCGCCCGGCGCGGCTGGTACCTGATCGAACCCGGCGCCGACGATATCCGCGCCGCGTTTGCCGCGCGCCGCATCATCGAGACCGGCCTGCTGCGCGAGATCAGCGCGGCCCAACCGCCCAGCGCGCCAGCCATCCACACGCTGAAGGTGCATATCGCCCGCGAAAAGGCGGCGCTGGACGGCGACGACGCCGGCGAGCGCAGCTTCCTGCTCGGCGACTTCCATGTCTGCCTGTGCGCCACGCTGGGCCACGGCCTGCTCGTGGATACCCTGCGCGACCTGACCGCGCGCACCACGCTCGTCGCCAGCCGCCAGCAGTCCGCCGCCGATGCGGGCCGCTCCTGCGCGCAGCACGAGGAAATCGTCAACGCGCTGGCCGCCGGCGACGGCGAACGCGCCGCCCGGTTGATGACCGAACACCTCGGCGAAGTCCACGCCAGCCTGGACGCCGTGCCGGCGGACCCGCTGGCCGGCCTGCGCCATGCCCTGGCGCCGGTTTCCGGCCGCGCGCCAGCGCCCCCGATCTCCGCTTCCTCCCGCTCCAACCCACCCGCTTTGCAAAAGGACTGACCGATGACCCCGACTCCATCGACCCCGCTGTTCTCCAAGGCGCGCCGCGCGCTGCTGCTGGGCCTGTTCGCCAGCGTCTGCGTGGCCGCCCTGCCCCGCCCGGCGCAGGCCGACACGCTCGCGGACATCACCAAGGCCGGCGTGCTGCGCGTGGCGGTGCCGCAGGACTTCCCGCCGTTCGGCTCGATTGGCGCCGACATGGCGCCGCAGGGCCTGGACATCGACGTGGCCGCGCTGATGGCGAAGCGGATGGGCGTGAAGCTGCAACTGGTGCCGGTGTCCAGCACCAACCGCGTGCCCTACCTCCAGACCCGCAAGGTGGACCTGATCATCTCCAGCCTCGGCAAGAATCCCGAGCGTGAGAAGGTGCTGGACTTCTCCGAAGCCTATGCCCCGTTCTACAACGGCGTGTTCGGCCCGGCCGACATGCCCGTGAAGAGCGCCGCCGACCTGGCCGGCAAGACCGTCGGCGTCACGCGCGGCGCGGTGGAGGACCTGGAGCTGTCGAAGATCGCCCCGGCCAACGCCACCATCAAGCGCTACGAGGACAACAACGCGACGATCTCCGCGTTCCTGTCGGGCCAGGTGCAGCTGATTGCCACCGGCAACGTGGTCGCCGCCGCGCTGATCGCCAAGCATGCGCCCAAGGCGCCCGAGACCAAGTTCCTGATCAAGAACTCGCCGTGTTTTATCGGCATGAACAAGGACGAGCCCGCGCTCCAGGCCAAGGTCAACGCCATCCTGGCCGACGCCAAGAAGGACGGCGCGCTGAACTCGCTGTCGATCAAGTGGCTACTGCGTCCGCTGCCGGCCCAGCTCTGATCTGAACCGCTTCCCCTCCCGCTGCAACCGGTCCCGTCCATGGCCTATCAGTTCGATTTCCTGTCGGTGCTCGACTACACCGACGTCCTGCTCAAGGGCATCGCCGTCACGGCCCAGCTCACGCTCACGGGCGGCGTGCTGGGCGTGGCGGTGGCCATCTTCGGCGCCTGGGCGCGGACGCAGGGGCCGGCTTGGCTGGGTGCCATCGTCGGCGCCTATGTGGAGATGATCCGGAACACGCCGTTCCTGATCCAGCTCTTCTTCATCTTCTTCGGCCTGCCCAGCCTGGGCGTGCAGTTGCCCGAGATGGTGGCCGCCTCGCTGGCGATGGTGATCAACCTGGGCGCCTACGGCACCGAGATCATTCGGGCCGGGCTGGCCGCCACGCCACGCGGCCAGTTCGAGGCCGGCGCCAGCCTGGCGATGTCGCCGCTGCAGGTGTTCCGCCATGTGGTGCTGCGCCCGGCGCTGCAGAAGATCTGGCCGGCGCTGTCGAGCCAGATCGTCATCGTCATGCTCGGCTCGGCGGTCTGCTCCCAGATTGCCGCCCAGGACCTGACCTACGCCGCCAACTTCATCCAGGGCCGCAACTTCCGCGCCTTCGAGGTCTATCTGGTGAGCACCGTGATCTACCTGTTGCTGGCGCTGCTGCTGCGCCAGCTGCTGCGCGGCGTGGGCCGGCAACTGTTTGCGCGGAGGGCGCGATGATCGACTTCACGCTGTGGGACATCGTGCGCAACCTGCTGCTGGCCGCGCGCTGGACCGTCCTGCTGTCGCTGGTGGCCTTTGTCGGCGGCGGCGTGGTGGGCTTGTTGGTGCTGCTGATGCGCACCAGCAAGCGGCCCTTCCTGCGCCGGGCCACCTGGGCCTATATCGAGATCTTCCAGGGCACGCCGCTGCTGATGCAACTGTTCCTCGCCTTCTTCGGCCTCGCGCTGTTCGGCGTGGACGTGCCCGCGTGGCTCGCCGCCGGCGTGGCGCTGACGCTCTGGACCGCCGCCTTCCTGGCCGAGATCTGGCGCGGCTGCGTGGAGGCGATTCCGCGCGGCCAGTGGGAGGCATCCGGCAGCCTGGCCATGAGCTACGTGCAGCAGATGCGCCACGTGATCCTGCCGCAGGCCATGCGCATTGCCGTGGCGCCGACCGTCGGCTTCGGCGTGCAGGTCATCAAGGGCACCGCGCTGGCGTCGATCATCGGTTTCACCGAGCTGTCCAAGGCCGGCACGATGATCGTCAACGCGAGCTTCCAGCCATTCACCGTCTATGCCGCCGTCGCGCTGATGTACTTCGCGCTGTGCTGGCCCCTTTCGCAAGCCAGCAAACTGCTGGAGAGGAAATTCCATGCCGCTCATCGCCATTGACCAGGTCCGCAAGTCGTTCGGCAGCAACGAGGTCCTGAAAGGGGTGTCGCTGTCGGTGGAGCCGGGCGAGGTCATCGCCATCATCGGCAAGAGCGGCTCGGGCAAGAGCACGCTGCTCCGCTGCATCAACGGGCTGGAGTCCATCGACGCCGGCGCCATCACCGTGGCTGGCGCCCATCTGGCCGATACCGAGCTGCAACTGCGCGCGCTGCGGCTCAAGGTGGGCATGATCTTCCAACAGTTCAACCTGTTTCCGCACCTGAGCGCGGGGCGCAACGTGATGTTGTCGCCAATGATCGTCAAGGGGGTGCCGGAGGCCCGGGCGCGCGAGCTGGCGGAGCTGAACCTGGCCCGCGTGGGCCTCTCGGCCAAGTTCGACGCCCATCCCGATCAACTCTCCGGCGGGCAGCAGCAGCGCGTGGCGATTGCCCGGGCGCTGGCAATGCAGCCCGCTGCGCTGCTGTGCGACGAGATCACCTCGGCGCTGGACCCGGAACTCGTCAACGAGGTGCTCCAGGTCATGCGCGGGCTGGCCGCCGATGGGATGACGCTGCTGATGGTCACGCACGAGATGCGCTTCGCCCGGGAAGTGTGCGACCGCGTGGTCTTCATGCACCAGGGCAAGGTCCACGAGATCGGGCCGCCGGACGAGGTCTTCGCCCGTCCGAAGACCCCGGAGTTGCAGCAGTTCCTGGGCATGGTGGAAGCCTAGGCGCTGACCTGACCCTGAGACTGCGCACGCAGGTTCTCGGTGGTCTCGCCCTTGCCGTCGGGCTGCCAGCCCGGGGGCATCGTCAGGTAGCCGAGGGCCGCGCCGAGGCTGGGGGCTGCCGCCATGTCGCGGAACAGGCCAATCCAGTGTTCGAACTGGTTCATCAGCGGGTTCACCGTGCGGGACGGCTTGACCAGCCCGTAGCGGCACGGCTCTTCGGCACGCTCGGCCACATAGGTACCGAACAGGCGGTCGAACACGATCAGCACGCCGCCGTAGTTGGCATCGAGGTAATCCACATTAGAGGCATGGTGCACGCGGTGGGCGGACGGCGTGTTGAACACGTATTCGAGCCAGCCCAGGCGCGGCACCCACGTGTTGTGCAGCCAGAACTGATAGAGCAGGTTGAACATCAGCGTGGCCAGCACCACTTCCGGCCGCACACCCAGCCAGACCAGCGGCGCGAAGAAGATGGCCGTGCCGGTAAGCTTGCCGGTCCAGCCGAGCCGGTATGCCGAGGCCAGCGTGAGCTGGTTCGGCGAGTGGTGGACCGCGTGCGTCGCCCAGAAGAAGCGCACGCGGTGCGAGGCGCGGTGATACCAGTAGTAGCAGAACTCCTGGCCCACGAAGAGCAGCAGCACCATCAGCGCGCTGTTGAGCGTGACCGTGAACAGGCGGTGATCCCAGGCAAAGGCGAACACGGGCGTGGCCAGCGAGAGCGGCAGCAGCACCGATATCTTGCGGCCGGCCAGGTCGGCCAGCGACAGCCAGACCTCCCGCCAGTCGAACGGGGCATTCGAATTCCGGCGCTTGCGCCAGAGCACCACGGCTTCGACGAGCGAGACGGCGACGATGAACGCCGTGGCGTAGAGGGCTATCCGCTGGACGGATAGTTCGGGGTTGGCGGTGGGAGTCAGCATGGCGTGCCTCATGGGGTAGTCGGTTGGGGATCGGGACGATGTTGCGTCGCGGTGAGCCAAATGTAGGTGCCGCCCTCCAGCCGCGCCATGCGGGAAATATGTCGCCGGATGTCATGCCCGGAACGGCGCCACGCCGTGTAACACCGCGACATGGTTTGCGCCTCGCGGACTGCCCCGTCCCCTCCTATATTTCGTCCCGTTGCCGCCGCACATCGGTCGGCTGAAACTCACCAGGAAGGGACTCATCATGAAACGCCTCAGCTTCGTTACCGCTACCGCCGCCCTCATCGTTGCCACCGTCACCGCCGCCACGCCCGCCTTCGCCGGCTGGTATGGCGCTGGGGCGGTCGTCGTCATGCCGCCGCCGCATGCCGTGTATGTCGCCCCGGCGCCGCGCCCCGTCTATGTCGCCCCGCCGCTGCCGCCGGTCTATGTCACGCCCCAGGGCGAATATGTCGCGCCGCGTGCCGTCTATGTGGCGCCGCCGCCCCACCCGGCGGTGTGGGTGCCGGGACACTGGGTCGGACGTGTCTGGGTGCCCGCACACTACGCATGACTTCGGGTATCGTTCCCGCATGACGGATGGTCACGGAGACATGCCATGGAGGTAGTCAACCGCATCCTCGTGCTGGACGACGAGGCCGAGTTGCGCAACATGCTGCAGCGCTTCCTGACCAGCCAGGGGTTTCGCGTGCGCGCCGTGGCCGATGGCAAGCAGCTCGACCGCTACCTCCAGCGCGAACCCTACGACCTGCTCGTACTCGACCTGATGATGGCGCCCGAGGATGGCCTGACCATCTGCCGGCGGCTGCGAGCGGACGGCATCACGCTGCCCGTGCTGATGCTGACCGCCAAGGGCGATCCCATGGACCGCGTGCTGGGGCTGGAGACCGGCGCCGATGATTACCTCGCCAAGCCGTTCGTGCCGGACGAGCTGGTCGCCCGCATCCGTGCGCTGCTGCGGCGGCAGCGGATCGCGTCGGGCGATCCCACCGTCACCGCGCAGACGCTGCGCTTCGGCGAATTCGAGTTCGATGTCGGCCAGCAGACGCTGCGGCTGCGTGGCGATCCCGTGGAGGTGCATTCGGCCCAGATGCTGTTGCTGCACGCGCTCGGCTCCTCGCCCAACCGGCCCGTGAGCCGGGAGAACTTGCTGGCCCGCGCGCGCGGGCGCGACCATGACGCGCTGGACCGCAGCATCGACGTGCAGGTGCTGCGCCTGCGCCAGATCATCGAGGAAGACCCGTCCAAGCCCCGTTTCATCAAGACGGTGTGGGGTGTGGGCTACATGCTGGTGGCCGGCGTGGCGGCGTGATGCGGCTGCCCCGGTCGCTGCTGGCGCGCAATATCGCCCTGCTGGTGGCGCTGGTGGCCGTCACGCAGGCGTGCTCCCTCTCGGTACTGCTCCACTATGTGCAGCGCCCGCGTATCGAGCGCGCGGCCATCATCTTCGCGGACTATGTGAAGACGCTCGATGGCGTGCTGGCCGCGCTGCCGCCTGCCCAGGCGCAGGCGGTCACCACGCGGCTCAACGCCCAGGCGGCGGACCCTGTGCCGGAGCCCACGCCGGACGGCGCCGCCAGCCCCTTGCAACTGTTCCGCACCTACCAGCGCGATGTCTTCCTGCACGCCCTGCGCCGCGACCTGCCGCCCGACATGCCGGTGCGCTGGCAGATCGACGCCCCCGATGGCGAGGAGCGCCTGTGGATCCGCGTGCACGTGGCCCACACCCCGGCGTGGATTTCCCTGCCGATGACCGCCGATGCCCGCGCCAGCGGCATCCTGGCCGCGCTGGCGCTCTCGACCGCGCTGGCGATGCTGGCCGCGCTGACCGGCTACCTGATCCAGCGCCACCTGAACCGGCCCCTGCAGGACCTCGCCCGCGCCGCAGGCGACGTGTGCGCTGGAGAGATGCCCGCGCCGCTCCCCACGGACGGCCCCACGGAAATCGCGCAGGTCAGCGCCGCTTTCAACCAGATGACCGACGCCCTGCGCCAGGCGGAAGCCACCCGCGCGCTGATGCTGGCAGGCATCTCGCACGACATCCGCACACCGCTGACCAAGCTGCGCCTGGCCATGGCGATGGCCATGCCACGCGGCAGCGACGACGCTTTCGTCGCTTCCACCGAAAGCTATCTCGACCAGATCGACACCATCCTCCAGCAGTTCATGGACTACGCCGGCAGCGGCGAGCGCGAGCCGCCCCAGCCGGGCGACCTCAACGCGCTGGTGCAGCAGTTGTCGTCCGATTTCGCGGGGCTGGGGCACAGCTTCGAGTTGTCGATCGGCAACCTGCCGCCGCTCGACTACCGCCCGGTGAGCCTGATGCGGCTGCTGATGAACCTGATGCAGAACGCGGTGGTCTACGGCCGCACCGGACTGGCCGTGCGCACCTGGGCCGACACGGAGACCGCCTATGTGGCGGTGTGCGACCGGGGCAACGGCATCGGCGCGCAGCAGTTGGAGCAGCTCAAGGCGCCGTTCGCACGCGGCGACAACGCGCGCGGTCATTCGGGCGGCACCGGGCTGGGGCTGGCGATTGTGGAGCGCATCGCGCGGCTGCACGGCGGCTCGCTGCAATTCCGCCCCCGTGACGGCGGCGGCCTCGAAGCCGTAGTGGCGCTGCCGCTGCGGCCAGCGGCCTGACATTTCTCGACATACTTGCTGCATGGCATCTGTGGTCGGTTTTTCCCATACTGGGTTCCAGCGATGCACCGACACGCTCCA
Organism: Cupriavidus sp. 01L43; assembly: GCF_056399925.1. NCBI lineage: Bacteria > Pseudomonadati > Pseudomonadota > Betaproteobacteria > Burkholderiales > Burkholderiaceae > Cupriavidus > Cupriavidus sp. 01L43. The sequence continues at coordinate 74,208 of NZ_JBFTSH010000004.1, forward strand.
ACCCAACCGATACAGGATTTCGCCATGCAAACCACCCAACTCTCCCTCATTGCCCGCCGCTTCACCCTCGCCACGCTGACGGCCGCCGCGCTGCTGGCCGCCGGCTACGCCAACGCCACTACCATCACGCAGGGCGCCGCCGCCCTCCCCGGCAACGCGGACATCATCTGCGTGCAGACCTTCAACGCCAACCCCGATCAGGTCAAGGTAGACAGCCGCGTGATGCAAAAGGTCATGTCGATGGCCGGCGCGGACAGCCAGGCTGGCAAGGCCATGCACGATGCGCGCGAGGCCCGTGATCAGGTGAGCGATGAAATCGTGCGGCAGCTGCGTGCCAAGGGGCTCAACGCAGTGCGCCTCGATGGCCCGGTCCCGGCGGGCGCGAATGCGTTGGTCGTTACCGGCCAGTTCGACAAGATCGACGAAGGCAACCTGCGCCGCCGCATGGTGGTGGGCCTGGGCGCGGGCAAGAGCGATGTGGGCGCGTCGGTCGAACTGGTCTACCAGCCCGCCAATGGCCCGGCGGTGGCGGTGCAGGACTTCCACGCCAGCGCGGATAGCGGCCACATGCCCGGCGTGGCGGAGACCGCCGGCGTGGGCGCGGTGGCCGGCCATGTGGCCATGTCAGCCGCCGCCGGCGGCGCGGCGCACGGCGTCAGCGAACTGCAGCACGACAGCGTCTACAACGACGCCACGCGTGTTGCCGACGCCATCGCCAAGCAGGTTGCCCAATCCGCCCAATCCGCTCAGCGCCCGCTCTCCTGAAGCATGCGGGTCATCAGGTAGAGGCGCGGGACGATGGAATCGAGTTCGATGTACTCGTCGCGCGCGTGATAGCCAAAGCCGGACAGGCCGAAGCTCTCCACCACGGCGGCCTTGCCCGACTGGCCCGCGAAGCCGGCATCCGTGGCGCCGCCCGTGCCGGGAAACAGGGCCAGCTGCCGGCCGTCCAGTTCCGCGTAGATCTTCTGGGCCTGCGCCGCCAGTTCCCGGCCACGCGCATTGACCACGAAGGGCGGACGGCCCTCTTCCATCGTGATGGTGGTCTGCGTATCGGGCACCAGATGACCGGCGTTGACCTTCTCCTGCAGCGCCGCCTGCAGCTTCTGGGCGGCACCGTTGGCCGTGATCCGCACATCGCCGAAGGCGCTGGCCGAAGCAGGAATCTGGTTGCGGGCATCCCCAGCCTTGGCATTGGTCCAGTTCAGTTGCGAGCCCGGCACGGACTTCGCCACATCGCGCGTCTGCTGCAGCTGGTAGGCCAGTTCCATCAAGGCATTGCGGCCCAGCTCCGGCGCGGCGCCGGCGTGCGAGGCGCGGCCCTGAACAGCCATCGTCGCGGAGGCCGTGCCAGCGGCGCCGAGCAGCAGGGATTCGGTCTTGGCCACGGCCTTGGCCGGATTGGGCTCGCAGGACAGCACCACATCGTGCTGCGCCCCCAGCGCGGCAATGGCGGCGCCCGAGCCGAGCGAGCCGATTTCCTCGTCCGCATTGAACAGCACGGTCACCCGCGCGAAGTCCTTCCAGCCCTGCGCCTTCATGATCTCCAGCGCGTGCAGGATGACCGCGATGCCGCCCTTGTCATCGGCGATGCCCGGCCCGTAGAGCTTGTTGCCGTCCTCGCGAATCGGCTGCGAGGCCAGCGTGTTGCGCGCGTAGACGGTGTCCATATGGGCGATCAGCATGATGCGACCTTTGCCCGTGCCTTCCAGCGTGCCCTTGACGATCGGGCCGTGGCCCTGCGCCGCCGGCACGCGCTCCACGCTGGCACCCAGCGCCTTGAGGCGCTTCTCGGTGTAGGCGGCCATGCGGTTCAGCCCTTCGACGTCATGGCTGCCGGACTCGATCGACACCATCTCCTTGAGCGACTGCACCACGCCCGGCTGCGCGGCCTGTGCCGCCTGCAGCAGGGCCGCGTCCGGCCCGGCGGCCAGCGCGGCGCCGCTCCAGGCCAATGACAACGCGAGGGAAAGCGCGGCGGGCAGCGCTGCGCGGCGGTGACGAACGGAACGGGGCATGAGGATTCCTGTGTGGACGGTTGGCGACAAAAGCCGATCCTATCGCCTGCGCGCGTGGCCGGGGAGGGTCAATCCCGCCAATCCACGCGCCGTTCCCGCCACCGGCATGCCCCCAAAGCACTCAGCTGCTCAGCGAAATCCGGTTGACGACGTCCTCCACGCCGTACACATACCAGGCATCCCGCTCGACCTGCTTGCGCGCGCCCTCGCTCGTGGCGTAGCCGTCGAGCGTCACCACGCGTTTCGCGGTGCGCACCGCGATGCGGCCCGCATCGACGAAGGGATCGGTTTCCAGCACCAGTTGCAGCGCCTCGGTGATTTCCTCATCGCTATCGGCCTCGGCCGGCGCCACCACGAGTTCGTTCACCACGCAGCGGCAGCCGCGCGACCACCACGCCAGCACGCCGGCCAGCCGCATGTGGGAAAGGCTGATCACATTGCCGGACAGCGTGACCACGCCATTGGCGGCGGCCACCTCGATCCAGCCGCTGCGCTCGCCCACGGCCTCGCGTCGCGCCTCGTCCTGGCCCTTCACCTTCGCGCATATCTTGCAGTTCCGGAAATCAATCGCGGTAAGCAGCCGTTGGCACACGGCATCGCGCAGTTCGCCGTCGCCCACCGGCGCGGCGCCATCGGCAATGCGCAGGTGGTCAATGACCATGGTCACGCCGTCCACGCGCCGCAGGTGCGCGGCGGCGCGCGTCTTGTCGACGATGTCCGCTACCTCGCCCTCGAGGATTAGCGCGCCGTCGGAAAGCCGCAGGTGAATGGTGGGATGGAGATGGTGGCCCTGATACGGCACATGCGCCAACGCGGCTCGCGCCTGCGTCAGCACCGCTTCGCTACTCTGCATGATGTTTCTCCATGTTTCGTGGAGATGAGTGGCGCGCACCCCTGCCTGCGAGCACGCGTGGCAGCGACAGTGCCGCGCATCAGCCCGCGCGGCCTGTCCGTCCAGCTATTGTAGGCATTCCGATGGGGGCGCGTTGGCGGAGTGATGCCGGCGCCGCAGGGGGGGGAAACGGATCAGCGCGTGCCGGGCTGGCAGGTGCCGCGCATGCCGGCCAGCACGGCGTGGATCTGCGCAACCACGGCAGCGCCCTCGCCCACGGCGGAAGCCACCCGCTTGATCGATCCCGAACGCACGTCGCCGATGGCGAACACGCCTTCCAGGCTGGTTTGCAGGGACGGCACGTGCGGCGCGGCATCGGGCACATCGGCCCCGGTCAGCACGAAACCCTTCTCGTCGCGCAGCACGCCGCAGGTGGCCAACCACGCGGTATTCGGCGCCGCGCCGATGAAGACGAACAGGTGATGCGTGGTCATGCAGCCCTCCACGCCGCCCGCGCCCCGGTAATACACCCGTTCGAGACGTGGCCCGCCTTCAAGCGCGCGCAGGTCCACGCGGGTATGTACGGTCACGTTGGGCAGCACGGCGATCCGCTCGGTCAGGTAGCGCGACATGCTGTGCTCAAGGCTGGTGCCCCGGATAAACAGGTGCACGTGCTCGGCATGCGCGGCCAGGAACACCGCCGCCTGCCCGGCGGAATTGCCGCCGCCCACCAGCAGCACCGGCTCCTTGCGGCACAGGCGCGCCTCGATCGGCGTGGCCCAGTAGTAGATGCCGGACGACTCGAAGCGCTCAAGCCCAGTCACGTCCGGTCGCCGGTATTCGGCGCCGCTGGCGATCACCACGGTGCGCGCGGCAATGCGGCGGTCATCGGTCAGTTCCACGAAGAGCGGACGCCGGTCGCAATACAGGGCCTTCACTTCACATGGAATGCCGATATGGGCGCCGAATTTCTGCGCCTGGGCGAAGGCGCGGCTGGCCAGCGACTGCCCGGTGATGCCCGTGGGAAAGCCGAGATAGTTCTCGATGCGCGCGCTGGTGCCGGCCTGCCCCCCCGGCCCACGGCAGTCGAGCACGGCCACGGACAGCCCTTCGGACGCCGCATAGACGGCGGTGGCCAGCCCGGCCGGGCCGGCGCCGACCACCGCCACGTCGTAGACGTGGCTCGGATCGAACTCGGGAATCAGGCCCAGGCACGAGGCCAGGTGGCCTTCGTCCGGATTGCGCAGCACGGTGCCGTCCGGGCAGACCACGAGCGGGAAGTCGTCCGGCAGCGGGGTCAGGCGTTCGAGCAGCGCGACGGCCTCGGGGTCCATCGCCGCGTCGAGCGTGGTGTTGGGAAAGCCGTTGCGCCGCAGGAAGTTCTGGAGCGCCACCAGCCGCCCGTTGTCCGGCGCGCCCACCAGCACCACGCCGTGGCCGCGCTCGATCACCAGCATGCGGCGCAGGATCAGCGCGCGCATGATGGTCTCGCCGAGATCGGCCTCGCTGATCATCATCGCGCTCAGTTCGTCGGGGCGCACCAGCACGGCCTCCACGTCCTCGATCACGCGCGCATCCACCACGGCTGGCTTGTTCGAGAGCTGCGTCACGTCCGAGGTGAACTCGCCGCGCTGGGTGTAGGTGTGGAGGACGCGCTCGTGGCCCAGCCCATCGCGCCCGACGATGCGCACCTTGCCGGACAGGATCAGGAACATCCCCGGGCACAGGCTGCCGGCGCGGTACAGGCATTCGCCAACAGCGAAGTGCGACAGGCGCCCGAAGCGGCGCACGCGCTGGATGTCCTCCTCGGTCAGCACGGGGAACATCTGCGCGTAGCGCGGGTGCTCGCGCACCCCGGCGTCATCCTCCGGAACCGGATTGTCGACCATCACTCCCTCCCGCGCTCGGCCATCCACCGCTATATATATAGGCCATCGGCTAGGCGGCGGTCCGGCCGGGCGCGTCCATCAGCTTCTCCATGGTGATGGGCAGGTCACGGATGCGCTTGCCCGTGGCGTGGTAGACCGCGTTGGCCACCGCCGCCGCAAAGCCGGTAATGCCGATCTCCCCGATGCCGCGCGCGCCGAACTCGTTGAAGGCCAGGTCGGGGTAGTCGAGCAGGATGACGTCGATGTCCGGCTGGTCCGCATGCACCGGCATCACGTACTCGGCGTAGTTGTTGTTGCCCGGGATGCCGTTGCGCTCGTCGTACTCGGTGGCCTCGAACAGCGCCATGCCCACGCCCATGACGATGGCGCCTTCCACCTGATTGCGCGCCGTCAGTGGGTTGATGACGCGGCCCACGTCGATGGCGCTGACCACGCGCGCCACGCGCAGGCGCGAGATGCCGGGGTCCCAGCGCACCTCCACGAAATGCGCGCCGAACGACATGAACGACATCTTGTCCGTGGGCGTGCCGCCCGTGCGCGCATGGCCATCGGCGCTAGCAAAGCGCTGCGCGGTCAGCACGGTGGCGTAGTCCACGGTGCGCGTTCCATCGGTCAGGCAGCCATTCTCGAAGCGAAGCGACTCGGGCTTCGCCCCGGCGAACGGCGCGCCCTCCTGCGTGGCAAACGTGCGCAACTGGTCGATGGCGTTGCGCGTGGCCTCTGCGATGGCCGGCAGGACGCTGGCCGTGGCCCACGATCCGCCCGAGACCGGTGCCGCCGGGAACGAGGAATCGCCCAGCTTCACCTCGATCTTCTCGAACGGCAGGCCGGTCAGCTCGCTCACCGTCTGCGCCGCAATCGTGTAGGTACCGGTGCCGATGTCCTGGATCGAGCAGATCACCGCGGCCGTGCCGTCGCTGCGCAACTGCACCCGCGCTTCGGCTGGGGTGCGCCAGGCGTCCCAGTTGCAGACGGCCACGCCGTAGCCGGCAATCTCGTCGCCCACACGCATCGCACCGATGCGCGGGTCGCGCCTGGCCCAGCCAAACTTGCGGGCGCCCTGCTCGATGGCCTCGCGCAGGTGGTTGCTGGACCACGGCAGGTTGGTGCTTTCGTCGCGCGTGGAGATGTTATCGACGCGGAACTGCACCGGGTCCTTCTGGCACGCCAGCGCCAGTTCGTCGATGGCGGATTCGAGCGCGAACAGGCCAGGCGCGGCGCCGGGCGCGCGCATGGAGGTGGGCGCGCCCCGGTGCACGTCGATGGTGTGGTGCGTGACCAGCACGCTCGGGCAGGTGTACAGGCTCGACGTCATGCCGCCGCAGTTCTCCACGTACTGCTCGATAAAGGACGTGGTGTTGATCGACTCATGCCGGATCGACGTGATCTTGCCGTCGGCGCCCGCCGACAGCCGGAGGTGCTGTTTCGTCTCCGGCCGCTGCCCCGTGGTCGTGAACATCTGCGCGCGCGGCACCACCAGCTTCACCGGGCGCCCGGTCATCTTGGCCGCCGCGCAGGCGGCCACGGAGTGCGGCCACAGGAACAGCTTGGCGCCAAAGCCCGAGCCGATGAACGGCGCGTCCACGCTCACGCTCTCCGGCGTGAGTCCGAAGATCAGGGCCAACGTGTTGCGATGAACCAGCACGCCTTGCGAGGCCTCGTAGAGATGCAGGTCGCCGCCCTCCCACCACGCCACCGTGGCGTGCATCTCCATTGGATTGTGGGTCTCCACCGGCGTGTGGTACACGGCATCGACACGGACCGGCGCGGCGTCGAAGTCCCTGGCCGGCTCGCCGCGCGAGTGGCCGCGCCCGCCGTCCTGCAGCTTGCCAGCCGCCATGCCCTGCTCCAGATTGGCGAGTGCCTTGGCCGGGGCATACGTCACCTTCACAAGCTGGGCCGCCTCTCGCGCATGCTCGTAGGTGTCCGCCACGACCAGCGCGACGAACTGGCCGGCGTAGTGCACCTTCGCGTCCTCGAACGGCAGGCGGTGCTCGTCCGTGATGCCGGCGGTCAGGATCGTGGCCGGCGAGATCGGCGCCTTCGGCGCGCGGTAGAGCCGCAGGAAATTGTCATGGTGCAGGATGTCGACCACGCCCGGCACGCGCCGCGCGGCGGCGGTGTCGATGCCCGTGACGCGCCCGCTCGCAATCGTGCTGAATACGCCATAGGCATGCAGCATACCGGGCAGGTTGCGGTCCGCCGTGTAGAGCGCGGCGCCGGTGACCTTGAGTCGACCGTCGATACGGCGCGGCGACGCGCCGATGGCATTCTTGTTCACGCTGGACTCCCGTTGTCGAGTGAAGGTCCGCTGGATCGGGGATGGATCGGGGCAGCCGGTCAGGCGACGAGCCGCGTCAGGTTGCGCGATACCGCCTGCTGGCCGAGCAGCAGCTTGAAGCCGTTCTGGCCATAGGACTGCGCGCCCGCCATGGCAGCGGCGGCGGTCTCGCGGATCAGCGCGTCCGTCACCGCCTTGCCGCGCAGCACCGCCTCGGCATTGGCGGCCCGCCACGGCTTGGTGGTGACGCCACCGAGCGCGATGCGCACGTCCCGCACGGTGCGACCATCCAGCACCACCACCACCGCACTCGACGCCAGCGCGAACTGGTAGGAGCCCCGGTCGCGCAGCTTCAGGTAGGCCGAGCGGCTGTTCGGCAGCGGCGCATCGAGCGTGATGTGCGTGATCATCTCGTCGGCCTCCAGCGCGTGCTCCTTCCACGGCGTTTCACCGGGCAGCAGGTGGAAGTCCGCGAACGGGATGTCACGCCGGCCCTTGGGCCCCTGCACGTGGATGGTGGCGCCGATGGCGACCATCGCCACGCACATATCGGACGGATGCGCGGCGATGCACTGGTTGCTGCCGCCCAGCACCGCGTGCACGTTGCGGTTCAGCCCGTCGATGGCGGGGCAGCCCGAGCCCGGCTCGCGCTTGTTGCAGGGCGACACGCCATCGCGAAAGTACCCGCAACGCACCCGCTGCATCACATTGCCGGCCGTGGTGGCCTTGTTGCGCAGCTGCGTGCTGGCGCCGGACAGCAGCGCCTGCGACAGCGCCGGGTGATGCTTGACGATGTGCGGATGGCGCGCCAGCTCGGTGTTGCTGACCATCGCGCCAATCCGCACCCGGCCGTCATCAGCCACCTCGACCTGGTTGAGGCCGAGTTTGTGGATGTCCACCACGCGCGGCGGGTGCATCACGTCCAGCTTCATCAGGTCCAGCAGGGTGGTGCCACCGGCCAGATAGGCGGTCTCAGGCGCGCGCGCGTGCAGCACGATGGCCTGCTCGACGTCCGCCGCGCGGGCATACTCGAAGGTACGCATGGCTAGCCTCTCTTCATTTTGCCGCGTGCGTCCTGGACGGCCGCGACGATGTTCCGGTAGGCGCCGCAGCGGCAGATGTTGCCGCTCATCGCCTCGCGCACGGCCGCGTCGTCGGCCGGGATGCGCTTGTCGCCGAGCACGCCCACGGCGCTCATCATCTGGCCGGCGGTGCAGTAGCCGCACTGGTAGGCGTCGTGATCCCAGAAAGCCTGCTGCACCGGGTGCAGCAGGCCGCCCTGGGAGAGCCCTTCGATGGTCGTGATCTCGTCGCCGTCATGCATCACCGCGAGCGACAGGCAGGCATTGATCGCCACACCGTTCACGTGCAGCGTGCACGCCCCGCACTGGCCATGGTCGCACCCCTTTTTGGTGCCAGTGAGGTGCAGTTGATCGCGCAAGACGTCCAGCAGTATGGCGTTGGGCGCCACCGTAAGCGACTGGAGCGTGCCGTTGACCTTGAAGCTCACCGCGTGGCCAGCGCTGCCCTGCGACGCGGCGGGTTGCACGCCGCCGGTGCGGGCACGGCCACCATTCTGCTGACAAGAGTCGTCCATTTCCCGTTCTCCTTGAACGCGAGCGGCGCAAGTTCACGAGGAACATTGCAGGATTGTCATCTGGCGAAATTGTCCAGACATTTGCAAGTGGCAGGCTTGCGATGCCGGACGGGGCAGTGTGGGTATTTGCAGCTAGTACAACAGTATTCGAACAACCGCTTCAGTTTTTCAAGGTCTCTGGAGAGCCTTGCTGCCGCGCCGGCGCTGGTGTAGGCTTGCAACTACGATCTATTGAGTCCTAGTTAAAAATGTCCCATATCAGCACGGGTGTCGAGTACGGGCTGCACTGCCTGCTCTATCTGTCCCGGTCCAACATGGCCGTGGAAGAGGCCAGCGTGCGCGACCTGGCCGAGCTGCAGGGCATCCCCACCGAGTTCCTGGCCAAGCTGTTCACCAAGCTCGCGAAGGCCGAACTCGTGGTGGCCACCGAAGGCATCAAGGGCGGCTTTCGGCTCGCACGTCCGCCTTCGCGCATCTCGGTCTACGACGTCATCGTCGCCATCGACGGCGACAAGCCGCTGTTCGAGTGCCGGGAGATCCGCGAGCGCAGTGCCGTATTCGAGGGCTGCCCGCCGGCATGGGCGACGCGCGGCGTGTGCACGATCCACGCCGTGATGCAGTCTGCCGAGAAGGCGATGCGCGCCGAGTTGAAAAATCACACGCTGGCCGACATTGCCGAACGCACCGTGGAGAAAGTGCCCGCCGCCTACGGCGGGCAGGTAGTGGAGTGGCTGACAGACCGCGCGGCCAACCGGCGCAGCGCAAGATAAAAAAAGGGCGATCCCGGCGGATCGCCCTCCTTCTTTCCCCCCAGCCCGATCAGGCCACGACGATGCGGCGCGGGTCAGCCGACGCCAGTGCCTCGGCCCGGTTCGCGCTCGGCGGATAGATCCATTCCGTGTTGATCCTGGTCTTCAGCGCCTTGGCCTCGGCGCCGGACAGCTTCACCTGGCGGTCCCAGCCCTCGGTGTAGACCGCGCCCCACGGACCCAGGTCCAGACAGGTCACGTACTTCGACTGGCTGTACGGGATCGGCGGCTGGCCCAGCAGATCGGCTGCCACGTTGTGCCCGGCGGACCGCCCGAGGTTCATCGCGTGCTGGCACGACATCATCGTGACGTTGCCCTCGTCATCGGTCGCCGCACGGGCCACATCGCCTGTGGCATAGACGTGCGCCACGCCATCGACCTTCAGGTTTCGATCGACGTGCAACCGGCCGAAGTTGTCGCGCTGCGCGGGGATCTGGTCGGTCAGCGCGTTCGCGCGGGCGCCTGCGGCCCAGATCACGGTCTGGGCGTCGATGCGCTCGCCGCTTTCCAGGGTGACGCCGTCCGCATCCACCGATGCCACACCGGAGCCCAGCTTCCACGTCACGCCGAGTTCGGTCAGCGCCTCGGTGATCACCGGGCGCGGCCCCTGGCCCAGGTCCGGACCGATCTCGCCATTGCGCTCTACCATGATGACGCGCACTGCGGCATCGGCACCGAGCACTTCGCGCAGCCGCGCCGGCATTTCGGCCGCCGTCTCGATGCCGGTGAAGCCAGCGCCGGCGATCACCACGGTATTGCGCGCCACGCTGTCTGGGCGGCCGACCAGACCGTGCAGATGCGCTTCCAGCCGGGCGGCATCGGCCACCTGATCGACGTTGAAGGCATGCGCTTCGAGCCCATTGATCGCCGGCCGGAACAGCCGACTGCCGGCCGCCAGCACCAGGCGGTCATAGCCAAGCGTCTGGCGCGATGGTTCGGCGCCCACGCCCCTCACCTCCACTTCACGGGCCGCCACGTCGATGCGCTCGACGAAGCCCTGTACGAACCGCACGCCGGTAGCGGCGAAGATCTCCAGCAGCGGCGCCTTCATCTTCAGCGGGTTCTGCTCGTAGAGCCGCGGACGCACGTGCAGCGCCGGCTCCGGCGCGATCAGCACGATTTCCACATCGGTACGCGCGGCCTCGTCGAGTAGACGAGCCGAAGCGAGGGCGCTCCACATGCCGGCAAAACCGGCGCCAATGACAAGAATGCGTTGGGACATCTCTACTGCTCCTGAATGGATCTGTGCTGCCTTGACCAGCGGCGAGGCCGCGGCGATCTCCAGCCCGCCTTTCTCGACGCGGCTTAACTACGATTGTATTAGTCGTAGTTAAGCCGCGCAAGAAATTTTGAGGGCGGGGTTTACGCCAACCCATCCACCGCTTGCGGTACGACCGCGGATCGGCTATCTTTATCTCCGACTATATCAGTCGTAGTAATGAATTGAAGTCGATCATGAGGCAGTTTGGCTCTGATCGGCTCCAACCCTGAACACCCAACAAGCAGGACGGAACATGCGTATCGACTACACCAAAACTTCCCCGGCCGGCATCAAGGCGCTTGGCAGTGTCTACGGTTACATCACGCAGTCCGGGCTCGACCCCGCGCTGGTGGAGCTGACCTACCTGCGCATCAGCCAGATCAACGGCTGCGCCTACTGTCTGGACATGCACACACGGGATCTCACGCGCAGGGGCGTGGACGTGCAGAAGCTCGCGCTGGTCCAGGTCTGGCACGAGGCCGGCAGCCTGTTCTCCGACCGCGAAAAGGCCGCACTGGCCTGGGCCGAATCGGTGACCCGTGTCGCCGACACCCATGTGCCCGACGACGCCTTCGAGGCTGCCGCCGCCGTCTTCGAGGAAAAAGAACTGGCCGACCTGACCATCGCGATCGGCCTCATGAACGCCTTCAACCGGCTGGCAATCAGCTTCCGGCGCGGGCCGGAGGGCGCGGCGTAACGGCGACAGGAGCCGTCAGCGGCGTGTTCGCCACGTAGGAAAGGCGGCGGCCCGTGGTGGCGACACGGGCCACGTTGGGGACCCTCAACGAAACGCCGCGCGGACCTCTTCGATCGTCTCGTGCGGACGCTGCAGGTGCGGGTAATGGCCCGTGGTGGGCAGCAGCCGCAAGGGCGCTCCGGTCCTGCGCGCGAACTCGACGCCCATTTCCTTGTTGATATAGATGTCCTGCTCGCCCCACACCACGCTCACCGGGGTCTTCAGGCCCGGCAGCCGCGCCTCGAACGCATCCTGATCCCGCGTGAAGTGCGCGTAGTAGTGCGCGAACGCGTCGGCCGACGTCAGCGCCCCGTTCTGCCAGCCCTGCGCAAGATCGGCACGGTACGCCGCATCCAACACATAGCGCGCCCCCTCCGGCAATCCACGCGTGAACGCATTCTGCAGAATCTCGTCGCGCGAGGCATTGAAGGCGCTCCGCACGGCTTCGGCCGATGCGGGCTCCTTGAGCGCCTGCAGGCGTTCCTGCATGTATTGCGGGCGGTTGAACGGTGCGAAGTCGCCGACGATGATGGTCCGGGCGATGCTGGGCCGGTCGATGGCCGCCAGCAACGCCGGCAAGGCTGCGATGTCGGTGGCGTAGATCACCAGGCGGCTGCTGTCGATGCCTGCCGTGTCGATGTAGCGCGTCAGTACCGTGGCGTAGTCACGCGGCGCGTAGGCGAAACGCTCGGCAGGCGGACGTGAAGAATCGCCATAGCCCGGCCAGTCGAACGCGTGGACTTCGTATTCCTCCCCAAGCGTCCTGGCAATCTCTTTCCAGGCGAGCATGGTTTCGGGAAAACCGTGCAGGAACAGCACCGTGCCTCGCGGTGCCGCCGGCCGGACCACCATCCGCCGCAAACGCAGTTCGGGATCGACATCCACATAACTCACTTCCGCAACGGGCTCGCTGGCCGCTGCGATGGCGGCGCCTGTGCCGGCCATAAGCGCCGCGGAGACACTGACTGCAGTGGCCACCGACCGTGCCGACCGACGGATTGCTGATTTCGCTTTCATCTCGTTTCCTCCTGCACCGGCCAAGCCGCGCAATCTGTTGCATATGCAGCATTAGAGTGAGGCGATGTATCCAGTCTGTGGTCCCGAGACGGTCAAACGGTATCGCCGTGTATGCCGGCGCCGCGCAGATACATGCGCGTACAAAATGGCCGCGCACCTACTATTCCGTCAAGGCATCATCGGCGCCCTCGGGTTGTTTCCCAACTTCAGGAGTCAGACATGAGAGCACTTACCTACGTATTCGCCGCCGCGCTCGCGACAGTGCAGATGACGGCCGCCGCACAAACCCCTCCGGACACGAGTCGTCCACCGGCCGTCCTGCCGCTCGACGCGGAGCCGGCGCCCAGGGTTGTGGCTTACCCGGCATTGCCGGAGCCGCTCGCGCGGGGCGTGGTGATCGTCCAGTTCCGTACCGAGAACTTCCGCGTGATCCCGGTGTTCGGCAAGGCTGCCACCCAGGTTTCGCCGCGCGTCGGCCATCTGCATGTGACCGTTGACGATGGCCCGGCCACCTGGGCGCACACGAGCGAGGATCCCATCATCGTGGTGGGGCTGCCGCCGGGGCCGCACAAGGTGCGGATGGAACTGGCAGATCCCACGCACAAGATCCTGGCGACGGAAGTGGTGAGCGTGACCGTCCCCGATATCCGGTCGCCGGGCACCGCGGCCGCGCCGCCAGCACATCGGCACTGAGTGCGGTACGCTGGCGGTACTTCATCGCTCCCCCTTCCCGTGAGACATGCGTACCGACAAGCGTTCTGTGGCCAGCAACCCGGGCGCCGAGATTTTCCGGCACTGCGTGATGACCCGTGCCCGGCAGATCTCGCGTGTCCTGACCGCTGCCTACGATCAGGCGTTGCGCCCGTTCGGCATCAACGCGACGCAGTTCACGCTGCTGGTGCTCGTGCATGAACTCGGCCCGATCAGCCGCGCCGATCTCGGGCGGCGCAATCATCATGACCGTTCCACGCTGACCCGCAACCTGCAGCCGCTGCTCGCGGCAGGCTGGATCGCGGAAGACGCGGCGGAGGCCGCCGATGGCCGATCGCGGCCGCTCTCCGTGACCCGCGCCGGCAAATCGATGCTGAAAGCGGCCGCACCCGCGTGGGCACAGGCGCAGGCGGCCGCCAGCGCCATGATGGGAGACGACGGCGTGGCAGCCATCATGGGCATTGCGGGGAAGCTCCCGAAGCGGGGTGCGTAGCACGGCGGCGGCTGCTAGGATGTCCGCACGCCTCTCCCCTCCCTGGAGCGATCGATGTGCGTCAATTACGCCCCCATCCAGCGGCAAGTCCTGCGCGACATCTTCGGCATCGAGCCGCCGGCCCGGTTGTGGGCGGACGAGGCGTGGCCAGACAGCCTAGCCCCCATCATCACCGGCAGCGATGCCGGGCGCACCTGCGCATTGGCCTCGTTCAGCATGGTGCCGAAGGGGAAGATCCCGCCCGGCACCCGCTACTTCCCCACCGCGAATGCGCGCGCGGAGACCGTGGGGACGCTGAAGTCCTTCGCCCGGTTCTGGAAGGCCGGCCAGCTGGCCCTGATACCGGCCAGCGCGTTCTACGAATACGCCTACCCCGAGACCGGCACGCCGGAGCGGCCCGGCAAACCCGTGCGCTGGAAGCTCTGGCTGCCAGACGCGCCGGGGTTCGGCATCGCCGGCCTCTGGCGCGCGTGGCCGGACGACACACTGTCTTTCACCATGCTCACCGTCAATGCCGATGCCCACCCGCTGCTGTCGCGCATGCACCGGCCCGGCACCGAGAAGCGCTCGGTGGTGATCGTGCCGGAGACTGAATGGGATGACTGGCTGCGCTGCCGCGACCCGGAGGTCGCCCGGACCTTCCTGCGGCTCTATCCGTCCGAACGCATGGCCGGGGCGCCCGCGCCGATGCCGCCGGCGGCAAGCAAGGCCGCCCCAGATGCCACCCCCGATGCCGCCCCCGATGCCGAGCCCGCGCCGCCCGCGCCCGAGTCCGGCTCGCTGTTCTGACTCAGGCGCCCACGCGCGGCGCAGCCCCCAATTGGGTGACCGGAACGCCCCTCCGACAGAGGGTGTCGGGCGCTGCGCTTGTTGCCCATACTGACCTGCACCGGCCACCAGAGCCGTTCCTATATAGGGGTCAGACCATGCATAACGCCGTCTCTTTCGTCGGGTACGTTCTCGCTTTCCTCATCGCCCTCATCGTCGCCGCGCGCTGGATCTCGCGCCATCATCCCGGCCTGCGCGATGCCGATGCCGACCGCCTCGCGCGTGCGGAGCCGCCCACCCGGCCGCTCATGCCGGACTGAATCCGCCGCCCTCCGGAACTTCCCCGCCCCGCCTGAAACCTATCGCCGGGCGGCCTTCTGCTGCACAATGCCCCGTCAGTCGCCCGTCGTGCGGCAGCAGAAGAAAAAGGAACAAGGATGGCTACTTCGAACAAACTGCCCGCATGGACCGTCTGGTCGCCGCTGGCCGCCTGGGCCGCGTTCGGCCTCGGGCTGATGCTGCCGGGCCAGGGCTGGCTTGTTGCGATCATGGCCGCCGCGCTGGCGGGCGCGGTATTTTCCGCGGTGCACCACGCCGAAGTGGTGGCCCACAAGGTGGGCGAGCCGTTCGGCACGCTGGTGCTGGCGATTGCGGTGACCGTGATCGAGGTGGCGCTGATCGTCTCGGTGATGCTGTCGGCTGGGCCCGAAAAAGCCGGGCTGGCCCGGGATACCGTGTTCGCCGCCGTGATGATCATCTGCAACGGCATCGTCGGCGTGTGCCTGTTCGTGGGTGGCCTGCACCACCGGGAGCAGGAATTCCAGGCGCCCGGCGCCAAGGCGGCCATGGCCGTGCTCGTAGCGCTGCTGGTGCTGACCATGGTGCTGCCCAATTTCACCAGCTCCACGCCGGGGCCGATGTTGACCTCGTCGCAACTGGCGTTCTCGGGGCTGATGTCGCTCGTGCTGTACGGCTGCTTCGTGTTCGTGCAGACGGTGCGACATCGCGACTACTTCCTCGTGGAGAGCAGCGACGAGAACGAGCACGCACCGCCGCCGCCGGGGCGCGTGGCCGCCGCGAGTGGCGTGCTGCTGGTGGTGTGCCTCGTGGCCGTGGTGGCGCTGGCGAAGATGCTGTCGCCGTCCGTGGAAGCGGCAGTGGCCGCCGCGGGCCTGCCGCCTGCCGTGGTGGGCGTGGTGATCGCGGCGCTGGTGCTGCTGCCCGAGGGGCTCGCCGCGCTGCGCGCCGCGCGGCTGGACCGCCTCCAGACCAGCATGAACCTGGCGCTGGGCTCGGCGCTGGCCAGTATCGGCCTGACCATTCCCACGGTGGCGGTGGTCTTCATCGCCCTTGGCCGCCCGCTCGAACTGGGGCTGGGCGCCAAGGAGATGGTGCTGCTGTTCCTGACGGTGATCGTCGCGTCGCTGACGCTCGGCTCGGGCCGCACCACGATCCTGCAGGGCGTGGTGCACCTTGTGATCTTCGCCGCCTACCTGTTCCTCACCATCGTTCCCTGACGGGGGCTCGCCCCCGTCCGCAATCCTCAATCGGCGCGAATGCCCTTTTCCTTGATCAGGGCGCCCCACTTGGTGGTTTCCTTCGCCAGATGGTCACGCAGCGCCGCCGGCGTGCTGCCGATGGGCTCCGCGCCGATGCCCGCCAGCCGCTGCTGCACGGCGGGCTTCTTCAGCGCCTCCAGCATGGCCTTGTTCAGCGCGTCGATGACCGGCTGCGGCGTCTTGGCCGGCACGAAGGCGGCGAACCACGGCGACAGCTCGTAGCCCGGCAGCCCCGCCTCGGCCAGCGTCGGCACGTTGGGCAGCGCCGAGGAACGCTTGGCGGTGGTGACGGCGATGGGCGTCAACTTGCCGCTATCGATCTGGGGCTTGGCCGAGGTGATGCTGTCGAACATATAGTCCACCTGTCCGCCAAGCAGGTCGGTCATGGCCGGGCCCGACCCCTTGTAGGGGATGTGGAGCAGATCCACCTGTGCCATCGACGTGAACAACTCCCCCGCCAGATGGATCGACGTACCGTTGCCGGCCGACGCGTAGGTGTACTTGCCCGGCCGCGCCTTGGCGCTGGCGATCACCTCCGCCACGGTCTTGGCCGGCGTCTTCGCCTTGTTGGCGACCAGCACGTTTGGCACCACGGCCAGCAGCGAGACCGGCGCGAAATCCTTGACCGGGTCGTAGCCGAGCTTGCCGTACAGCGCCGGATTGACCGCCATGCCATTGGCCACGATCAGCAGCGTGTAGCCATCGGCCGGGGCACGCGCCACCAGTTCCGCGCCGATGTTGCCGCCCGCGCCGGGACGGTTCTCCACCACCACGGCCTGGCCGAGCGTCCTGGACATGTCCTCGCCCAGCGTGCGGGCGATGTTGTCCATCGCGCCGCCGGCCGGGAACGGCACGATCCAGCGGATGGGGTGGTCGGGATAGGCGGCGTGGGCGGTGCCCGCCGCCAACGCGGCGGCGGCCAGCAGGGCCGACAGCAATGACCGGTTCAGGGATTTCATAGTCTCCATTCCTTCTTTTATATGTCGATGATGCGGGGCGGCGGTCGCCGCTCAGGCGGCCGGACGACGATAGTGCGCGAGCTTGTCTTCGTCCAGCGCCAGCCCCAGGCCGGGGCCGGTGGGCAGGTGCAGCGCGAAGTCGCGGTAGGTGGGGCGCTCGGCCACGATGTCGTCCTTGAGCAGCAGCGGGCCGAACAGCTCGGTGCCCCAGGCGAGCTGCGGCAGCGTGCAGAAGCCATGCGCAGCGGCGATGGTGCCGACGCTGCCTTCCAGCATCGTGCCGCCATAGAGCGCGATGCCAGCCGCGTCGCCCACGGCCGCCGTGCGCAGCATGCCGAAGATGCCGCCGGACTTGGCGATCTTGAGCGCGAACACATCGGCGGCGCCCAGGCGGGCCAACTCCATCGCGTCTTCCGGGCCGGTCACGGCCTCGTCGGCCATGATCGGCACCACGAAGCGCGCCGCCAGCCGCGCCAGCGCCGTGCGGTGCTCGCGCGGCGTGGGTTGCTCGATCAGGTCGATGCCGGCCGCCTCCAGCATGGCGATGCCGGTGGCCGCGTCGGCCTCGTTCCACGCCTGATTCACGTCGACGGTCACGCGGGCACGGTCGCCCAGCGCGCGCTTGATGGCGGAGACGTGCGCCACGTCGTCACGCACCGCGCGGCGGCCGATCTTGAGCTTGAAGGTGTTGTGGCGGCGCTCGGCCAGCAGGCGCTCGGCTTCCTCGATGTCCCGGGCGGTGTCGCCACTGGCCAGCGTCCAGAGCACCGGCAGCGTGTCGCGCACGGCGCCGCCGAGCAGCGTGGCCAGCGGCACATTCAGGCGCTTGCCCTGCCCATCGAGCAGCGCGGTCTCCAGCGCGCTCTTGGCGAAACGGTTGCCGCGCGCCACCTTGTTCAGCCGCGCCATCGCGCCGTGGACATTGGTGGCGTCCTGGCCGATCAGCGCCGGGCCGAGATAGGTGTCGATGGTCAGCTTGATACCTTCGGGGCTTTCATCGCCATAGGACAGCCCGCCAATGGTGGTGGCCTCGCCGATGCCCTCCACGCCGTCGCTACAACGCAGCCGCACGATCACCAGCGTCTGCTGCTGCATGGTCGCCATGGCCAGTTGGTGGGCCCGGATGGTCGGGAGATCGACCAGGATGGCCTCGATGCCGGTAATCGTCGTAGTCATACTTTCTCGATGCTTGGTATCAGTTGCAATCGAGCATACGCCTTGACTTTACGGGCGTCCAAGACCGATGATGTCTCGATCGATACCCTGTGGGTATGCATCGACCCGACCAAGGAGGCGCCATGGAACTCCGGCACCTGCGTTATTTCCAGACCGTTGCACAGGAACTCAATGTGACGCGGGCGGCATCCCTGCTGCATATGGCCCAGCCGCCGCTGTCGCGCCAGATCCGCCAGTTCGAGGAGGAAGTGGGCGTGGCGCTGTTCGATCGCGTCGGGCGGGGCCTGAAGCTGACCGAGGCCGGCCGCTTCCTGCTCGAACAGTCGCTCCAGCTGACCCAGCGGCTGGAAGAGACGCTGGAAGGCACGCGGCGCATCGGCCGCAATGAGAAGCGCTGGTTCGGCATCGGCTTCGTGCCCTCGGTACTCTACGGGGTGCTGCCCGAACTGATCCGCGTGCTGCGCGACGACGCCAGCCAGATCGAAGTGGGCCTGACCGAGATGATCACGGTGCAGCAACTGGAGGCGCTCAAGTCCGGCCGCATCGACCTCGGCTTCGGCCGGCTAGCGCTCAATGATCCGGCCATCGCGCAGCGCGTGGTCCGGGCGGAGGCCCTCGTGGCCGCCCTGCCCGCCAGCGCAGCCGTGCCGGCCGCCCCACTGACGGCGGACGCCCTGGCCCGCCATCCGCTGATCCTCTACCCTGCCCGGCCCCGCCCCAGCTATGCGGACCACGTGCTGTCGCTGTTCCGCGCGCAGGGGCTCCAGCCCCATGTCGTGCAGGAAGCCAACGAGTTGCAGACGGCGCTGGGGCTGGTGGCGGCGGGCATCGGCATCACGCTGGTGCCGGCCTCGGTGCAGCGGCTGCATCGGGACGATGTGCGCTACGTGCCCGTGGATGCGGCCGGCTTCGTCTCGCCCGTGATCATGAGCTACCGTGCCGGCGATACGTCGCCGTACCTGCTGCGGGCGGTGGACTGGGTGATGCGGCAGAGCGGGGAATGACCGGCGTGGGACGGGGGTAGCTGCCTACCCGGCCGCGTGCAGCCGGGCCAGCAGGCGGCGGCCGGCGTCGATCGATGCCACGTCTGGCACCATCTGGTAGCGCACGATCATCCCTTCGATGCAGACCATGGCTTCCTCGGCCACCGCCTCCGGGTCGCTCAGCTTCAGTTCGCGGGCCACGTTCGCGACAAATTCGGCGAGCGATTTCTTGTGTTCCACCGCGTGCCCGGCCAGCCGGGGGTCATCCCCTGCGCCGCCGCCGGCCTCGGCCACCACGTTGATGAAGGCGCAGCCCCGGTAGTCGTCCGACTGGAACCACTCGGCGAGGGCATCGGCCAGCACATCGAGGTTCGGCCGTTCCGCCAGCCGGCGCTGCACGGCGGCCTCGAACCACGCCATCCAGTTGTCATGCCGGCGGGCCAGGAAGGCCGAGATCAGATCGTTCTTCGATGCAAAGTGACGATATAACGACATTTTCGCCACGCCGGACTCGGCGATGATCTTGTCGATGCCGGTGGCGCGATAGCCGTCGCGGTAGAACAGCCGCGCGGCGGTATCGAGAATGCGGTCGCGGGCGGAGGGAGTGGCCATGGCGGTGCGGAAGTCAGGTGCGGATGCCGACCATTATAGAAGACAGACCTGTCTACAACCTCAGAGCACGACGAAGGCAAACCACAGCACCACTGGCGCGATGATCGTGACCAGCGCGCCGTAGACCATCAGCTTGCGGAAGAAAGCCTGCCGATCCACGCCCTGGGCATTGGCCAGCACCAGCGCGCCGTTGGTCGAGAACGGGCTCACATCGACGATGGTCGACGACACGGCCATCGCGGCGATAAAGCCGATCGCGCTCACGTCGGAACCCTGCTGCAGGAACGGCACCGCGAGCGGGATCAGCGACCCCAGCACGGCGGTCGACGATGCGAACGCGGACACCACGGCGCCCACGAAGCACAGCAGCAGCGCGGCCATCAGCGGGGAGGTCAGGTGCGCCACGCTGTGGCCGACGAAATCGATCGTGCCCATCTTGTCCATCACGCCCACATAGGTGCTCACGCCGACGATCAGCATGATCTCGGGCCAGGACACCTGGCCCAGCGCCCGCTTCTGCAGGTCCGGGGCGATCAGCGTGAGCGCCAGCGCGATGGTCAGCGAGACGAAGCCGATATCGAGCTTGAAATAGAGCGTCAGCACGGCCAGCGCCACGAGGCCGGCCACGGTCAGGTACTGGTAGAGGCCGGCCGGCGTCTCCGAGCTGCTGGCGGCATCGTTGCCCCCCTCCAGCATCGATCCCCGGTCGCGCGTCATGGTCTTCTGCTCCTCCATGCCCGCCTCGGCCTCGGCATCGCCATAGATCTGTGCGCCCTGTGCCGCCACCGTGTAGGCGCCGAAGGGATGCGGCATGGCCAGCGCGTCGCCGGCCGGTTGCGGCGCTGCCGCAGCCGATGTTGCCGATTGGCGCATCAGGCGCAGCCCGCCGAACGCCACGAACAACCCCGCCGCCACGGCGAGATTGACGCCGAGGCTGGCGAAGGCCGTCGCCATCTCGCTCAGCGGCAGCCCGGCCTTCTGCACGATCTTGTTGGTGATGCCGCCATAGATGCTGATCGGCGAGAAGCCACCGCCCTGCGCACCATGGATCACCATCAGCCCCATCAGCAGCGGGTTGATGCCGTAGCGCGCGGCAAAGCCCAGCGCAATCGGCGCGATGATCGCTACCGCTGCGGGGCTGACCGCGCCGACCGAGGTCAGCAACGCCGCGATCAGGAACATGATCCACGGAATTGCCGCGATCCGGCCGCCCACGGCGCGTACTGCCAGCCGCACCAGCCAGTCGATGGTGCCGTTGTTCTGCGCCACGGCGAACAGGTAGGTGATGCCGACCAGCGTCAGGAACAGGTCAGCCGGAAAGCCGGCCAGGATGGCCTTGGCCGGCATGGCGGCCACCCAGGTACCGACCAGGAACGCGCCGACGAAGGCGAGCGCCCCCATATTGACCGGCAGGACCGTGGCGACGACGAACATCAGTCCCAGGACTGAGATGGCAATCAAATGTTGCGACATAGCGGCTCCATCGCGGCAGGCACGCATCGGCGCACCCCGCTTGGTAGGGAAGGCATGGGAATGGCATCGGCAGAACTGCCGGGAGGATTCGCCGCTAAGGCAAACGTTGGCGGGGGCTGGCGGTCACGAGTTGTCTCCGGGTGGTGGGGGTCGTCACCGGAAGAATTCCGCCGGCGCGCCGCTGATCTGGTTGTGATCCCACAATACGGCGCCGGGCGGCAGGCATCAATTAAGGTACCGGGCCAATCCTTACGCTAACCGGAACAGCACCGGGAGACCGCCGCATCACAAAGCGCGCGTAGGCGGATGGAGGATTGCAGGCCCCCGCTCCGCGAGCGAGAATCGGCCATCACACTGCCGGCCAACCTTCAGGAGCACGCGATGGACCTGTCCTTCCACCATTTCTCCGATCTGTTCGCACAACTCGGCCTGCCCGCCGAAGAGGCCGACATCCGCGCCTTCATCACCACGCATTCCCCGCTCGCCGAGGACGTCGAAATCTGGGAGGCGCCTTTCTGGACGCCCGCGCAGGCGGCACTGCTGCGCGACGAGTACATGGAAGACGCCGACTGGGCCGAGATGGTGGACCAGTTGAATCTGGCATTGCGTGGGGCGCCGGCCCCGGGGGCCTGAAGTCGGGCGAATGTAGGCGGCCGGCGGCCGGTATATCATCGGCCCTTCCGCAATATCTCCGGCCTCCTCACGATGTTCCAGCTTTCCGACGATCTCTCCGCCGCCCCCAAGTCCGACCAGTACGCCACGCTGGTGGACATGGCGCGCGGTCTCCTGGCCGATGAGCGCGACCTGATCGCCAATGCCGCGAATTTCTCGGCACTGGTCTACCACTCGCTGGCCGACCTGAACTGGGCCGGTTTCTATTTCTACGATGGCGCCGAGCTGGTGGTGGGCCCCTTCCAGGGCAAGCCGGCCTGCGTGCGCATCGCCATCGGGCGCGGGGTCTGCGGCACGGCCGCGCAGACGCGCGCCACGCAGCTGGTACGCGATGTCCACGCCTTCCCCGGCCATATTGCCTGCGATGCGGCCTCGCGCTCGGAAATCGTGGTGCCGCTGGTCGCGCCCGATGGCACGCTGATTGGCGTGTGGGACGTCGACAGCCCCCGCGAAGCCCGCTTCGACGAAGCGGACCAGGCGGGCATGGAAGCGCTGTGCGCGGTGTTCGTGGAACTCGCGTGGGCGCGCCGCATCGACGGCTGAGCGCCCGATAACGTCATCGGCGCGCCCTGGCGGCAGGCGTCAACTCACGCCAGTCGCTTCAACAAGGCCGCCGCCGCTGACGCCGAGGATGCCGGGTTCTGGCCCGTGATCAGCAGGCCATCCTCCACCACGTAGGGCGCCCAGTCATCCCCTTTGGAATAGAGGCCGCCCTTGGCCTTCAGCTCGTCTTCCACCAGGAACGGCACCACCTTCGTCAGTTCCACGGCGGCTTCTTCGGTGTTGGTGAAGCCGGTGACTTTCCTGCCCTGCACCAGCGGCTTGCCGTCCGGCGTGACCACGTGCCGCAGCACGCCCGGCGCATGGCAGACCAGTGCCACGGGCTTGCCGGCGGCAACGAACGACTGAATCAGCGCGACCGAGTGCTTGTCTTCCGCCAGATCCCACAACGGACCATGGCCGCCCGGATAGAACACCGTGTCGAAGTCCGCCTGCGAAACCGAATCCAGCCGCACGGTGGCGGCAAGCTGCGCCTTGGCCGCCGCGTCGGCTTCGAATCGATGCGTGAGTTCCGTCTGGAAATCCGGCTCGTTGCTCTTGGGGTCCAGCGGCGGCTGGCCACCCTTGGGCGAGGCCAGGACGATTTCAGCGCCCGCATCCTTGAAGGCGTAATACGGCGCAGCCAGCTCTTCGAGCCAGAAACCCGTCTTGCGGCCGGTATTGCCGAGCTGGTCGTGCGAGGTCAGGACCATCAGGATCTTCATCATGTTGCTCCATGGAGAGAACGAGAATGCCGCAGACCGGCGCTTCGGCCGGGCTGGGCGTGATGAGCCTGATGATTATAGGAATCCGCCAAATATTACGATATCATCACATTTTCATACTATTCCCCAATGGCGCCGTAGCGGCGTCGGCGTATCTTCACTCGATACCTGCGTCCGCAGGAAAGGCCTACAGGATGCTTCGGGGTAATGCATAACGGACTGCAGATCTTGTGGGACGACGGCGAGCGTGTCTTCTACCGGGGACGGCGCCCGGACGAGGCCGCCGGCGATTTCCTGCTGGCGCGGCCCGCTGCGGAACAGCCGTTGCCGGCCAGTCTGGACCGCCTGGCCCACGAATACCGCCTGAAGGACGAACTGGACAGCGCCTGGGCGATTCGGCCGCTGGAACTGGTGCGAGAGGCCGGCCGGACTGCGCTGATGCTCGAGGACCCGGGCGGCGAGCCGCTCTCCCGCCTGCTGGGCGCGCCGATGGAGATCGGGGCGTTCCTGCGCCACGCGGTGAGCATCGCCACCGCGCTCTGCGGGCTCCACCAGCGCGGGCTACTCCACAAGGATCTCAAGCCGACCCACATCGTCGTGAACTGCGCCGACGGGCAAGCACGGCTTACCGGCTTCGGCCTGGCCTCGCGCCTGCCGCGCGAACGTCAGGCGCCCAAACCGCCCGAAACCATCGCCGGCACGCTGGCCTACATGGCGCCCGAGCAGACCGGGCGGATGAACCGGTCGATCGATTCCCGCAGCGACCTCTACGCATTCGGCGTCACGCTCTACCAGATGCTGACCGGCGCGCTGCCGTTCACGGCCACGGATCCGATGGAGTGGGTGCACTGCCACATCGCCAAGATGCCAGTGTCGCCGCGCGCGCGGCAGGAAACCGTGCCGGCGACGATTTCACGCATCGTCATGAAGCTGCTCGCCAAGATGGCCGAGGAGCGCTACGAGACCGCTGTCGGGCTTGAGCATGACCTTCGCCAATGCCTGGAAGACTGGGAGCGCCAGCGCCGCATCGAGGACTTCCCGCTCGACGCGCACGGCACGCACGACCGCCTGCTGATTCCCGAGAAGCTCTACGGGCGCGAGTGCGAAGTCAGCACCCTGGTCGACGCCTTCACCCGGGTGGTCGAGACCGGCACGCCGGAACTGGTGCTGGTGTCGGGTTATTCCGGCATCGGCAAGTCCTCGGTGGTCAGCGAATTGCACCGGGTGCTGGTGCCGCCGCGCGGGTTGTTCGCGTCTGGCAAGTTCGACCAGTACAAGCGCGACATCCCGTATTCCACGCTGGTGCAGGCCTTCCAGGGTCTGGTGCGGATGCTGCTCGGCAAGTCCGACGCGGAGCTGGAGCGTTGGCGCAGCGCCCTGCTGGAAGCGCTGGGGCCCAACGCGGGGCTGATGACGGACCTGATTCCCGAGTTGAAGCTCATCATCGGCGAGCCGCCTCCGGTGCCCGAGCTTGAGCCGCAGCAGGCGCAACGCCGCTTCCTGCTGGTATTCCGCGCCTTCATCGGGGCATTCGCCCGCCCGGAACATCCGCTCGCATTGTTTCTTGACGATCTGCAGTGGCTGGACGCAGCCACGCTGGACCTGATGGAAGACCTGCTGACCCACGCGGACATGCGCCACCTGCTGCTGGTGGGTGCGTACCGCGACAACGAGGTCGGCGCCGCCCATCCGCTTACTGGCAAGCTGCAGGCCATCCGCAATGCGGGGGCGCGGGTCGATGACATCCAGTTGGCGCCGCTCGCCAGCGCGCATATCCGGCAGTTGCTCGCGGAGGCGCTGCATGGCGAGCCGGCACGGATCGAGCCCCTGGCGCAACTGGTGCACGACAAGACCGCCGGCAATCCGTTCTTCGTGATCCGGTTCCTGCACGCGCTGGTCGACGAAGACCTGCTCACCCCGGACCATGCCACGCGGCAATGGCGCTGGGATCCGGCGCGCATCCACGCCAAGGGCTACACCGATAACGTCGTCGATCTGTTGGTCGGCAAGCTGGCCAAGCTGCCGCTGCCGACGCAGCAGGCGTTGCAGCAGCTCTCCTGCCTCGGCAACGTCGCCGAGATCACGACGCTTGCAGCGGTGCTGGGCATGCCCGAGGCGCAGGTCCACACGACGCTGTGGGAGGCGATTCGTCAGGAGCTGGTCATCCGGCAAGAGACCACCTATGCGTTCGTGCACGACCGCGTGCACGAAGCCGCCTACACGCTGATCCCCGAGGCCTCGCGCGCCGAGGCGCACTTGCGGATCGGCCGGCTGCTGGCCGCCCGGACCCTGCCGGCGCAACGCGACGAGGCGATCTTCGAAATCGTGGGCCAGCTCAATCGCGGCACTGCGCTGATCACGGACGCGGCCGAGCGCGAGCAGCTGGCCGAATTCAACCTGCTGGCGGGCCAGCGCGCCAAGGCGTCCACCGCCTATGCCTCCGCGCTGACGTATCTCGGCGCCGGCGCCGGCCTGTTGCCGGAAAACGGCTGGCAAGACCACTATGACTTGATGTTTGCGCTGGAGTCGAACCGGGCCCAGTGCGAATTCCTGACCGGGCAGCTGGCCGCCGCCGAAGCGCGCTTCATGTCGCTGGCCGAGCGCGCCGTGGACGTGGTCGAGCGTCTGGGCATCGCTTGCTGGCAGATGGATCTGTACCTGATTCTCGGCCAGGGCGACCGCGCGGTCTCGGATTGCCTCGCCCTGCTCCGCCTGGTGGGCATCGAATGGTCACCCCAGCCGGACGAGAGCGTGCTACGCCACGAATACGACCGCATCTGGTCGCTGCTCGGGGACCGGCCGATCGAGACCCTGATCGATCTCCCGCCGATGGAGGACCCGGTCGCCCTCGCCACGATCCAGGCGCTGGCCAAGCTGTCCTCGCCCGCCTTGCACACGGCGAGGAAGGACGGGAACCTGGCCTGGCTGACGATCTGCAAGGCGATCAGTCTCAGCCTCGAACACGGCAACACCGATGCCTCTTGCGTGGCCTATACCAATGTCGCCCGGGTCGCCGGGCGGATTTTCGGGGACTACCAGGCGGGATTCCAGTTCGGGGAACTCGGCTGCCAACTGGTCGAACGTCGCGGCCTCAAGCGCTACGAGCCGCGCACCTACCTGTCGTTCTCGGTGTTTGTCGCACGCTGGTCGCAGCCGGTGCGCACGTGTGGCGAGCAGCTTCAGCGTGCTTTCGATGCGGCACACCGGGTCGGCGATGTGCCGTCCGGCGCGTTCACGCGCAACAACCTGGTATCGAACCTGCTGTTCGCCGGCGAGCCCCTACCGGCGCTGCAGGACGAAGCCGAACGGGGCGTGGCGTACGCCCGGCAGGTGCGGTTCGGGATCGCCATCGGCTTCAGCGAGAGCCAGCTGGCGCTGATCCGCATGCTGCGCGGCATCACCCCGACGTTCGGCTATCTGGATGGCGAACACTTCAGCGAAAGCCTGGTCGAACCGGGCCTTTCGCTCGCGTCGCCGGTATTCGCCTGCTGGTACTGGATCCGGAAACTGCAGGCGCGGTATTTTGCCGGCGACCTTGCGGCAGCCATGGATGCCGCCGCCCATGCCAAGGCGCTGCTCTGGTCCTCGTACTCGTTCCTCGAGGAAGCCGAGTACTACTTCTATGGCGCGCTGGCCCGGGCGGGCCTCTGCGATGCGCTCCCGGCCGGCGACCAGCAGTCGCATCTGGACATCCTGGCCGACCATCACCGGGAACTGCAAGTCTGGGCCGATCTCTGCCCCCAGAACTTCGCCAGCCACGCCGCGCTGGTGGGCGCCGAGATCGCCCGCATCGAGGGCCGCGAGATCGACGCGGAACTGCGCTACGAGCAGGCGATTCACGCGGCACGGGATGACGGCTTCGTCAACATCGAAGCGCTGGCGAACGAACTCGCCTCCCGCTTCTACGCGGCGCGTGGCTTTCAGAAGATTGCCCGGTCGTATCTGCGGGACGCCCGCTACAGCTACCTGCGCTGGGGGGCAGATGGGAAGGCCCGGCATCTCGAGGCGCAGCATCCGTACCTGCGGTCGGAGGCTTCCACGCCCGGCGCCACGAATACGATGGCCACGTCAGTCGAGCAACTGGACCTCGCCACCGTGATCAAGGTGACGCAGGCCGCCTCGGGCGAGATCGTCCTGGAAAAGCTGATCGACATGATCCTGCGCACGGCCCTGGAGCAGGCCGGCGCCGAGCGCGGGCTGTTGATCCTGTCGGAAGGCGGCGAGCAGCGGATGGCGGCGGAAGCCACGAGCGACGCGACCCGCCTGCATCCCCACAACGTGCCGGTCAGTGCGGCGATGTTGCCAGCATCCGTGCTCAACCATGTGATGCGCACACGGGAGCCTCTCTTTCTGGACGATGCCGTCGCCGAGCCGCTCTATGCCGCCGACCCGTACATCCATCAGCATCGCGCCCGCTCGATCCTGTGCGTGCCACTGATGACCCAGGCGAAGCTCACCGGCGCGCTCTACCTCGAGAACAATCTGGCGGCGCGGGTATTCAGTCCGTCCCGCATCGCCGTACTGCGGCTGGTGGCCTCCCAGGCCGCGATTTCGCTGGAGAATGCGCGCCTGTACCGTGATGTGGCGGAGCGCGAGGCCAAGATCCGGCGGCTGGTGGAGGCCAATATCATCGGCATTGCCGTCTGGCGCGCCGATGGGGGCATCCTCGAAGCCAACGACGCGTTTCTTCGCATGGTGGGATACGCGCGCGCGGATCTTGTCTCGGGCCACATCGGCTGGCGGGACCTGACGCCGCCGGACAGGCAACAGGACACCGATCGCGCCGCAGCGGCGTTGATCCAGACGGGGCGCGTCGCGCCGCTGGAGACGGAATACCTCCGCAAGGATGGCAGCCGGATACCAGTCATCGTGGGCCTGGCGACCTTCGAACCGGGCGGGCGGGATGGTGTCGCCTTTGTGCTCGACCTGACCGAGCAGAAGCAGGCGGAAGACAGGGTGCGCGAGGGCGAACGCCGCTATCGCGAGGTGCAGACGGAACTGGCGCACGCCAACCGCGTGGCCACCATGGGGCAGCTTGCGGCCTCCATCGCCCATGAAGTGAATCAGCCGATTGCCGCGACCGTGACCAACGCCCAGGCCGCGACGCGGTGGTTGAACCTGCCGCGCCCCGACCTTGACGAGGTCGGCTTCGCGCTGACACGCATCGTCAAGGATGCCAATCGCGCGGCGGACGTGCTCGGCCGGATTCGGCAACTGATCAGGAAGGCGCCGCGCGGCAAGGAACTGGTCGACATCAACGCGGCCATCCGCGAGGTGGTGGAACTCACCGGCGGCGAAGCCCGGAAGAGCCGCGCCCGGGTGGAGACGCAGCTCGCACATGACTTGCCCCTCATCGAGGGCGAGCGCGTGGCGCTGCAGCAGGTGCTGCTCAACCTGATCGTCAACGCGATAGAGGCCATGCTTGGTGTCGATGGCGAACGGCACGTGCTGATCGCCACGCGCTGTACGGCCGATGGCTGCGTCCTCGTTACCGTGCGGGATTCTGGCCCCGGCTTCGGCTCCCTGAACCCCGACAGCATCTTCGCGCCCTTCTACACCACCAAGTCCACGGGGCTGGGCATGGGGTTGTCCATCTGCCGTTCGATCATCGAGGCGCACGGCGGCCGGTTGTGGGCCAGCGAGAACGCGCCGCACGGCGCCGTCATCCAGTTCACGGTGCCCACGCAGGCTGGCGAACCGTGACAGCCGGCGTTCAGGATCCGCCGAACCAGTTGTAGCCCTGATCCACCCAGTAGCCACCCGGGTAGGTGTTCGTCACGAACAGCTCCATGATGTGCTTGGGGTTCTTGTAGCCCAGCTTGGTCGGCATCCGGAGTTTCATGGGGAAGCCGTACTTGGGCGGGAGGCGCTCGCCATCGTACGTAAAGGTCAACAAGGTCTGCGGATGTAGCGCGGTGGCCATGTCGATGCTTTCGTAGTAGTCGTCGGCGCACTTGAATCCCACGTACTTCGCCGTGGTATCGGCGCCGATCCGCTGGAGAAAGCCGGCGAACGGCGTGCCGCCCCAGCGCCCGATGGCGCTCCAGCCTTCCACGCAGATATGCCGGGTGATCTGCTCCGCCTGCGGCAAGGCGTAGAGGGCATCCAGCGTCCAGCTTCGCTTGTCCTGCACCAGCCCCCCCACCTTGAGCCGGAAGTCATCGCCGTTTACCACGGTCACTTCGTCGATGCCGTAGAACGCATTGAAGGGAAACGGGCGCGTGATCTGCGCGGCGGTGTAGGTGGGGGCGAGCCGGTTCGGATCGAACAGCCATGCCTGTACCTTGTCGTTCATGCGCGAGATGCGACCCAGGAAGGTTTCGACCGACGCCTCGTCGCGCAGACTGCATCCCGTGAGCATGGCAAGGCCGCCGAGCGTGAGGATGCGCTTGCCGAACAGGCGCCGCGCGGGCGCGTCGAGTTCTCGACGTACGTCGATGATCAGCGACTGGCGATCGACGGCCAGGCGCCGGGGAGGTTTGGGGTTCACGGCTCTACTCCAGTTTCGTGACGTCAGCGCCCGCGAATCATCGTCAGCAGGCTGCGCGGCACCAGCGCCACCATCACCAGATGCACAAGGATGAAGGCGGCAAGCAGCGCCATGGCACAGAAATGCACCACGCGGGCGAAGTCATAGCCGCCCATCAACTCGCGCAGCAGCGGGAACTGCACGGGCTTCCAGATCGCGATGCCGGACAGCACCAGCACGACAAGCACCGCCATCACGAACAGGTACGCGAGCTTCTGCACGGCGTTGTAGTGACTGAGATCCGCATGCGAGAGGTGGCCGCGCAGCGCGGCGGCCAGATCGTGGAGCACGGCACGCGGCGCCAGTGGAAAGAACTTCCTGGCGAGCCGGCCTGTGATCACATTCATCGCCAGATAGAACAGGCCGTTGAAGAACAGCAGCCACATGGCCGCAAAATGCCATTGCAGCGCGCCACCCAGCCAGCCGCCGAGGGTGATGTCGGCCGGAAAGCTGAAGCTGGCGAAGACTGGTGAAGCGTTGTAGATGCGCCAGCCCGACAGCATCATCACCACCGCTGCCAGGGCATTGAGCCAGTGCGATATCCGCACCCAGACGGGCTGGATTGCACGTGGCGCAGCGCGGCGCGGCATCGCGTCATGTGTGGTTTCCATTTCGGCCTCCAGAACCCATGCGCCGCGCGGGACGGTCATCCCGCCTGCGGCGCAGGGGCGCGCTCACTTGCCCGGCATCACTTGCTCATGCCGCCGGACATGGCATCGCCATCCTTGCCCATCTTGTCCCCCGACTTCGACTTGCTCATCTTGTCCTTGTGCATGCCATCCTTGGACATGCTGTCCTTCGACATCGCATCCTTGCCCATGCTGTCCTTCGACATGGTGTCCTTGTGCATGCCGTCCTTATGCATGCCGTCCTTCGACATGCTGTCCTTCGACATCGAATCCTTGGCCATCGACCCGCTGGCCTGGGCGAATGCCGCCGTGCCGCTCATCAGGAAGGCGGCGGAAACCACGGCGATTGCGATCTTCTTCATCTTCACACCTCATAGTTTGGACATGGACCGGGAGCATCCCGGCATCAGAAACTTCGCGCCACGCCGGGACGGCTGGCGGTAGATCCACACGGCATGTGTGCGTCTGAAAGGAAATTCGCCCCGGCGGCGCATCCGGTTACAGCCATCGCAAAAAAATTTCCTCCCCAATGACGGTGCGCTGCTCACCACATCGCCGCCGGCGCGGCGTAGAATTCGCGCAAACTAACGTGGCCGGTGTAACCAACGCGATCGATGGAGCGAACTACAGGACAGGAAGCGCTGCAGCGGCGGGAGGCGCGCCTGCGCGAACTTTTTGCGGACGGGCTGGCAGGGGATCAGGCGGCCTACGCGCGGTTCCTGACCGAGCTGGCCGCGCTATTGCGCGGCTATTTCCGCCACCGGCTCCAGCAACAGGCCGGCGATGTCGAGGATCTGACGCAGGAAGTCCTGCTGGCGGTGCATAACGCCCGGCACACCTACCTGCCGGACCAGCCGCTGACGGCCTGGGTGCACGCCATCGCCCGCTACAAGCTTGCGGACCACTTTCGCGCCCATGCGCGGCACGACGCGCTGAGCATGCCGCTGGATGCCGCGGAGGACATCCTGGCGACGCCGGACCTGGAATCGGCCCAGGCCAGGCGGGATCTGAACCTCCTGCTCGACCAGCTGCCCGACCGGCAACGCCTGCCGATCGTGCACGTCAAGCTGGAGGGACTGTCTGTCAGCGAAACCGCGCGGATGACCGGCCTGTCCGAATCGGCGGTAAAGGTGGGCGTGCATCGCGGGCTGAAGGCGCTCGCGGCGAAGATTCGAGGAACGAAATGAAAACGGACGACCTGATTTCCATGCTTGCCACGGGCGCCGCGCCGGTGGACCGGCACGCGCTCAGCCGCCGTTTTGGTATCGCCGTGGCGGTGGGCACGGCGCTGGCGACCTTGCTGGTGGCCACGATGCTGCACGTCCGCGCGGATCTGGCCGACGTCGCCGCCACGCCGCTGTTCTGGGCGAAGGTAGCGCTGCCGCTCTCGCTGCTGCTGGGTGCGCTGTGGATGACAGCCCGGCTGGCACGGCCCGGAATGACCACGGGTTTCCGCTGGCTGGGCATCGCCGTGCCGTTTGGCGCCGTCTGGCTGGGCGCGATCACTGCGGTCGCACAGACACCCGCCGGAGAACGGGCGGCGGCCATCCTGGGGCAGACGTGGCGGGTCTGCCCGCTCAACATCACGCTGCTGTCGGTGCCGGTGTTCATCGCCGTATTCTGGGCGTTGCGCGGCCTGGCCCCGACACGGTTGGCCCTGTCCGGCGCCGTCGGCGGTTTGTTGTCCGGTGCGGTGGCAACGCTCGCCTACTGCCTGCATTGCCCAGAGATGGGCGTCGCCTTCTGGGCGGTGTGGTACGTGCTTGGCATGCTGGTGCCAACCGCGATTGGCGCGCTGCTGGGGCCACACCTGCTTCGCTGGTGATGTGGCAGGCGACAGCTACCCTGCCGCCACGATCACATGCGCCTGGATTTTCCCGCCCGCCGGGCCGTCGCCATGGCGGCTGGCAATCGTCTCCGTCGCCCGGTCCGTCGCGTGTTGCAGCAAGCTGGCGTCGCGCGCCTCGATCTCGTTCCGTAGCGGCGTGCCCAGGCAATAGGCGGTGGCGACGTCGCGTGCCGAGTTCGCGCGACTTGTCTTCTCGCGTGTCTCGATCTGGACGCTGGCGAACCCTGCGCGGTTCAACTCGTCGCGGATCAGCGCCACATCGTGATAGCCGTGCGGCGTGCGCGCGAGGAATCTCGGTGG
Source organism: Cupriavidus sp. 01L43 (assembly GCF_056399925.1). NCBI lineage: Bacteria > Pseudomonadati > Pseudomonadota > Betaproteobacteria > Burkholderiales > Burkholderiaceae > Cupriavidus > Cupriavidus sp. 01L43. The sequence continues at coordinate 106,626 of NZ_JBFTSH010000004.1, forward strand.
ATCGTGCGGGAACACCGTGGCTACGGCGTCGGTGACGTCGCTGGCAAAGACGTTCTCTTCGATGCGGTCCCAGACATTGAAGATGAAGCGACCGCCCGGCCGCAACATGCGACGTGCCTCGGCATAGCCGGCGACCCGGTCGGGAAAGAACATCGCACCAAACTGGCAGCAGACAACGTCGAACGACGCGGCCTCGAACGGCAGGTGGAGCGCGTCCGCCTGCTTCCATTCGATACGGCTGTCGGGCCCCTGCCGGCTGGCGGCATAGTCGAGCATGGGCTGGTTGAGATCGGTCACCACGTAGCGCGCGCCAGCGCTCAGCCTGGGCGCAAGCGCCCGCGTGACCACGCCACTGCCGGCCGCCGTCTCCAGCACCGCGCCGGGCGAGGCGGCTGCCACCAGCGCGGCCAGATCGACGGCATAGGCTTCGAAGATCAACGGGACCATGAACGTGTCGTAGAACTTCGGGATCGAGCCAGCAAACACCTGATCGCAATCCGTCATGATTCCCCCTTGAAAGCGCTTTATGGCGCGCTTGCCGATGCATCCGCACGCCCGAAGTGGATTGCGCTGCGCGGCAACTGCCCACCAGTTTCCTGCATCGTGATCCCGCAAGAAATCCATGCGAACCCGAAAATCGCGCCGGCCGGACGCGCGCATGCTGACGCCAGACGCTGAGATGCGTCGTGGATTCATCCGGATCCACCCGTTAGTTCGCAAGGAGCACATCATGAAAACACTCGTAAGACTCACCAGCCTGGCCCTTGTCGCGTTGCCCGCACTGGCCTTTGCGCAAAGCACCCCGGGCCCTGTGACCCGCGCGGAAGTGCGCGCCGACCTCATCCGTGTAGAGAAGGCCGGCTACAACCCGTTCGGCAACGACGCCAACTATCCCGTCGATATCCAGGCAGCGGAAGCCAAGGTGGCTGCGCAGCAAGGCACGCCGGCCATCCAGCCGGAGACGCGCGCCGAAGTCCGGCAAGATCTTCTGAAGGTGGAGAAGGCCGGCTATGATCCGTTCCGCGTCGGCAGCACGTATCCCGCCAAGCTCGAGGCCGCCGAGGCACGCGTATCCGGCACCACCACCGCCTCGCCCACGCCGGTGCAGAAGCCGGTGGCAACGATGGCCGCCGTGCCGGCAATCCCGCGCATTGATCGCCCCCGCAATGCGTTCTACGATGGCGCCTGAGGATGCAGGTATGTCCAGGCCCTAGCGCAGCCCACCCCAGTGGTTGGTCACGCGCAGCAGCGAGGCATGCGGGCCGAATTCGCCGAGCCCTGTCGATAGTTGCTCGGCTGCCTCGCACACGGCTGCGGCCAAATCGCGCAAACGCGTGGGCCGCAGCCGTGTGTCCGGCCCGGAAATACCAACCGCCGCGATGACCGCGCCTGTTCCATCGAAAATGGGCGCGGCCAGTCCGTTCACGCCCGGGCGCCATTCGCCCCGATTGATGGCGTACCCCATGCGGCGGACCTGCTGCATCTCATGCAGAAAGGCCTCGGGCTCCGTGATCGTGCGGGGTGTGGCGGCGCTGAGGTCATCGGCGATCTCGGCCAGCCACTGCGGATTTCTGAACGCCAACATGGCCTTCCCCGTGGCCACGCAATGCGCCTGCGAGCGGCCACCAATCTGGCTGTAGGCGCGAATCGGGTTCGGACATTCCACCTTGTGCACGTAGACGACCTCGCGGCCGTCCAGCACGGACAGGTGGACCGACTCCCCGGTGGATTGCATCAGCGCTTCCATCAGCGCGTCCGCGTGACGGCGCAGGTCGAAACTCCACAGCGCCGCCGACCCCAACTCCCATAGCTTGATCGACACCGTGTAGCCCGACGGCGGCACCCGCACCACATAGTGCTCGTCCACCAGCGCCTGCAGCAGCCGATGCGCGCCGCTCTTGGGCATGCTCGCCATCTGGGCGAGCTCGCTCACGCCAATCGGCTTGCCGTGGCGCGCCATGATGTCGAGTAGGTGAAGACCCTTAATCAGCGTGTTGTTCATGGCACCGAGCATCTGACGCCCGGTGGAGCCCGGGCAACTGTTCCAAAGTGTAGAACACCCGTGCCGGAATGAGGAACGGTTCTAGACTCGGCCCTGACGTCATGCACCCCAGCCATGACGACCCACGACACCCATCCATGACCGACGTCCAAACCGAAGACCTGCCGCTGCGCGGCATCCGCGTGCTGGAGTTCTGCTCCGTGGCCGCCGGCCCATTTTGCGCCATGCTGCTGGCCGATATGGGCGCCGATGTGATCAAGATCGAGCCGCCCGGCGGCGACACGCTGCGCACCTGGCCGCCGATTAGCGCCGGCTTCAGCGAGAACTTCGCATCGCTGAACCGAAACAAGCGCTCCGTGGTCCTGGACCTCAAGCTTCCCGCCGATCTCGACGTCGCGCTCGCCCTGTGCGCCAAAGCCGACGTGATCATCGAGAACAACCGGCCGGGCGTGATGGATCGGCTCGGGCTGGGCTACGCGCGACTGAGTGCGCTGCGCCCCGAACTCGTCTACTGCTCGATCTCCGCCTTCGGCCAGTCAGGCCCGCGCGCCGCCGAGGGCGGCTTCGACCTGACGATCCAGGCGGCTGCAGGCGTGATGAGCGTCACAGGAGATTCCGATGCCCCAGTCAAATGCGGCGTGCCGGTCTCCGATTTCGCCTCGGGCCTGTACGGCGCCTTCACGATCGCCAGCGCGCTGCTCCAGGCCAGGGCGCGCGGGCGCGGCGCGCATCTGGATGTACCGATGTTCGGCTGCACGCTGGCGATTGGTGCACTGCAAACCAGCGAATACTTCGGCACGGGCCGCAGCCCCGTCAAGCTCGGCTCCGCCCATCCGCGCAATGCGCCCTACCAGGCCTTTCGCGCCGCCGATGGCTACTTCGCCATTGCCGCCGGCAACGATGGCCTGTGGCGCGATGTGCTGCGCGCAGTGCAGATGGAGCCGCTGGCGGACGATCCGCGCTTCCTGTCGCCCACGCTGCGCGCCCGCCATCAGGTGGCGCTGAAAGCGCTGTTGGAAGAGGTCTTCGTGCAGCAAGGCGTCGACCACTGGATCGATGTCTTCCGCAGCGCCGGCGTGCCGCATTCGCGCATCAACGACTATGCGCGCGCACTGGAAGACCCGCAGGTGGACCACATGCGCTGGATTCGCGATATCGAACTGCCGGGCGGCACCCAGACGCGCACGTTCTCCTCGCCGATTCGCATCGACGGCCATGCGGTGCCGGTGCGCAGCGCGCCGCCCGCGCTGGGCCAGCATTCGGAGGAAGTCCGCCGCACGATCGGCAACCCGCAAGACAAACAGGGGTAAACACCATGCAGAACACATCCACAGCAGACACCCAGCCACTGCGGCGCTTCATCGCCCGGATGGACGCCATCGTCGCGGACACCAGCCAGCCCGAGGCAGCCACGCTCGAACAAGTCGGCCAGGCGCTGGGCGACCTCGTGGCGCAGGACAACTGGCTGGACCCGCAATTCGCCGTGTCGCATCCCGAGTACTACCGCCAGTACCTGCTCCACGCTGACCCGGAGGACCGCTACAGCGTGGTGAGCTTCGTGTGGGGGCCGGGCCAGAAGACGCCGATCCACGACCACTGCACCTGGGGCGCGATCGGCATGCTGCGCGGTGCCGAAGTGGGACAGGCGTACGCGCAGCGCGCGGCGGGCATGGTCGAGACCGGCGAGGCCGAACGGCTCGATCCGGGCGACGTGGCCTTCGTCTCCCCTGCACTCGGCGACATCCACGTGGTGCGCAATGCCTATGACGACCAGGTGTCCATCAGCATCCATGTGTACGGCACCGATATCGGCAAGCAGTCCCGGCATGTGTTCGATGCGGCTACCGGCGCGATGAAGACCTTCATCTCCGGTTACGCCAACGTGGAAAAGGCGTCCGCATGAGCGAAGCGCCGCTGCTGCTCCGCTGGGACGACAACGTGTGCCGGCTGACACTGAACCGGCCGCAGCAGGGCAACGCCTTGTCCCGCGACCTGCTCGATGCGCTCGATGCGGCGCTGGACGCCTGCGCGGCGCGCCCGCCGGCCTGTCTTGTGATCGACGGCGCGGGACGCCATTTCTGCACCGGCTTCGATCTCTCCGGGTTGGCTGACGAAACCGATGACAGCCTGCTGGCGCGCTTCACACGGATCGAACTGCTGCTCCAGCGCGTAGCACGTGCCCCGTATCCCACGATTGCCGTCGCCCACGGCCGCACCATGGGCGCCGGTGCCGACCTGTTTGCTGCCTGCGCGGTACGCATCGCAGTAGCGGGGGCGAGCTTCGCCTTCCCAGGCTGGCGCGGCTTCGGGCTCGTGCTTGGCAGCCGGCGGCTGGCCGCGCGCGTCGGTACGGATCGCGCGCGGGACTGGATCGAGCGCGCGTGCGTCATCGCTGATACCGAGGCGCTTGCCGCCGGCCTTGCCATGGCACGCGTGGAAGCGGCCCCGGCCACGTTCACGGCGCCGGTTGCAAACGCGTTAGACGGCCCGCTCGCCGGCGCCCTCGATGGCAATGCCGAACTCGACGACGCGCGCGACCTTGCCGCGCTGGTGCGTTCGGCGGCATGCGCCGGCTTGCAGCAGCGGCTGACGGCCTATGTGAACCGGCAAGCCGAGGCACGGCAGGCACGATAACAAAGACAAAGGAGACAGACGATGAACGGGAAGATCCAGCGGTTTGCAGCGGCCGTGGCCGTCGCCATGGCGGGGATGGCCGCCACGGGCGCCCACGCGCAGGGCGAGGGGCCCTATCCGTCCAAGCCGATCCATCTTGTGGTGGGCTACGCCCCCGGCGGCGGCACGGACATCATGGCGCGCCTGATCGGCCAGCAGATTGGTATCGCGCTGGGGCAGCCCGTCGTTGTCGAGAACAAGCCGGGCGCGGGACAGAACATCGCGGCCAGCTATGTGGCCCGGCAACCGGCGGACGGCTACACCCTGTTCCTCAGTTCCAGCGCGCTGGCCGTCAACATCAGCCTGTACAACAAGCTCGACTATGACCCGATCAAGAGCTTCGCGCCGGTCGCGGTGTTCGGACAGAGCCCCAACCTGATGGTGGTGCCCGCATCGCTCGGAGTAAGTTCGGTCAGCGAGTTCGTGGCCTACGCCAAGAAGAAGAATGACGGTGGCGTGAACTTCTCGTCGTCGGGCGCCGGCAGTTCGCAGCATCTTGGCGGCGAGTTGTTCCGGCAAGAGACCGGCATCAAGGCCAGCCACGTGCCGTACAAAGGCTCCGCGCCGTCCATCGTCGCGATCCTGAGCGGCGAGGTCCAGTACACGTTTATCAATATCCCGTCGGTCATGGCGGTGAAGTCCAATAACCGCATGCGCGTGCTGGCCATCACCAGCGCCAGCCGCTCGCCGTTGATGCCCGATGTGCCCACCATGGTCGAGGCGGGCATGCCGCATATGACCATGGCCGCGTGGTACGGGGTACTGGCCCCGGCCGGCACGCCGGCGCCGATCATCAATCGGCTCAATGCGGCCATCAACAAGGCCGTGTCCGATCCGGCGTTCCGCGAGCGCATGCGGAGCGAGGGCGCGGAAACCATGATGGAGTCACCCGACTACTTCAAGCGCTTCCTGGCCGATGACATCGCCCGCTGGCACAAGGTTGTGAAAGCCGGCAACGTGAAGGTTCAGTAGGTTCAGTAACCCCCCGATTTTCCCCACCCCCGACATCATCCAAGGAGATTCCGCATGTCGATGTTCATGAACTGGCCCGATCTGCTCAACACGCTGAAGCGTTCCTACAACCGCCTCGGCAATACCAACCCGAAGATGCTGGAAGCCTATCGGAATCTGGCAGCAGCGCAAGGATCGAACGGCGCGCTCGACGCCAAGACGCGCGAGCTGATTGCGCTGGCCGTGGCCGTGACCACGCGCTGCGACGGCTGTATCTCGTCTCACGCCGCAGCGGCGGTCAAGGCCGGTGCCACAGAGGCGGAGATCAGCGATGCCCTTGGCACCGCCATCGCCCTCAATGCCGGCGCGGCCTATGTGTATTCGCTGCGCGCGATGGAAGCCGTCAGCCAGCTCAAGGAAGCCGCCTGATCCGGCGAATCGCGCGCACCAATAAGGAGGAGACAAACATGGCCGCATACGTCATCGACAGCGCCCTGTTCCGGGACCAGTTCAGTACCGCGCAGATGCGCGAGATTTTCAGTGATGAAACCACGGTGCAGCGGTGGCTCGATGTGGAAGCCGCGCTGGCCAAGGTGCAGGCGCGCCTGGGGATCATTCCCCAGCGCGCCGCCGACGAAATCTGCGCGAAGGCGCGGGTCGAGCTGATCGACCTGCCCGACCTGAAGCGCGAAATGGACCGTACCAGCCACCCGATCGTGCCACTGCTGCGCGCCATGAAGAAGGTGTGCAGCGGCGACGCGGCCGAGTACATCCACTGGGGCGCCACCACGCAGGACATCATCGACACCGGCACCATGCTGCAGGTGCGCGATGCGCTGGAGGTCATCGGCACCCGCTACGCGGAGCTGGAGGGCCATCTGGTGAAGCTGGCGCAGACGCACCGCGACCTGACCATGGTGGCACGCAGCCATGGCCAGCAGGCGCTGCCCATCACGTTCGGCTTCAAGGCTGCCGTCTGGGTCGAGGAGATGCGCCGGAACCAGGAGCGCTTCGCGGCCATGAAGCAGCGTGTGCTGGTGGGGCAGTTCTCCGGCGCGGTCGGCACGCTGGCGGCACTGGGCGACAAGGGCATCGCGGTGCAGGAGGCGCTGTTCGAGGAGCTGGGCCTGGGCTGCCCGCGCATCCACTGGCATGTCTCGCGGGATAGCATCGCCGAGCTGGCCTGCGTGCTGGCGATCTGCACCGGCACCATCGGCAAGATCGCGCATGAGGTGTACAGCCTGCAAAAGACCGAGACGGCCGAGCTGGAAGAACCGTTCGCGATGGGCAAGGTGGGCAGCAGCACCATGCCGCACAAGCGCAATCCGCCGACCTGCGAAACCGTGGTGGCGCTGGCCCGTCTGGTGCGCAACACCGCGCCGATGGCGCTGGAGTCGATCATGGCCGAGCACGAGCGCGACAAGATCGTGCTGCAGACGGAACGCGAGTTCATCTCGCGCCTGTGCTGCATGAGCGATGCGGCAGCGTTGAAGCTCGGCTACGTGTGTGCCAACCTGACTGTGCGCCCGGCCAATATGGAGAAGAACCTGTTCATCCAGCGCGGCCTGCTGATGTCCGAGGCCGTCATGATGGGCCTGAGCGACCGACTGGGGCGCCAGGAGGCACACGAGATCGTCTACGAGGTCTGCATGGACGTGTTCGAGCGCGGCGGTGACTTCCGCGAGGCGCTGCTGGCGAATCCGAAGGTGGCGGCCGGCATCGATGCGCAAACCATCGACAAGATGCTCGACCCGCACGGCTATACCGGCATGGCGGGGTTCTTTGTGGATCGGGTGGTGGGACAGCAAGCGCGCTGACACGCGCTGCGCAAGCAAGAAGCGGGTGCCGGGATTTTTCCGGCACCCGCTTTGCATTGCGGCGGTTTGTGGATAGGGATTACTGGCGGAAGTAGATAAAGCAGTCGGCGGCGTCGGCAAGGCTCTCGCAGGACAGGACCGTGGCGATCAACGCTTCCGTGCGCTCGGCGCCCAGCCCCGGCACCAGCAGCGTGCGCGCCTTGCTGGCGATGCGCGCTTCCTGCCGGTCGAGATCGGTCTCGGGACGGCTCGCATCGCTATGGCAGGCATGCACGCGGCCGTTTTCCAGCGTCACGGTCACCCGGGCGTTCGCGCGCGGCATCGCGGCTTCGCCATGCACACGAATGCGTTGGCGCAGCGCGGCCAGCGCAGGGTCGTCCAGCGCGGCGGTGAAGCTTTCCGCCGCAACGGTGCTGTGGCCGGCCAACGCCAGCGCGGCCATATGGGCGATGCTGAACTTGGCCTCCGATGGCGTGCTGGGATTGGCGATACAACACACATCCAGATACTGCGGCTCGATGGCGATCTCCACCGTCCCGATCTCGGCTGCTGCAGCGCCGAGCTGCTGGCGCAATTGCAGGCAGGCCTCGATCGGCGCCTGCGTGCCGTAGCAGGACGCGTGGTACTTGTAGACGATGCCGTGCACGCGCGAGGTGGTGGCATCGCACCAGATTGCGTCGGCATCCCACGCGCCGGCGTACAACGCCGCGAAGCCCTGCTCGCGCTCAAGGATGTCTGGCACTGCCTGGAAGCCTCGCGCCGCCAGCCGGGCGGCGCGCAGGCCAATCGCGGCAGCCTGCCCGGCGTGCAACGGCTTGCACATTGTGCCGAACAGCGCGCGCATGCCGCCCGCCTGCGTGGCGGCGATACCCAGCGCATGCGCGGTGCGGTCGACATCGAGTCCGAGCAGTGAGGCCACTGCCACCGTGGCGCCCAGTGCGCCGAGCGTGGCGGTGTTGTGCCAGCCCAGCCGGTAGTGATCTTCGCCCATGCACGACGCCACGCGGCTCTGCAACTCGACGCCTGCGGCAAAGGCCGCCAGCACCGCGATACCGTGATGCCGGCCCCCTTCGGCCTGCGCAAGAATCGCCGGCCACAGCGGCACCGACGGATGGACGCGGGACTGCAGGTGCGCATCGTCGAAATCGAGCACATGGGACGCCGTCCCGTTCACCAGCGCGGCCTGCACCGCGCTGGCGCGCGAGCCGTCGAGCAAGGTGGCGCATGGGTTGGCGCCCTCCTCCCGCACTTCGGCCAGCAGGATCTGGACCGGTGCCTCCCGCCACGCGGCATGCGCCACGGCGAACCAGTCGAGCAGGCTGTGACGGGCGATGCGCGCCACGTCAGTCGGCAGCCCGCCCGATGCCACGGACAGGCTGTGTGCCACCAGTTTCCGCGTCAGCCCTTGCGGCAGGCCCACGGGATGCAATGGAGGATGTGGCGCGTTCATTTCACCTCCATCGTCTTCAGCAGCTTGTCGCTGATACCCGCGCGGTAGCGGGCGATGTCATCGACAATGTACTGGCGGAACTTGCTGGTCGGCATGTCGACTTCACGGGCACCATCCTGCCGCACCACGCGTTGCAGTTCGGCATTGCGCAGCCCTTCCGACACGGCCTTGGACAGGCGCTGCACGATCGCATCCGGCGTGCCGGCGGGCGCCACCAGGCCGTACCACTGCGTCACCGTCACATCGATGCCCAGTTCGCGGAAGGTCGGCACATCGGGGAATGCCGGGGTGCGCTGCTCGCCCGTCAACGCCAGCAGCTTGAGCTTGCCGGACTTGACCTGCCCCATGATCGGCGGCGCGGTGGCGAAGAACAGGTCCGTGTGGCCGCCCAGCAGGTCCGTGATGGCGGGACCGGAGCCACGGTAGGGAATCGGCGCGATCTCGACGCCGGCCTTCGCCTTGACCATCTCCATGGTCACATAGCCCACGCTGCCGGGCCCGGACGACCCGTAGCTGATCTGCCGCACCTTGGCTTCGGCGAACGCAGCGGAGGCGTTCTTGTAGCGATGCGCGGCGGCGAACAGGCCATGCGGCGCCTGGACCAGCATGCCGATGGCGACAAAGTCCTCGGGTACCTTGTAGGGCAGTTCGCTGCCCCGGATCGCCGCCGCCAGCGACATGTTGCTGCTCATGCCCATCAGCAGCGTGTAGCCGTCAGGCTTGCTGCGCGCCACCTGCTCGGCCGCCATCATGCCGCCGGCGCCACCCTTGTTCTCGACGACCACGGGCTGGCCAAGCTTGCGCGAGAGCTGATCCGCGATGAGCCGGCCGTACAGGTCGCCACCGCCGCCCGGCGGGAAGCCCACCACGAGCTTGATCGGCCGATCCGGGTACTCCGCGTGCACAGCAGTTGCCGTGATGCATACCATCATGCACAGCAGCCAATGCACGCAACGCCATGCGCGTGTGGCCGCGCTTTCCCTATGCAAAGTCATCGTTGTCTCCTCCAGTCGTTATGCCGGCTGCCGCTGACGGCAAGCCTGCAACGATTCTGGACGAGCCCCTGCAAAGCGCACGGATGTTCCACGATTCGGAACGACGCGGCCATCAGGGCCGCGTTGCTGCAGGTGCGTCAATCGGCCGTGGCAGCCGTGACAATGATCTCCACCAGGATGTCCGGATGGCCCAGCTCGCACTGTGCGGTGGCCCGCGTGGAGGCGGCGTTCGGCGCCGTCCAGGCATCCCAGATCTCGTTCATGCCTGCGAAATCCCGCTCCAGGTTCTTCAGCCAGATCTGTGCCGTCAGCAAGCGGCTCTTGTCGGTGCCGGCTTCCGCCAGGAACTTCTCGATCTTGGCCAAGGTCTGGCGGGTCTGGCCGCGAATGTCCTGGGCGCGGTCGTCGGCGGTCTGGCCGCCTACAAACACCATGCCGTTGTACACCACGGCACGGCTACGTCGTTGATCCGTGGCGATTCGCCGGATTTCAGCCATAGGTTCCTCCTGATTGCAGGCTGTTGGTCATCATGCAGAAACGGTTGCAGCGGGGGCTTGCGCGGACTGGCTTGCGCCATCGTCGGCGCCGCCGGCCAACTCGCCCAACGTGATGGGCTTGAGCGGCGGGCGGATCCGGTAGTAGCCGACTTCCTGCGGCGGCACGCCCCGCCCTTGGGCGATCAGCTCGGTCACCGTCAGCCCGCAGAGGCGGCCCTGACATGGCCCCATTCCGCAGCGCCCAAACGCTTTGGTCTGATTGGGGCCCTGGCAACCCACCTCCACATACTTCCTGATCTGCCCTGCCGACACTTCCTCGCAACGGCAGACGATGACCGCGTCATCCGTCGGCATGCGATGGGCATCCTTGGGCCGGTACAGCGCGTCGAGGAACGGCCGGATGTGCAGGTGCTTCTGCAACGCGGCACGCACCTCTTGCTCCCTGAGCCGCCGGTCGGCCACGTTCGGTCGCTGGAGCCTGGAGGCAATCCCCATGGCGGCCAGACGCCCTTGCGCGGCGGAGGCCTTGGCGCCCACAATCCCCCGGCTGTCACCGGCGATATAGATGCGCGAGTCCTCGATCTCCCCGTACGCATCCGTCTCGGGAATCCAGCAAAGCTGCGAGTCGCTCCAGTTGTGTTTGGCCCGCAGCGCCCAGCTGATCTGGGTATTGGGCACCACGCCCTGATGGAGCAGTACCAGCGAGGTGTCGATGCGGTGCTGCATCCCCTGATGCGTAAAGCACAGGGCTTCGGCGCGATCCGTTCCCTCGATGGCGATCGCTTGTGCCCCCGCGTACACGGGCACGTTGTGACGGCGGAGCTGCTTGAGCAGGTCCATGCCCTTGCGAAGATCCCGCCAGCCGCGCAAGGCCGCTGGCAGGTGCGGAATGGCCCGCAGATAATCGGCGCGCTCGGTGGTATGCACCACGGCCTTCAGCGCGATGCCCGCCTGCAGGTACTGCGCCGCGAGCAGGTAGAGCAGCGGCCCGCAACCGGCGAGCACGGCGGGCTCCCGAGGCAGAGCGCCCGCGCTCTTGATCAGGATCTGTGCGGCGCCGGCGCCCATCACGCCGGGCAGGGTCCAGCCGGGCACTGGGAAGGGACGCTCCATGGCGCCGCTGGCGAGGACGATGGATCGCCCCTCGACGGCATGGCTGGCACCGTCGCGCAGATAGCTGATTGTCATGTCCCGGCCGACATTCCACACCGACGCGCCGGCGATATGCTTCGCCCCGCTCGCGGCGAAAGCCTGCGTGAGCGCTGCGCCCGCTGCGTAGTCTTCGCCGAGGATCGCGCGCAGCTTCGGGCTTGCCGCATCGACATTCCGATAGATCTGCCCGCCGAGAGCCGGCTGTTCATCGAGCACGGCCACGCTAAGGCCCCAATGTCGCGCTTCGATGGCTGCGGAGAGCCCCGCGGGGCCGGCCCCCACGACGACGAGATCGAGGAGTTCAGCGCTCATCGGCGTCACCCTCTTCCTCAATGGCAAGGGCCGAGGCGCCTTGCTGGCGCTTGATGACCATGCCCTCGCGCACCGTGGTCAAGCACGCCTGTCGGCTGGGCTTGCCGTCCACCTCCACCAGGCACTCGAAACAAACGCCCATCATGCAATACGGCGCACGCGGCGCGGCAGTGACCGGCGTGGTGCGAAACGGTGCCACGCCGCTCAACAGCAGCGCTGCGGCAACGGTCGCACCGGCCGGTACGGTCAGCGTCTGGTCCTCGAATGTCAGCGTGACGCTGCAGGAACGATCCGCCTCTACCGGCGCGAAGAGCGGCGCCGGGGCGGCATGATGATTAGTGGGCATTGGTAAAGCTCCTGCTCGGATCGCGGTAACGATCGCCGGCGAATTCCTCGATGTCGGCTGGCGCGGGTCCACGACCCGCAACCCAGGGACCGACGATGTAGCTGTGCGTGCCGGCCAGCGTCACGCCGCTGTGACTGGTGGCAACGAAGGCGCCCGGGCAAGTGGCGGATTCCTGGTAGATCGGGCTGCCATCGGGTGTCATCACGCGCAGTGCTCCCCAGGCGCGCACCAGGCGCACGTTGGCAAGGACGGGGAAGGTATCCACGGCACGCCGGGCAATCCATTCGATGGCGGACACGGTGGTCCCATCGTCAAAGCCCACGTCCTCGACGGAGTAGCCGAGCTGCACCGTGCCCTCCGCCGTCTGCCGCGCCTTGTTGGTGGGATACGGCAGGAACGGCTTGAGCCGTTCGGTGATCAGCACCTGGCCCCGGTTCGGCTCGACGGGCGCATAGAGCCCCACCTGCGGCGCCAGATGCTTGTTGCCAAGCCCGGCCGCGAGCACGACCCGATCGCCGCTCCAGGTCCGCTTGTCCGATCCCGTCACCACGAAGCCACCGCCCTTGCGCGGCGCCACGGCCGTCACATCGACGCTCGAGAACACCTGCGCACCCAGCGCTTTCAGGCCCGCGTGCAGCGCATGCAGCAGCTTGAGCGGGTTGACGTGGCCGTCCAGCGGGCACCAGCTGCCCCCCGCCACCTTGGGTCCAATCGCCGGGAGGCGGTGCTTCAGTTCGGCATGATCCAGCATCTGATAAGGCACGCCGGGGCCGGTATGCCGAAGGCCCGCCAGCATCGTCTCGCGGGCACGCATTTCCTTGTCGCTGAAACCGATCCAGAAGCCGCCCGTTTGCTGGAGGTCGACGTCGACCCCGGTGAGCGCCAACAGTTCGGCGGCAAGCGGCTGCCAATAATCGACAGCCTCCCGCGACCAGCGCGCGTACCGGGGAAATCCGTCACCCTTGCTCTGGACCCACACCAGCCCGAAATTGCCACGCGAGGCGCGGTTCGCATTGTCGCCCTGGTCCAGCAGCGTGACCGGCGCCCCGGCCTTGGCGGCGCCAAAGGCGATCGCCGCCCCCACCACGCCGCCACCTACAACAATCACTTCTTCCTTGCGCATGTCAGGCTCAATCGATACTGATGTGGCCGGCCTTGATGACCGCGCCCCATTTGGAGGCATCCGCCTTGATCAGGTCGGCAAACTGGGCCGGCGTACCCGGGGCAACCGTCGCGCCGAGGTTTTCGTGCTGCTTCATGATCTTGGGGTCTGCCAGGATCGCATTGATCTCGGCATTCAGCTTCTGCACGATGGCCGGCGGCATGCGGGCCGGCCCCACCACACCGCCCCAGGTCACCATCTCGACGGCAGGGAACCCGGCTTCCGCGATAGTCGGCACATTGGGCAGGAGCGGCGAACGGTTCGGACCGGTAATCGCCAGCGCGCGAATGCGGCCCGCGCGCACCTGCGGCTCCATCGAGGTGAAGTTGCTGATCATCATCTGGATCTGCCCGGCCGCCAGGTCCGATTCCGCAGCGGGCGCGCTCTTGTACGGCACATGGGTGATCTGGACGCCCGCCTTGGAGCGGAACAGCTCCGTCACCACATGCAGGGAGGTGCCGGTACCCGTCGAGCCGTAGAACATCTCGCCGGGATGGGACTTCGCATACGACACGAGGTCATTGACGTTGCTGATGGGAAGCGAGGGGGTGACGCCAAGCAGGTTGGGCTGCGTCCATTGCTTGGCAATCGGCGTGAAATCGTCGATGGCCCGGTACGGCAGACGCTTGGCGGCGAGGGCCGCCACCACGAAAGTGGAGAGATTGGCACCCCCGATGGTGTAGCCGTCCGGCTCCGCCTTGGCAATGACGTCGAGCCCGATGACGCCGGCCCCACCGGGCTTGTTCTCCACGATGAAGGGCTGGCCCAGGCGCTGGCTGAGTGCCGTGGTGAGAATACGCGCCGTCGTGTCGGCAGCGCCGCCGGCGGCCGCATTGACGATGAAACGGACGGGTCGATTCGGGTATTCGCCCTGCGCGAAAGTGGCGGACGCGGCAAGCGTCGCAATCAGCCCGATGGCCGTACGGCCGGCATTCAGCAAAGAAAACTTCACAACAGCCCCCCTTTTGGAAAGTCCATGGAGCAGATGTTATGAAGAAGCGGCCGCCGAACCCATGGCCCCGGCAGACGCGACCTATTCAGATTCGATATGGGTCCGGGCGCGTTCGGTCGCCTTCGAGACGTATCGGAGGAGATCCTGGGCCGGCTGGCTGAGCCGGGTGTCGCTCATCGCCGTGGCATAGAAGGTATAGCTCAGCGTGGGCTTCAGGGGCAGGACGATCCCACCCCGGGCGCGATGCAGTGCACCGGTCAGCGGATCGACAATCGACACGCCCATGCCGCGCAGCACCAGTTCGCTCATCGAATGGAACAGCGAGGCTTCCACGGTGATGTCCAGCTGCAGGCCCGTGGTGGCCAGCAAGGCATCCAGCCGCTTCTGGAACGTGCCGGACGGCCCCACGAAGGGCTTCCCCGCGAGGTCCTTCAGCTCCACGGCGGAAGCCTTGGGGGACAGCCATTTACGGGTGCCGATGCACACGCAGTCCGCACTGAACTCGGCAACGGTTTCCAGGTCCCCCAGGGAGAGAATGTCGGCCGTGAAGCCGATGTCGGCCTGGCGATTGCGCACGGCACGCGCCACTTCCAGATAGGAGGTCACGGACAGCGTGATGAAGACATCGGGATACTTGCCGCGCAGGAACTCGATGGCGTCCGGCATGATCGAGTGCCCGATGGACGGAATGGTGGCGATGGAAAGCCGCCCCATCTTCTGCTTACGCAACTGGTCCGAGAACCGCATGATCTCTTCCAGCCCGAGGAAGGACTGCTGGACCTTGGTCATGAGCGCGACCGCTTCCTCGGTCGGCCGCACCGTGCGGCCGTGCTTGAGGAATAGCGGAAAGCCCACGGTCTTCTGGAGTTCCGCCATTACCCGGCTCATGGAAGGCTGCGACATGCCGAGCGCATCGGCGCCGGCACTCATCCCGCCGTGCACGATGGCAGCGCGGAACGCCTCGATCATCTTGTGGGTAATGACTTTCTCGGACATGGGTCGCCCGCGGCCTGCTCAGGGGCCGCTTTGTCGCTGTACGGAGGAACAGTATAAGGGTGTGACCGGGAACGGCGCGGGGGTGACGGACACATGCCCGTCACCCCCGCCGGTCAGCCACCGCGTTGCACGGCGGCCGGAGGTATTACGAAGGCGATTACGAGCCGACCTTGAGTCGGCCGCCGCGGCCCAGGCCGCCCTTCACTTCCTGCGCCTTGTAGTTGCGCAGCGAGACCACCATGTTGTTGTAGGCGTCCATGAACGCTGCAACCGTGGCCTTGCCTTCCGGCGTGCGGGAGAAACCGCCAAGCCCGCCGGCCGCGCCGCCGCCAAAGGCGCCCAGTGCGGCGCCGAAGTTGGTGGCCGTGGCGTTGCCTTCGGAGATGGACAGCTGCACGCCCGAGCGGATGTCGAACATGGTCAGCGTCACGACCGATGCCTTGCTTTGCATCGCACCGCCAACCAGTGCGCCGGCGGCGCCGAACAGGCTGCCCACGCCGGCAGCCAGCTGGCCCGTGGCGTCGTTATCGATGATGATGGCCGGCTCCATGTAGAAGTCGGCGGCCACGCGCTGGCCCTTCTGCTGCTTCGAACCGGCCCGGAACTCGCCCGAATTGCGCTGCTTGTCGGTGATCGACGACAGCTTGCTTTCGGTGCGGTTATTGCCAACGGACGTGATCACGAAGCAGTTCGACTGCTGCACGGCCAGGCGGATCAGCGGCTCGATGGTCGTGATCTTGGTGGTGGCGCCGAAGCTTGCATACCACTCCTTGCCACGGCCATCGTCCACGGCGAGCGTGCCCAGCGGTGCGTCGCAGCGCTCCAGCGACGGATTGGCATTCACGCTGCTTGCGCCGCCCGCGGCGCCGGTGGCGGCCGTCGGTGCCGTACCAGTGGAGATGCTACCGCCGCCGCCCGGGACGGCACAGCCAGCCAGAACCAGGGACGCGGCCAGTGCGGCCAGGCGCAAAGAAGTCTTCTTGGGCATGAAATCGCCTGTTATTGGAAGTGATGGAAAGAGGAAGGGTGGGACGGCTTAGCGCAGATACCAGCCGGAAGGGCCCCACACCCAGTAATACGGGTAGCCGCTGTACCACGCGTACCAAGACTTGCGATACGCCTCACGCACCTGATACAGACTCTGTTCGTCCTTCTTGGCGGCCTGAGCTTGCGGAATCAGGTCGCGGGCTTCCTTGTTGCCCTTGGAGGCAGCGCGCGTCAGCCAGGCCTCGGCTTCCGCCGGGTCCGATCCCATTTCCTCGAAGCCCATCAGATAGATTCGCCCAAGCGCGAGCTGGGCCTGCACGTGGCCGTTGTCGCCGGCCTTGCGCATCCACTCGAGGGCTTGATGGCTGTTGCGCTCGACGCCGTCGCCGCGCAGGAGGCGCAGGCCCAGGTCATAGGCCGCGTTCGGATTGCGCTCCGCCACTTCGGTCAGGGCCTGCATGCGGCGCTCGGCCTCGGCATCGACGGGCGCGTCCCGGAATGTGCTCACGCGTCGGTCTTGTTCGGTGCAGGCATTGCCGTTGCACACGCGTACCGTGGGCGAGCGCGACAACTGCCCTTCCGCCGACTGCGCGGCGCAGCCCGCCAAGCCCAAAACTGTCACGAACAACAAAGGAACTGAAAAACGCATAGCAACCCACCCCGAACATATTTATTTTTTTTGCAATACCTCGAATACTTAGCTTTGTAAGTAAACGTGTAGATTGTAACGGCATTGCATGTGGGGATTGCAACACATCGTAATGCGAATCAGTGCTTTTGTTGCGTCGCGGACACGTTCTTATCAGGGTAAACCCCAGGAAAAGGAAGGAGGCAGGGCCTCCCGCCGCCCGGATCAGTCGATCTTCGCGCCCGATACCTTCACCGTCTGGCCCCACCGCTGTTGCTCTTTGATGATGGTCGCCGCGAACGCTTCCGGCGATTGCCACGCCGGCTCGGCGCCCTGCGCTTCCAGCTTGGCCTTGGTATCCGGGTCGGCCAGCACGGTGCGCAACGCGCCCGACAGCTTGTCGACGATCTCCCTCGGCGTACCCGCCGGCGCCAGCACCCCATAGAAGCCCACCACCTCGAAGCCCTTCAGGCCGGACTCCTCCATCGTCGGCACATCGGGCAGCGCCGGCGAGCGCTTGCCGGACGTCACCGCCAGCGCGCGGACCTTGCCTGCCCTGATGTACTGGGTGAAGAGCGGAATCGAATCGGCCATCATCTGGGCCTGCCCGCCCATGACATCCGTCAGCGCCGGCGCACTGCCCTTGTACGGGATGTGAACGATGAAGGTGCCCGATGCCTGCTTGAACATCTCCGGCATCAGGTGCGAGATCCCGCCGTTACCGCCCGAAGCGAAGTTGAGCTTGCCCGGGTTCGCCTTGGCATAGGCGATGAATTCCTTGAGATTCCGTGCCGGCACGTTGTTGTTGATCACCATGACCAGCGGGATCAGCGCGGTGCGCGCCACGGGCGCGAAGTCCTTCGGCATGCTGTATGGCAGCTTGGGATACAGCGAATTGTTGATCGACATCTGGCCCGTATTGGCGATCAACAGCGTATAGCCGTCCGGCGCCGCCTTGGCCACGCTGTCCGAACCGATATTGCCGGCCGCGCCGGCCTTGTAGTCCAGCACCACGGACTGGCCCAGCAAGGGCTGGAGCTTCTCCGACAGAATGCGCGCGTGCGTGTCCACCGGACCGCCAGGCGGAAATCCCACCACCATCCGGATCGGCTTCTCGGGCCAGGCGGCGTGGGCAACGCCGGCCGCGAAGGCCAGCGGGGTAAGGGCCAATACGGCCAGGGCTTGCCGGGCACGGCGGGCAGCGAACAACGTCATCGTCTTGTCTCCGGAGGCGGCCCCGCTCTACACGGCGGCGGACCGAAGCGCTATTGTGACGTTAATGTGACATTTTTGTGAAGGTCCATTTTTGTGAAGATCAGAACGCCTCATTGATCTGGAAATACACGCCTTTCGTATTGCGCCCCACGCCGGCATCGAAGCGAACATTGACCCGCGGCTTGAACTCGAAGCGGTAGCCGATGCCGCCATTCGGCAGCCAGTGCCCCCGGAACAGCGCCCCCACATTCGGGCTGACCGCCCCGGTGCCGAGCCAGAACACCATGCCCTGGCGCCCGGCGATATGCCAGCGGTACTCCGCCTGCACCCCCGCCATCACCTTGTCCCGGAACTGGCCCGAGAAGTAGCCGCGCATCCGCTTGTTGTTGCCGAGGGTAGCCATCATGTCCCAGGGCACGTCGCCCCAGTTCATGTTGGCGTAGGCGTCGAAGGCCAGCACATCGCGCTCGCGCATGCGGAAGTACTTGTTGAACGTGAGTTCCACGTTCTCCATATCGGTGTCGCTGCCGAGTTCGCGGCGGTAGACGGTGACGTTGGCCAGCAGCGATTCGCCCCGGTAGGGATTGGGGATGAAGTCCCGCGTGTCGTACGAGAAATGCGCGCTGACCCCGGAACTGAGCACGCGGGGGCCATGCGGGTCGGTCGCCAGCTTGCTGTCGGCGCCGCGCTCCAGCTTCACCGCATCGTCGTACTGCAAGCTCCATCCCGCCCCCACGTAGATGTTGGGACGCACCCGCATCATGATCTTGGGCTGCAGTACCACCTCCTTGCGCGTGAAGGCTTCCTTGTTGGCGTTGTCGATGGCACTGCCGTAGCCGATGCCCCAGTAGGCGGTGGGCATGTTGATGAGATCCGCCTCGATGAGAAAGCGGTAGCTGTCGTCGGCAAAGAACGTGTTGTTCTCGATCGAGATGCCGTAGGCGCCCTTCACGGTGCCGAAGCCGCGGATCGACAGCGTGGATAGCTGCGTCTCCTCTGCGGCGTTGCCCGGCTTGTAGAGGCCGATGGCCGCCGCGCCAATGCCGAAGCCCATTTCCGGGTTGTAGAACGGCCCCGGCAGCACGCCCAAGTCGATGCCCTGGCTCACGTCCACGGCGTCCGATGCGCCGAGCTTGGTGAGGATCCGGTCGATCCAGCCCTGCTTTTCTTCCTTGCTGGCCGGCGCGCCCACCGCTTCCACCACTTCCACCGGCTCGTCCGCCCGCCCGGGCATGGCGGCGCCTGCCAGGCCAATCGACACACATATCGACACACACAAGCGGCGGAGGTAACGGACATGCATGATGGAACCCCGAGATACTGCATCTTGGTGGAGCCACCGGGTGCATCCAAGTGAATCCTTTCGAAGCCGCCCTGCGTGTTTTTTTGCGATGTCCCGGGGAGGACTCGAATTCACTTAACGCGCCGCCCGAAAAGACTGAATTCCCTTGCCGGGCGGGCCGTCGCACAATCCGCGAATTGTCAGCCCCCGCGTGTGCCTGCGCGGGTTCGCCGCAAGGAGACCCCCACGATGAGCGCGCGCCGCTCCCGCCGCCGGACGCCTGCGCTGGGCCGCATCCTCGGCATGCTGGTGATGACCGGCGCCGCCACCACGGCGACGGCCTCTCCGTTCGACCTGCCGAGCACCATCCCGAACATGTTTGGGGTTGGCGTGGGCTCCACCACCGAGTACGCCGGCGGCAACGAACGCATGATCGGGGTGCTGCCGGGCCTGCGCTACACCACGGAAAGCGGCCGGCTGCTGGAATGGTATGGCCCCTACGCCCAGTTCAACTTCGGCAGCCTGACGGGCTTCCAGTACGGCCCCGCCGTCTCCCTTCGCCTGGGACGGAACGATGTGGATGACGCTGTCGTCTCCAAAATCCACGAGATCGACACCACCGGGGAAGCCGGCGGCTTCATCAGCTACGAGTACATCCATCCCGGCAGCATTCCGTACCGGCTGCGCGGGGGGATCAATGTGCTGACGAACGCGGGGATCGTGTATGGCGGGGCCCGCGTGTCGGCGACGGGCACCTTCTGGGTGCCCGTGCACACGCGGATGATGCTCGGGCTCGGTGTGGGCCTGACGTGGGTGAGCGGCAGTTTCAACCGGACCTACTTCGGCGTGACTGCGGAAGACAGCGCTGCCAGCGGCCTGCCCGTCTACACGCCCGGCGGCGGCCTGCAGCAGGGCACGGGCTGGCTCGGGGCGATCTATCGGATCGACCAGCACTGGTACGCGGGCGCGATGATCTACTACCAGCGCATCACCGGCAGCGCCGCCGACAGCCCGATCGTCACGCAGCGCGGCACGCGCAACCAGGTGACCTACGGCGCCGGCATCGCCTACGCCTGGCGCTAGGCCGCACCGCCTTTCATCACTTGGGAAACAGGAAGGTCACCACCGCGCGCCCGCCCCAGCCGTGCGGGCCGCTGACCGGCCCCTCGGCCCAGTACGTGGCGAACAAGGCGAAGCTGACCGGCCGATCCTTGAACTTGACGAGCTTGCTGATGCCCGCGTGAATCGGCACGCTCCATTGCGACTGCTTCCAGTCATACGTGGATTCCGTGTTCAGCGTGTAGGTCCAGGCCGTGGGGGTCGTGTACGAGACAAAGGGCTGGAGGAAGGTGCTGCTGACTGCCGGGCGCCCATTGTCCCCCGCCACCGACCAGATATGGTTGGCCAGCGCGCCATAGGTCCATGGCCCGTGCTGCAACAAGCCGACGGCCGTTGGCCCCAGCCCCCATTTCCGTCCGCTGAGTTGGTTCTCGGTGCCGGTCGGCAACAGCAGCGCCGGGCCTACACCCCAGATCAGCCCTGCTGCCGTAGGCTGCCTCGGCGAAAAGAACAGGCTTTGCAGCGTATCGCCAAGGCCGGTCTGTGTGCCGGAACCGGGGGCGAGGGACGATTGGTGCGTCACGGGCAGGATGGTGCGCGAGATCAGGTTCCAGTCCGCGTTGAGCGTGATCGGCACCACCGGCTGGATGTTCATCGTGAGCCGCTTGCCGTCATGCACGGGGCCGATGCCCCGGTCGTAGTTGAATTGCAGCGGCACGCTGATCAGGGCGGCCACCGGATTGCTGAGTTTCTTTGCCAGCTCCGCGGAGTCTTCGGCATGGGCCGGCAGCAGCGGGGCGATCAGGGTCAGGCCGGCAGCCAGCCGGCGGTCAAAAAGGGAAATCCGCATGCCCGTCAGTAAGGTGGATTCACAACCACGTATTGCGTGCCTTGCGGCTGATACCACGTGGTGCCGCACTGCTGGTACACCATGCCGCCATAGTTGACCGGCGCGCAGCCGGGCGGCACGGTGCGAACCATGGAGCCAATCACGGCGGAGGTCACGGCCACCGTGGCGGTCACGGCGGCGGCCGTCGCCACGGGGTGGTAGTCATTGTCCCAGCCGTTGTGGCAGCACCCGCCGCCCCCTTCCACGTTCACGTTTACGTTGCGGTTCGAATTGACGTTCACGTTGCGGTTGGAATTGACGCTGTTGACACTGTTGCTGCGCACGTTGTTCGCGCGCGCATCCACGTTCTGGTTGTTGACGTGCTGCGCGCCACCGCCGCCCCGCGCCGGCGCCGCCGCGGCACGATTGCCGCCGCCCGCGTGCCCGCCTCCGCCTGCGTGCCCGCCTCCACCTCCGGGACGCGCGTCCGCCAGAGGGGCCCACGCCGTGGCTGCGGCGAGGAAGATCACGGCCATCGACAGCAAGAAGCCCTTCCCAATAGCGTGGTGCATGATGCAGCTCCTTTACTGAGACTTCAGCGGAACGAACTTCGCCTCGGTGGCACCCTGGGGCGGCGTGAACGCGAAGCGGGATTCCTTGAAGCCCGGATTGATGCGCCACCGGATCAGCGAGACCGATTGCGGGCGTGCCTCATCGGCACGATTGGTGATGACCAGCTTGCGCGGCAGGGGCCGCGCGCCGGCGGCGATCCAGATCTGCCAGTCGACATTGCCCTGGCGGAAGGCATAGTGGTCGCAAACCTCGCCCTCCACCACGTCCTGGCCGGCATTCATCGCCGAGGTCATGTTGTCGAGCGGCGCCTGGGGCGTGCCCCAGAGGAACAGGTCCGCCACCGGCAGCTCGATGCCGTACCGCTCCTGCAGCCGGTTGCCCAGCGCGTCCAGGTTCTCCGTGAAGGGCGCCTTCGAGTAGTACTTCTGCTCGGGCAGGTAGAGCACGACCGTCTTGCCGTCGTAGATCAGGTCGCGCGCGGACCGTGCACTGCGCATCTCGGCGCGCAGCATGTTCGGGCGTTGCACGTCCACCTTGGCCGTGGCCATGTGGAGCAGCTTTTGGCCGTCCTGGAGCACCCGCTCGCCGGAGAGGTCCACCTGCGCCTCGAACGTCCGCAGCGTCTGGAGATAGGCGCCCATCTTCTGCAGCGCCTGCACCGCAGCCGGGTCCACGGCGTTGGCCGCCGGTGGTGCGGAGGAAGCCGGCGCCGGGGGCGGCGCGGCACTCGGTTGGGAAGCGCTGGTCGGCGGAGGGGCCGCCGGAGGCGTCGATGGCGCGTGGCTACAGCCCCAGAGCGAAACGGCAAGCACGCTCGATACCGCAATGCGTCTCATGGCAGGCTCCCTGAAATCTGGTTTCGTGCGTGATCGTTCCCCACTTCCTGCTCTGACGGAAGTCAATTTTTCTTAAATCGAATTAACAACAATCGATAATCGGGTAAGCCGCGCCCGCAGGCGAAAAAAAGGGCCGGCAGCGTCACCGCTGCCGGCCCTTCCCAACCAGACCCCTGGTCAGGCCTACTGCTACGTATTCGTCACATCCGTCAGCTTGGCTTCCGCGTCGCGCAGCGCGGTGCGCAGGCCCTCTTCCACCACCGGGTGATAGAACGGCATGGCCAGCATCTGGGCGATGGTCAGGCCCTGCTGGTACGACCACGCCAGCAGGTGGGCGATGTTCTCGGCACGCGGGCCCATCCACTCGGCACCAAGGAAGCGGCCCGTGGCGATGTCCGCATAGACGTGCATCAGGCCCTTGTTCTTCAGCATCACGCGGCTGCGACCCTGATCCTCGAAGCTGACCTCGCCGGTGACGAAGCTGCCCGGCTCCAGGCTGGCGAAAGTGTTGCCGACGATGGCCAGTTGCGGATCGGAGAACACCACGGCCAGCATGGCGCGGCGTGCCAGCGGGCGCACATCGGGCCAGCGCGCAGCGTTGTCGCCGGCGACCTTGCCTTCGTCGGCGGCCTCGTGCAACAGCGGCAGCACGTTGTCGGCATCGCCGGCAATAAACACCGGCGCGGTGCCGCACTGGAGCGTAAGCGGGTCGAAGACCGGCACGCCGCGCGCATCGAGCGCCAGCCCGGCATTCTCTATCGCCAGGTTGTCGACGTTGGGGCGGCGGCCCGTGGCGGCCAGCACGTAGGCAAAGCGCTCGGTCACGGGCTGGCCATCGGCATCCTCGAACGTGATCACCGCTTCGTCACCCTCGCGGCGCATGTCGGTCACGTGGGCGTCGGGCTGCAGCGAGAATTCCTGGTTGAACGCCTGCGCGGCATAGGCGCGGATGGCCGGATCGGTGAACGGGCCGACTGAGCCGCCCATGCCAAACACGCGCACCCGCACGCCAAGCCGGGACAGCGCCTGGCCCAGTTCGAGCCCGATCACGCCGGGGCCGAACACGGCTACGCTGGTCGGCAGGTCGTCCCAGGCGAATACATCGTCATTGACGATCAGCCGGTCGCCAAACACCTGGAACGACGGCGGCACGGCCGGACGCGAACCCGTGGCAATCACCACGCGGCTGGCGCGCACCGTGGTGTGGTCGTCGATCTCCAGCACCGTGTTGTCGATGAAGCGCGCGTGGCCGATCAGGCGGTCCGCCGCCGGAATGTTCTCGGTCCCGCGCACCACAAAGCCCACGAAGCGGTCGCGTTCGCTGCGCACACGGGCCATGACCTCGCGGCCATCGACGCGCACCGGGCCATCCACATGCACGCCGAACGCGCCGGTGTGGCGCGCCTCGTGGGCGGCCTCGGCGGCGGCGATCAGCAGTTTCGACGGCATGCATCCCACGCGGGCACAGGTGGTGCCGTAGGCGCCGCCTTCGATGATCACGGCGCGTTTGCCAGCCGCGATGGCGGCCCGGTAGGCCGCGAGGCCAGCGGTGCCTGCGCCAATCACGGCTACGTCGGTCTGGATGGTCGTCTTCATGATGCGATTCCTGGTAATGAGCGGTTTGCTGCTTTTTTTCTCAATCAGCGGACGGCATGACACCGGCGCCAGGCTGGGCGCCCGATGTCATCGGATCCGACGACTGTCGTGCTGCGGGAAATGTCCCCCCGGACACCGGCGGGAAGCCGGGCCAGGGGAGGCGTGGGGGGATGCGCTTAGCGCGTCAGGTACTGCTCGAGCGCTTCGGCGCCGCCGATCAGCTTGCCGTTGATGAAGACCTGCGGGGCGGTCATGTTGCCGGACACCGCGCCCAGCACCTTGCCGCGCACCTTGTTTTCCAGCGGCACGTCGATGTACTCGAAACCGTTGTCCGACAGCAGTTGCTTGGCCTTGGCACAGAACGAGCAGCCGACCTTCGAGAACACCACGACCTGGTCCGGGCCCTTCGCGTTCGGGGCGATGTGGTTCAGCATCGTGTCGGCGTCCGAGACCTTGAACGGGTCGCCCGGCTCTTCCGGCTCGATGAACATCTTGGCCACGACGCCGTCCTTGACCAGCATCGAATAGCGCCAGCTGCGCTTGCCGAAGCCCAGGTCCGCCTTATCCACCAGCATGCCCATGCCGTCGGTGAATTCACCGTTGCCGTCGGGAATCATGGTGATGTTCTGCGACTCCTGGTCCTTGGACCACTCGTTCATCACGAAGGTATCGTTCACGGACACGCACAGGATGTCGTCCACGCCATGCTTGGCGAACACCGACGCCAGTTCGTTGTAGCGCGGCAGGTGGGTCGACGAGCAGGTCGGCGTGAAGGCGCCGGGCAGCGAGAAGACCACGACGGTCTTGCCGTCGAACAGTTCGGCCGTGGTCACGTTCTTCCATTCATTGTTCTCACGTACACGGAAGGTGACTTGGGGAACGCGTTGGCCTTCGCGGGATTGCAGCATTGGTAAGACTCCTCTGGGTTGGATTGGCGCCACGTGTCGTAGCGATGGGATGGATTCTGACGATCGCCATGTGATTTGTACAATTCATCGTTCCTACCTCGGCGATTGATACAATCTATTATCAATCGGCGTTTTCCGATTGCTTTTCTCTATCGCACGGAATTTCCAAGGCTGCCCGGTTGACGTGAAATGTTGTAAAGAAGCGGGCCGCCGGGCTGCACGGCAGTTAGCATCCGGGCTTGTAAAGGCGGGTATGCCGCTTTTTGTGATGCATTTTTTGTTGCCCGATGTACGACTACATTTGCCCCGCACTGGTTACACGCGTATTTCCCACGCTACCGCCGCAAGGCGGACGTGGCGACATTCACGTGACGGAAACGATGCGCGTGGATGATGGCCTGGAGGTCGTCGGCATCGGCTTCGCCGACTTGCGCTATGTGATGTTCTTTGCCGATGTCCCCGAGGACTTGGCGGATGAGCCGGCAGGCCAGGCGGCCCGCTTCGTCACGGTGGTGCGCGTGGAGGCCGACCACGGCACGATGTTCCTGCCGGACTTCTGGCGCCTGCCCTGCCCGCACATGGTCTGGCAGTTCTCGGAGGCCCTGCTGCAGGCGATGCGCCACCATGTGGACGCCCACCCGTCGGTGCAGCAGTACGTCTGCGTGTCGCAGACCCGAAAGATGGATTTTTTGTGCGAACGCGTGATCCGGCAATTCACGCGCACGCCAGGCAGCGCGCAATTCCGCTGCGTGACGCGGCCGGAAGCTGACAGGACAGTCAGCAGCACAATCAAGAAGGAAGGACGCTATGGCTTTGCACGTCACGAATCATGTTCGGCCTGAGGCGCTCGCGCAGCAGAAACGCCTGATGTCCGGCATCCTGGCCCGGGTGGCCCAGGCCACGGCGGCGCCCACGTTCGCGCTGTCGCCGCGCCCGCTGTTCCAAGCGACCTTGCGCCTGCCGCCGCCCGCCACGCAAGGGCCGGGCTAGCCGCGTCCCCTTCCGAGAATATCTTTCAGAGGCGCTGCTTGCAGATGCCGAGCTGCTGCGCCATCAGGACGAGATCGGCGAACGTACGCGCACGCATCTTGCGCATGGCCTGCCCGCGATGAATCTTGACCGTGACCTCGCTGATACCGATCTGGCTCGCGATCTGCTTGTTGAGCAGGCCGGACACGGCCAGCGTCATGACCTCGGTCTCGCGCGGCGTCAGCGCCTCGTAGCTGGCGCGCAGCGTCACCGCCTGCCGCAGTTCCAGGCGGCGTGCACGATCCTTGTCGAGCGCGGCAGACACCGCGTCGAGCAAATCCTGGTCGCGAATCGGCTTGGCCATGAAGTCCTCGGCGCCAGCCTTCATCGCCGCCACGGTCATCGCAATGTCGCCGTAGCCGGTCATGAAGATGATGGGGATGTTGACGCCCATCTGGGCCAGCCGGGTCTGGAGGTCGAGCCCGCTCGGCCCGCGCAGCCGCACATCAAGCACGAGGCAGCACGGCACGTCGGGAATGGTGAACTCGAGCAGTTCGGCGGCCGAGGCGAACAGCGCCACCTCCATGCCCACCGAGCGGAACAGGTTGCCCAGGCCCGCGCGCAGCATCGCGTCGTCGTCGACAACCAGCACCAGCGCATTGTCGCGCGTGCTGTCGTCAGCGGGCTCCAGGCTATTCGATGTCACGTTTTCTCTCCCTGTCCGCGGGGGTGGTCCCGGGTATCTGCTGCGAATTATATCGAGGACAGCGAGATGCCCCGCCGGCCACCACGGACGCAGCGCCCCGCATTTCAACATAGTCAGCGCGGACATGCCATTCATACCATCGGGTTAGTTGGCCAAACGCGGCGCAGGCGCCACCATGTCATCCGCAAACACGACTGGCCGCGCGTGGCGGGTTTCCTGCCGCCCGGTGTCGACCGCCGCTTAGCCGATCGCACGAGAAACTAATACGATCGAACAGTAGCTGTCAGCGGGACAGGCGCTTAGTCTTCCGCCGGGCTGTTACCACCAGCATGCCCCAATCCCTTGCCAATGTTTCCTGGAGCAATACCATGTCCAATCCGAAGCTCGAAGTCCTGACCCCGCAAAACAGCCAGCTCATCATCATCGACCACCAGCCGCAGATGGCCTTCGGCGTCCAGTCGATGGACCGCCAGGCGCTGAAGAACAACGTCGTGGGTCTGGCCAAGGCGGCCAAGATCTTCAACGTGCCGACCACCATCACGACGGTGGAAAGCGAGTCGTTCTCGGGCTTCACGTACCCGGAGATCCTGGACGTGTTCCCGAACCAGAAGACGCTCGAGCGCACCTCGATGAACTCGTGGGACGACCAGAAGGTGCGTGACGCCCTGGCCGCCAACGGCCGCAAGAAGGTGGTCGTGGCCGGTCTCTGGACCGAAGTCTGCAACACCACCTTCGCGCTGTGCGCGATGCTGGAAGGCGACTACGAGATCTACATGGTCGCCGATGCCTCGGGCGGCACCTCGAAGGAAGCCCACGACTACGCCATGCAACGCATGGTGCAGGCCGGCGTGGTGCCGGTGACCTGGCAGCAGGTGCTGCTGGAGTGGCAGCGCGACTGGGCCCACCGCGACTCCTATGACGCCGTGATGAAGCTCGTCAAGGAGCACTCGGGCGCCTACGGCATGGGCGTGGACTACGCCTACACGATGGTCCACAAGGCCGCCCAGCGCACCGCCACGCCGCACGAGTCCGTGGCGCCGGTCGCCGCACGCTGATGTCCGCCGCCCCGCTGCCGCCTGCGGGAGCGGGGCGCTCCTCCGTCGCATCCTTCACATTCCTCGCCAGAACCGTCATGCAACCCCAAGAACAAATCGAAGCGCTCAATCCCTCGCGTCGCAAGCTGCTGGTCTCGGGCGCCGGCACCGTCGGCGTGGCTGCCGTCGCCGCGCTGTCCGCCACCACCCAGGCCAATGCAGCCGGCAAGCCGCAGGCTGGCGCCACCCATCACACTGCAGGAGGCAACACCATGAGCACCATCACCACCAAGGACGGCACGCAGATCTTCTACAAGGACTGGGGCTCGGGTCGCCCGGTCGTGTTCTCGCACGGCTGGCCGCTCAACGCCGACGCCTGGGACGCGCAGATGCTGTTCCTGGTGCAGAAGGGCTTCCGCGTGATCGCTCATGACCGTCGCGGCCATGGCCGCTCGGGCCAGCCGTCGCAGGGCAACAACATGGACACCTACGCCGATGATCTCGCCGCGCTGCTCGACGCGCTCGACATCAAGGGCGCCACGCTGGTCGGCCACTCCACCGGTGGCGGCGAAGTCACGCACTACATCGGCCGCCACGGCACCAAGCGCGTCGCCAAGGCCGTGCTGATCGGCGCCGTGCCGCCTATCATGGTCAAGACCGCCAACAACCCCAACGGCCTGCCGATGGACGTGTTCGATGGCATCCGCAAGGGCGTGACGGATAACCGCTCGCAGTTCTACAAGGACCTGGCCGTGCCGTTCTTCGGCTTCAACCGTCCGGGCGCCAAGGTCTCGCAAGGCACCATCGACGCCTTCTGGGCGCAGGGCATGGCCGGCGGCATCCTGGGCCAGTACGCGTGCATCAAGGAATTCTCGGAGGTGGACTACACCAACGACCTGAAGAAGATCGACGTGCCGACGCTGGTCATGCATGGCGACGACGACCAGATCGTGCCGATCGACAACGCCGGCAAGCTGTCCGCCAAGATCGTGAAGAACGCCACACTGAAGGTCTACCCCGGCGCGCCGCACGGCATGTGCGTGACCCACGCCGACCAGATCAACGCCGACCTGCTCGCCTTCCTCAACACCTGATCCCAGCCGCACCATGTCAGTTACCCGCCGGCATTTCATTGCCTCGGCTGCCGCACTCGGTGCGGCGGCTTCTTCGGAGCTCTTCGCCATGACATCCGCCACGCCAGACCTCATCCTTGTCAACGGCAAGTTCGCCACGCTCGACCGCGCCAACCCTCAGGCCGATGCCGTCGCCATCCAGAATGGCCGCTTCGTCGGCGTGGGCACGCGCCAGGACATCATGAAACTGGCCGGCACGCAGACGAAGATCGTCGACCTGAACGGCCGGCGGGCCATTCCCGGGCTGATCGACAGCCACATGCACATCATCCGGGGTGGCCTGAACTACAACATGGAACTGCGCTGGGACGGCGTGCGCTCGCTGGCGGACGCCATGCGCATGCTCAAGGACCAGGTCGCCCGTACCCCGGCTCCGCAATGGGTGCGCGTGGTGGGTGGCTTCACCGAGCACCAGTTCGCCGAGAAACGCCTGCCCACCATCGAGGAACTGAACGCCGCCGCGCCGGACACCCCGGTCTTCATCCTCCACCTGTACGACCGCGCCATCCTCAACGGCGCCGCGCTGCGTGCGGTGGGCTACAACAAAGACACCCCGAATCCCCCGGGCGGCGAGATCGTGCACGACAAGGCCGGCAATCCCACCGGCCTGCTGCTGGCCAAGCCCAACGCTACCATCCTGTACGCCACGCTGGCCAAAGGCCCGAAGCTGCCGCCGGAGTACCAGAAGAACTCCACGCGCCACTTCATGCGCGAAGTGAACCGGCTCGGCGTGACCGGCGTGATCGACGCCGGCGGCGGCTACCAGAACTATCCCGATGACTACAACATCATCGAGGAACTGCATAAGGAAGGCCAGCTCACGGTGCGGCTGGCCTATAACCTGTTCACGCAGAAGCCCAAGGAAGAACTGAGCGACTTCAAGACCTGGACCTCGACCGTCAAGCCGGGCCAGGGCGATGACCTCTACCGCCACAATGGCGCCGGCGAGATGCTGGTCTACACCGCGGCCGACTTCGAGGACTTCCGCGTCGAGCGGCCCGACATGCCCCCGTCGATGGAAGGCGACCTCGAGCCCGTGATCCGCCTGCTGGCCGAGAAGCGCTGGCCGTGGCGCCTGCACGCCACCTACAACGAGACCATCACGCGCGCGCTGGATGTCTACGAGAAAGTGGCCAAGGACATCCCGTTCGACGGCCTGAACTGGTTCTTCGACCACGCCGAGACCATCACCGATCGCAATATCGACCGCATCGCGGCATTGGGCGGCGGCATCGCCGTGCAGCACCGCATGGCCTACCAGGGCGAGTACTTCGTCGAACGCTACGGTGCCAAGGCCGCCGAGGCCACGCCGCCGATCAAGCGGATGCTGGAAAAAGGCGTCAAGGTGGGCGCCGGCACCGATGCCACGCGCGTGGCGTCCTACAACCCGTGGGTCTCGCTGTACTGGCTGACCACGGGCAAGACCGTGGGCGGCATGGCGATGTACCCGCAGGCCAACCTGCTCGACCGCGAAACCGCGCTGCGCCTCTGGACCGAGGCCAACACGTGGTTCTCGTCGGAAGTCGGCAAGAAGGGCCAGATCAAGGTGGGCCAGCTGGCCGACGTGGCCGTGCTGTCGCAGGACTACTTCAGCGTGCCGGGCGACGACATCCAGGACATCACCTCGGTGATGACGATCCTGGGCGGCAAGGTGGTCTACGGCGATAGCGAGTTCAACAAGCTCTCGCCCGAGATTCCGCCAGCCATGCCGGACTGGTCGCCGGCCCGCCACGGCAGCCAGTACCAGCCGCGCCCGCAAGCGAAGGCTCTCGCGCTGGCCACCGCCTGCGGCTGCGCCAGCTCCTGCGGCGTGCACGGCCACGCGCACGCCAAGGCGTGGACGTCGAGCGTGCCGACGGCTGACGAAAGCTCGTTCTGGGGCGCGCTGGGCTGCTCGTGCTGGGCGTTCTGATGCCCCTGTTCCTTGATTGCTGACCGGAGACCGGCCATGGCTGATACCACTTCCTCGATGAGATCGGCCACGGCCGGCTCGGGCATCCTGCCGCGCTGGGTGCGCTGGGTCGCGCTACTGCTGCTCTGCGGCGCCTATATCCAGGGCGGCCTCGTCAAGCTGTTCGACTTCCCCGGCGCGGTGGCCGAGATGGAGCACTTCGGCCTCACGCCGGCCGTGCCCATGGCCGTCGCCACGATCGTGCTGGAGCTGGGCGCCGCCGCGCTGATCCTGCTCGGCCGCTGGCGCTGGCTGGGCGCGCTGGCGCTGGCCGTGTTCACGGTCGCCGCCACGTTCATGGCCAACCGCTTCTGGAGCGCGCCGACCGAAGCCCGCTTCATGCTCGCCAACGCCTTCTTCGAGCATCTGGGCCTGGCCGGGGCCTTCGTGCTCGTGGCGTGGGAAGACCTCCGCAGACACTGATTCCATGGCCGATTCCCGCTCCTCCACCACCGCCGCCAGCCCTGCCGGCGGCACCTTCGCCCCGCTCGCCCAGAGCACGTTCGCCGTGCTCTGGGCCGCCACCATTCTCGGCAACATCGGCAGCTTCATGCGCGACGTGGCCAGCGCATGGCTGGCCACGGACCTTTCTTCCTCCCCCGCCGCCGTGGCCACGATCCAGGCCGCCGCCACGCTGCCCGTGTTCCTGCTGGCCATTCCGGCCGGCGTGCTGTCTGACATCCTCGACCGGCGCCGCTTCCTGATCGTCATCCAGTTCGGCATGGCGGCGGTCAGCGGCACGCTGATGCTGCTCGCCTTGAAGCAGGCGCTGACCATCGAAATCCTGATCGCCATGGCCTTCGCCGGCGGCATCGGCGCGGCCATGATGGGGCCCACGTGGCAGTCGATCGTGCCGGAACTGGTGCCGATGCAGGAGCTGAAGCGCGCCGTGGCGCTCAACGCGCTGGGCGTGAACATCGCGCGCGCCATCGGGCCTGCTGCCGGCGGCCTGCTGCTGGCCGCGTTCGGCGCGGCCACCACCTACGGGCTGGACCTGCTCAGCTATATCTTCGTGATTGCCGCGCTGCTCTGGTGGAAGCGCCCCGAGCGCGCCACCGACCCGCTGCGCGAGCATTTCTTCGGCGCCTTCCGCGCCGGCCTGCGCTTCACGCGCGCCCACAGCAAACTTCACGTGGTGCTGGCGCGCGCCGCCGTCCATTTCGCGTTCGGCAGCAGCATCTGGGCGCTGCTGCCGCTGGTCGCCAAGCAGTTGCTGCACGGGGGCGCCAGCCTCTACGGCGTGCTGCTGGGCGGCGTGGGCGCCGGCGCCATCCTCGGCGCGCTGATCATGCCCAAGCTGCAACGCCGGCTCGATGCCGATGGCATGGTGCTGCTCTCAGCCCTCGTCACGGCGGGCGTCATGGCGGTGCTGTCCGTGGCGCCGCCGGTCTGGATCGCCCTGCCGCTGCTGCTGCTGCTCGGTGCGGCATGGATTTCCGCGCTGACCACGCTCGGCGGCGTGGCGCAGGCGATTCTGCCGAACTGGGTGCGCGGCCGTGCGCTGGCGGTCTACCAGATGGTGTTCAACGGGGCGATGGCCGGCGGCAGCCTGCTGTGGGGCTTCGTGGCACAAGAGACCGGCACGCCGAACGCGCTGCTGATAGCGGCGGCGGGGCTGGTCGTGGCAGCGCTGCTCCTGCACCGCCTGCGCCTGCCGCAGGGCGAGGAAGACCTTGTCCCGGCACGGCACTGGCCTCAGCCGGAGATGGCGGGTGAGATCGCCCAGGACCGTGGCCCGGTCATGATCCTGATCGAGTACTGCGTCACCGCCGCGGACCGCGACGCCTTCCTGCGCGCCGTGCACAAGCTGTCCGACGAGCGCCTGCGCGACGGCGCGTTCAACTGGGGCGTGATGGAGGACCCGGCCGACCCCGAACTGCTGACCGAGTGGTTCCTGGTCGAATCCTGGGCCGAACACATGCGCCAGCACGAGCGCGTGCACCACGCCGACGCCGACCTCCAGCGCGATGTCACGCGCTACCACACCGGCGCCACGCCGCCCCGCGTGCGCCACCTGCTGGGCGTTGGCCTGCCCCCGGGCAAGCCGGCTGTCTGACCCCTCCCATTCATATCGAGACCATCATGAAGCTCTATCTCGTCTCCCTGGGCGCCGGCATTCTCGTCGGCATCATCTACGCGCTGATGCAGGTGCGCTCCCCGGCGCCGCCCGTGGTGGCACTGATCGGCCTGCTGGGCATGCTGATCGGCGAGCAGGTCGTGCCGCCGATCAAGCGCATGCTGGCCGGCGAGCCGGTCACCGCCGCGTGGTTCCACAGCGAATGCGTGCCGAAGATCACCGGCGCGCCGCCCAGCACGCTGACCGCCGCCAACAAGGCCGAGGCCGCCAACCCCAACGAGAGCCAGCGCTGACCCCATGCCGTACCGACGTCTTGTATCGCCGCGCGTCGCCGCGCTGGGGTTGGGGTTGGGGTTGGGACTGTGCGTGGCCGGCGGGCCTGCCGCAGCGCAGAGTTCCGTGACCATCTACGGCCGCCTCAACACGGCCATCGAATATAGCCGCGCCAGCACGGCCACCGACGGCACCGCGCTGGGCAGCGTGGTGCGGCAGACCAACTACCGCTCCGTGTTCGGCCTGCGCGGCGAGGAAGGTCTCGGCGGCAGCCTGAAGGCGCTGTGGCAGATCGAGAGCAACCTGTCGCTCGATACCGGCCAGGGCCAGATCGCCAGCCGCAACTCGCGCGTCGGCCTCCAGGGCGACTACGGCCTGCTGTTCATGGGGCACTGGCAGACGCCCTATACCGAGTCGACGGCGGCCTACGACCCGTACTACCCGACCACCGCCGGCTACATGGCGCTGATCGGCAACGGCTCCACGTCCTCGTCGGACAACGTGCAGGACACCAGTTCGTTCGATCGCCGCCAGAAGAACATCGTGCAATATCGCTCGCCGCAGTTCGGTGGCGTAAGCGTCTGGCTGGGCTGGGGGCTGCCGGAGGAGAAGACCACCGTGGCGCGCAATCCGGCGCTGTACTCGGCGGCGGCGGTCTACGAGCGCGGCCCGCTGAACGCCACCCTGGCCTACGAGGTGCACCAGCACTACCAGGCCGCCGGCCGCAACGACGACGCCATCAAGGTCGGCGTGGCCTACCAGCTGTTCGCCGGCACGCGCGTCTCCGCCATCTACGAGCACCTGCACTACCGCACCGACACCGGCGACCTCCAGCGCAACGGCTACTATGCCTCGCTGGTGCAGCAGCTCGGCCCCGGCAGCGTGCGGATCGGCTTCGCCTATGCCGCCAATGGCACGGGCTCGTCCACGGACACCGTCGGCTTTTTCCGGAGCGGCTCCGGCACGGGCGCCACGCAGGTGACGGTTGGCTACGACTACCCGCTCTCCAAGCGCACGGCCCTGTTCGCCTGGTATAGCCGGATCAACAACCGCCCGAACGCGGTCTACGACTTCGCCATCAACGAGCTTGGCGTCAGCGCGGGGGCCGATCCGCAGACCTTTGCCCTGGGCATGCGCCACTATTTCTGAAGCGCTGCAAGACATACCTAGGTATGAGTCCGCCGGCGCGGTCCGGCGCGGCTGCCGTGTGGGACGGGCGCCGACAATACCACCGTATGATATGGGCCGCGCCCGCCTGGCAGTATGCTGTGAGCAAGCGATGGGGGCCCCGAATCGGCCCCGTCATCGCTCCGGACTACTCAAGGAATCCCGTGTGACTGCCACCCCGGTGATCGCCATCGTCGACGACGACGCGTCGGTCCGACACGCCCTGGGACGGCTCGTGCGCTCGTTCGACCTCGCCGTCGCGCTGTACGGCAGCGGCGAGGAACTGCTGCAATCGGCCGCCCTCGATACGGTTTCCTGCCTGATAACCGACGTACAGATGCCCGAGATGAACGGGTTCGAGCTGTGCGAGGCCCTGCGGGCGCGCGACCTGCACATGCCCGTGATCTTCATGACCGCGTTCGCACAGGCGGGCTACGAAGCCCGCGCCGTGGCCGCCGGCGCGGCATGCTTCCTGCACAAGCCTTTCCTCGACACGGCTATCATTGCGTGCATCGAGCGCGCGCTGGCGCCCGCCCCGGAAGATCCCGGCGCCTAGCGCGGCGCAACGCCCCACCCCCGCCCCGTTGTCCGCACCAGCCCCACCGGTGCGGCGGCCAGCAATAGACGCCTCACGATGACGCCGTACGACACAAGCCAGGCCGCCGCAGTATCGCTGGACGAGTACGCCCTCACGCCGCTCTGCCACAACGGCATCGTCGCGCTCTCGCGCGGCTTCCACGTCGAGGATGGCAGCACCCTGCTGGTGGCGCACGCGGCGTCGGTACTCACCGAGGGCGAGGCCGTGCGCCGGTTCCACAATGAATTCGGTCTCGTCGCCCTGCTGCAACCGGCCTGGGCGATGGTGCCGCGCGCCTGCGTGCAGTACCAGGGCGGCGTGGCACTGGTGTACGAGGACACCGGCGCGGTGCCGCTGGCGAACTTGCCGCCCGCGCCGCTGCCGGTGACACGGCTGCTGTCCGTTGCCGAGAGTGCCAGCCAGGCCCTGCGCGCCGCGCACGAGGCGGGGCTGATCCACAAGGCGATCATGCCGTCGGCCCTGCTCGTCGACGCGCACGGCCGGTGCCGGCTCACGCGCTTCGGGCTGGCCGCCGCGCAGCAGTGTGACATCGCCGACGCGCTGGCGCCCCACACGCTGGCCGGGAGCGAGGGGCTGGCCTATATGTCGCCCGAGCACACCGGCTGCACCCGCAACGGGCTGGACGCGCGCAGCGACCTCTATTCGCTCGGCGTGGTGCTCTACCGCCTGGCCACGGGCCAGCTACCGTTCGCCGCGCGCGATCCGGCCGACGCCAACGAGTGGATCCACGCCCACGTGGCCAGCGAACCGCTGCCGCCCCATCGGCTGGCGGCCGGCGTGCCGGAAGCGCTGTCGCTGCTGATCATGAAGCTGCTCGACAAGCGCCCGAGCCGGCGCTACCAGTCCGCGGCGGGGCTGGAAGCGGATATCCGGCGTTGCCGGGCCGCGTGGAGCACGCTCGGCCGCATCGACGTCTTCGAACTGGGCCGCCGCGACCAGCCCGCCGAACTCGAACTGCCGGACCGGCTCCACGCCCGCGACGCCGAGCTGCGCGAACTCGCCGAAGCCTACGCGCACGTCGCCCTCACGGGCCAGCATGCGCTGGTGACGGTAAGCGGGCCGTCCGGCATCGGCAAGTCCGCCCTGATGCGGGCGTTTGTCGATGGCCTGCGCCAGCAGCAGGTCTGCTGCGCGGTGGGCAAGGCCGACCAGTTCCGGCACGAGACCCCCTACGCGGCTATCGCGGAAGCCTTCCACGGGCTGGTCATCGACATCCTCGGCCAGCCCGAGGAGCGCGTGCGCCACTGGCAGGCGCGCGTCAGCCACGGCCTGGGCCCGTATGCGCGCACCGCCGTGGGCATCGCGCCCGCGCTCGCGGCGCTGACCGGCCCGCTGCCCGCCCCGCCGAGGGGGAGCGGCGCCGATACGGCCGTGCATTTCGATCTGGCGATGCGCAACCTCGTCGGCACGTTCGGGCTGCCGGAGCGTCCGCTGGTGTTGGTGATCGAGGATTTCCAGTGGCTCGACCCATCTTCCCGGCAGCTACTGGCGCGCCTGCTGGACTGCGCCACGCCGCTGCCGCTGCTGCTCGTGGGCAGCACGCGGGCGGCGGGCGATGCGCTGGGTCAATCAGACGGTCGATCGGAAGATCCCCCACAAGATCGCCCGCAGGACCACCACCTCGCGCTGCAACCACTCGACGTGGAGGCTGTCGGCGCGCTGCTGGCCGAAACGCTGCGCGCCCGCCGCCGCGACCTCCAGCCGCTGGCGGGACTGGTCCACGCCAAGACCTTCGGCAACCCGTTCTTCGTCGGCCAGTTCATCAAGACCATGGTCGATGACCGGCTCGTCACCTACTCGCCCGACGAGGGCAGCTGGCAGTACGACTTCCAGCGCATTGCGCAGCACGCCTACACCGACAACGTCGCCGACATGGTGCTCCAGCGCCTGGAGCGGCTGCCGCCGCGCACGCGCCAACTGCTCGGCGGCATGGCGTGCCTGGGCCGGCAGTCCGACGTGGCGCTGGTCTGCGCCGCGTTCGAGGTGGAGGAAGGGGCGCTGCACGCCCTGCTGGCCCCGGCGCGCGCCGCCGACGCCATCGGCCTGCAGGAGCCCCACTACGTGTTCTCGCACGACCGCGTGCAGGAGGCCGCCCACGCGCTGCTGACGCCCGAGGAGCGCGACCGCGTGCACCTGCGCGTAGGCCGGCTGCTGCGCGATGCCTCCGATACGGCCGAAGGCACCCTGCGCGACGACACCCTGTTCCGCGCCACCGAGATGCTGGCGCAGGTGGTGGAGCTGATCACCGATGCCGACGAGGCCATCCAGTCCGCGCGGCTGAGCCTGGCCGCCGCCACGCGCGCACGCCGCGCCATCGCCTATCCGGCCGCGCTGGACGCCGTCACCGCCGGCCTCGCCTTCGTGCGCACCGCGCGTGTGCAAGGCCATGCCGGTGCCGGCGAGGTGGAATTCGCGCTGCTGCGCGAGCGCTGCGCGTGCCTGCTCCAGCAAGGCCGGCTACCGGAGGCGCTGACGCTGGCCGAAACGCTGCTCGATGCCGACGCGCCCGCCCGCCAGCTCGCCGAGGTCTACCGGCTCAAGACCGAACTGCATACCCGGCGCTCGGAGAACGCGCTGGCGGTGGAAACGGCCATCCGGGGGCTGCGGATGTTCGGCATTTCGCTGTCCGCGCATCCATCGGCAGCGGACGCCAACGCCGCCTACCGGGCCATCGGGGCGCGGCTGGATCGCCCTGGACTCAAGGCGCTGGCGCACCTTCCGCAGATGTCGGACCCCGATGTGAAGGCGGCCATGGCGCTGCTGGCCGCGCTCTCCGTGCCCGCCAGTTTCGTCGACGAGCACCTGGTTTTCCTGGAGCTGTGCGAGATGATGTGGCTGACGCTCGCGCACGGCATCAGCGGCCCGTCCACCGCTGCGCTGGGCTGGCTCGGCGTGCTGGTCTGCCACCGCTTCGCGGCCTACGAGGACGGCTTCCGCTACGGCGAGATGGCGCGGGAACTGGTCACGCGGCATGGCTACGTCGCGTATGAAGCCCGCACGCTGCTGCCGCTCGACCAGCTCAGCGTGTGGACGCAGCCGCTGGGCTACTCGACCGACTGCGCCCGGGCGGGCTTCGCGGCCGGCGTCGCCAACGGCGACGTGACCACGGCGTGTTTCCTCTGCTGCCATCTGGTGAGCAACCGGCTCGCACGCGGCGACACGCTCGACGAGGTTTCCGCCGAAATCACCAGCGGACTCAACTTCGTGCGGCAGACCGGCTTCCACGACGTGGAAGCCATCCTGCTGCTGCAACAGCGCTTTGTCGACGGGCTGCGCGAAGCCGAATTCCCGCTCGGCGCCGACGCGCCCACCGCGCTCGACGGCCACGACCTCGCCCGCACGCCGGCGCGGGAGCGCATGTCCACGCTGGAGTTCTGGTACTGGCTCTATCGCGCCACGCTGCAATACCTGGCTGGCAGGCACGCCGAAGCCGCCGCGAGCCTGGAGACGGCCGGGACGCTCGCGTGGTCCGCGCCGGCCCATATCCATCAGGTCGATTTCCATCTCTATCGCGCGCTGACGCTGGCCGCCAGCACGCCCGACGCGGCGGCGCGCGCCACGCTTACCGAGGACGCCAGCAAGCTGCGCCGCTGGGCCGACGCCAATCCGCTCACCTTCACCGACAAGGCGCTGCTCGTGGAAGCGGAGCTGGCGCGGCTCGATGGCGACGGACTGGGAGCGATGACGCGCTACGAGCAGGCCATCGCCCACGCCACGGCGCACGGCTTCGTGCACACGGCCGCGCTGGCGCACGAACGCGCCGGCCACTACTGCATGGCGGCCGG
Source organism: Cupriavidus sp. 01L43 (assembly GCF_056399925.1). Lineage (NCBI taxonomy): Bacteria > Pseudomonadati > Pseudomonadota > Betaproteobacteria > Burkholderiales > Burkholderiaceae > Cupriavidus > Cupriavidus sp. 01L43. The sequence goes on from NZ_JBFTSH010000004.1 coordinate 145,537, forward strand.
CCTGACCACCGCCGCACGCGGCCACCTGCGCGCGGCGCATGACCGCTATCGGCAATGGGGCGCGACGGGCAAGGCTCGCCACATGGCCGCCACCTACCCGCAATTGTTCGACGCGGGGCGTGGCCCGGCCTATGTGCTCGCCAACGGCAAGCGCATCCGCGACGTGGAAAGCGTGATCCGCGCCTCGCGCGCGCTGACCGACGAGATCCGGCTCGACAAGCTGGTGGACACGCTGATGACCATCACGCTCGAATACGCCGCCGCGCAGCGGGGGCTGCTGATCCGCCTCCATGGCAAGGCGCCGATCATCGAGGCGCGCGCCCACACCTCGCCCGCCGGTATCCGCGTGCAGCTGGCGCAGGGCGCCCCCGCCGCCGATGACCTGCCGATGTCGATGTTCCACACCGTCATCCGCACCGGCCGACCGGTGATGGTGGGCCACGCGACCGGCACCAACCCGTTCGGGCTCGACCCCTACTTCGCGGCCCACACGCAGTGCGCGGCCATCTGCATCCCGATGTCGCGCCACAACACGCTGATCGGCGCGCTGTACCTCGAAAATCGCCTGCTCGGCGACGGCTTCACGCCCGAGCAGACCGAGGTGCTCGAACTGATCGCCTCGCAGGCCGCTATTTCGCTGCGCACGGCACGGCTCTACGAAGACCTGCTGGCCGAGAACGACCGCCGGCAGCAAGTGGAACGCGCCCTGCGTGCGAGCCAGGCCTCGCTGAGCATGGGCGAGAGCGTCAGCCACACCGGTAGCTGGCGCTGGGACCTGCGGCTGCAAGCGATCTCTTGCTCCGACGAGATGCGCCGCATCTTCGAACTCGACACGGCGCGCGCCCACTTCGCGCTGGAGGATTTCGGCGCCCGGATGCATCCCGACGACCGCGCCGCCGCGCTGCACACCATCGTCCAGTGCGTGTCCGACAAGGTGCCCATCCACCTGGAGTACCGCATCGTGCGCGGCGACGGCGCGGTCCGCCATGTGGAAGGCATCGGCAAGCCGCTGGTGACGGACGGCGAGATACTCGAGTACGTCGGCACGGTCACGGACGTGACCACGCGCCGCCATGCCGACGACGCGCTGCGCAACGCGCAGGCCGACCTCGCGCGCGTGGCGCGTGCCACCACGGTGGGCCAGCTCACGGCCTCCATCGCCCACGAGATCAACCAGCCGCTGATGTCCATCGTCTCGAACGCCGGCGCAAGCCTGCGCTGGCTGGCGCGCAGCAAGCCCGAGATCGAGTATGCGCGCGAGGGCCTCCAGGCCATCGCCAGCGAGGGGCAGCGCGCCGGCGACATGATCCGCAGCCTGCAGGGGCTTACGCGCAACGCCGCGCCCGTGCTGGCCGAGGTGGACATGCACGAGTCCATCCTCCATATCCTCGCCATCTCGCGCAGCGAGATCGAACGCCGGCAGGTGTCCGTGCAACTGGCGCTGCATGCCGACGCCTTCTGCGTGTTCGGTGACGGCGTGCAGCTCCAGCAGGTGCTGCTGAACCTCGTGGTCAATGCCGTGGAGGCGATGGGCGACATCACCAACCGCGCCCGCCTGCTGACGATGGGCACGCGCATCGCCGGCGACAACATGCTGGAAGTCAGCGTTTCGGACACCGGGGCGGGTCTCGACGAGGGCGCCATCGACCAGGTGTTCGAGCCGTTCTACACGACCAAGGAGAACGGCATGGGCATGGGGCTGGCCATCTGCCGCTCCATCGTCGAAGCCCACAAGGGCCGGCTCCGCGCCACGGCGCGCACGCCGCACGGCACCGAGTTCTCGTTCACGCTGCCGCTGTGTTGGCCGCTGGGCGGGTGAGGGACCGGAGCGCCAGCCGCCGCACATTCCAGACATTCCATACCCGGGGATAGTCGTCACAAACCGATGCACAGGCGCCCCCATGCGCGGGGACGAGTGTGCTGGCGGCGGGACACGCCTAAGCTGGAGACCTGCCGGATGCCGGCCTGATCCCCGGAGAGATGTATGTCCCGAATCGCCTTCCCCTTCACGCTTCCTCTTGCGCGGCATGCCGGCTGACGCGGTACCGCTGGAGGCGCTCCCCGAGCTGTCCCGGGCGCGCGTGCAGTGGCTGGGCCTCGCGCTGGGCTGCGCAACGGGCGTGGACTTCGTCGCCACGTCGATGCTCGCCACCGGGACGCTCCACATCCGCGCCGGCATCTACGCCACGCCCGACGACTTCCTGTGGTGCCTGACCGCGTATGCCGGTGCGGCCATCGTCGCCAACCTGCTGACGCGGCGCCTCGCCGACGATCTCAGCTACCGCGGCTTCACGCTGCTCGGCCTCGTCATCGCCTTCGTCGGCTGCCTGCTGTGCGCCGCGTCGTCCAACGTCGCGGAGCTGTCCGCGGCACTGGCGGTGCAGGGGCTGGGCGCCGGCGGGCTGTTCTCGGCGTCGCGCGTGTTGATCCAGCTGATTGCCACGCCGGCGGAGCGCCCACGGCTGCTGACGGGCTTCGTGATTGGCACGATTGGCCTGCCGGCGATTGCGCCCTGGCTGACCGCCACGCTGATGCTCGACACCGGCTGGCGCATGATCTTCCTCGTGCAGGCGCTGCTGGCCGCGCTGACGGCCCTGTTCGTGTTCTGCGTCTACCCGCACCGCGCCCGCCCGCCACGCACGCCGGACCTCGACGACGTGGCCGGCATGGACTGGCTCACCGTGCTGCTGGTCGGCGCCGGCGCGCTGGTGCTGGTGCATGGCCTGGCCTCGCTGCGGCTCTATGCCACCGGCGACTCCCTGCGCGTGGCCGCCGCGCCGCTGGCCGGTCTGGTCGTCGTCGTGCTCGCCTTCATCCGGCTGCACCGCGCACCGGACGCCTGGCTCAGCCCGCGCCGCCTGAACGGCCGCCGCTACTTCACGGGGCTGGCCTATTACTCGATCTTTGCCTGCCTGAGTGGACTCTGGACCTTTACGGTCTCCAACGTGATGCAGCTCGGCCTCGGTTTCACGTTCGAGACCACCGGCATGGTGCTGACCCTGTCGGCGCTCGGCGGGCTGGTGGCCGGCGTCGCCTTCATGCTGATGGGATCGCGCCTGCCCGGCGCGCGGCGCTACCTGGCGCTCGGCTACGGCATGACGGCGGCGGCGGCGTGGCTGTTCGCCACGCGCCTGTCGGACGGGCTGCCCGTCTCCGCCGTCCTGCCAGCGCTGCTGCTGCAAAGCGTGGCGCTGCCGTTCACGCTGATCCTCGTCGCCAAACTCACCTTCATGGAGACCTCGCTCGAGGACTTCCCCCACGCGTACCAGTTCAAGAACATCCTCCGGCAGGTGGCGCTGATGGGCGGCACCGGACTGGCCGGGCAGTGGCTGCAGGCCGGGGAAGCCGTGGCGCGCACGCACCTCATTGGCCGTGTCACGCCCTACGGGCTGCCCGCCCCGCTCGACGCCACCGCGCTGGCCACGCTGTCGCAGTTAATCGACCAGCAGGCCGTGCTGGTGGCGTCGGCGAACATGCTGGCGGTGGTCGCCGTCATCTGCCTGGGCATCGCTGCCGTCGCCATCTGGCAGCGCGCGCTACGCTAGCGGCCTCTGGTTCGATACCACCTGGTCCTGCCCGGTCCGCGTACGCACGTCTACCGTCACGTACATCGACAACCCCACACGCAGCGGATGGGCGGCGAGTTCCGCCCGGTTCAGCGCGATGCGCACCGGCAACCGCTGCGGCGGCTTGATCCATTGGCAGATGGCGCCGTGGGCGGGTTGCGGCGTGAGCGCCGCACCGTTCCTTGCCGAGAATCCGGCCACCGTGCCGTGATAGCGCACCTTCGCACCATATGCGTCGGCGTACAACGTCACCGGCTGGCCGGCGCGCAGCCGCGCAAGCTGGTGCTTCTTGAACCGCGCATCGACCCACACCGCGTCTGATGGCACGCCCCGCGTGTCCGGGGCAACGATCGCCACCACTGCGCCGGCAGCGCGCGGCGCGGCATCCACGATCTTGCCGGCCACATAAGCGTCATCCGTGGATTCGAAATGGCGCCCCTCGATCCACCAGTGCCCGACAACGGCGGCGAGGCCCGCCATCGCACAGGCAGCGGCGCACGCGGCGGCAAGCGGCCGTCCCGCCGATGAACGCGACTGGATATTCATGACAACTCCTTGAATACGGGAACAGGACCCCCTCGGAGCGAATTGTTGGCACGCCGGTGCTGCGAGGATGGCGCGTCCGCCGGCTTTTTGTCGATTGGAACGCCGCTAGGGCGGGTGCCTATACCTTCGTGTCACACGCCGCAAACCTGTGGCCGATTGGCGGCATCCGGGCCCGCCCCTACGATGCGAAGACGCCTCCACCTCCCTGACGACCATGCATCCAACCTCCACCCCTCGCGCCGTGATCATCGGCGGCTCTCTCGGCGGCCTGTTCACGGCCCTCTGCCTGCGCGCCATCGGCTGGCACGTGGATGTGTTCGAACGCTCGCCCCAGGCGCTCGACAGCCGGGGCGGCGGCCTCGTCCTGCAGCCCGATGTGGCCGACGCACTCGGCTTTGCCGGCGTGCCGTTGCCCGAGGACTTCGGGGTGCCCTCGGGCGGCCGCATCTTCGTCACGCGTGACGGCGACGTGCGCCGCGTCTACATGCCGCAGACGCAGATCGCCTGGAACGGCCTGTACGGTCACATGCGGCAGGCGCTCGGCCCCCGCGCCGTGCATGCGGGCGAGACCTTCCTGGCGCTGCGCCAGCATGGCGCGCGCGTGACCGCCTGCTTCGCGTCGGGCCGCACGGAGACCGCCGACCTGCTCGTGGCGGCGGACGGGCCGCTCTCCACCGTGCGCGCGCAACTGCTGCCCGGCGCCGCACCGGCCTACGCCGGCTACGCGGCCTGGCGCGGCGTGCTGCCCGAGTCGGCCCTGCCAGACGCCACGCGCCAGCTCCTGCACAACAACTTCGCCTTCGAGGAAGGGCACGGCCACCAGTTGCTGACCTACCTGATTCCCGGCGAGAACGGCGAGACCGCCCCGGGGCAGCGCCGGCAGAACTGGGTCTGGTATCGCCCATTACCAAGCGGCCCGGCGCGCGACGCGGCGCTGCGGGACCGCGTGGGGCACCAGCACCTCCATTCGCTCCCGCCGGGCGTCATGCGCGACGGCGAGATCGATGGCCTGCGCCACGCGGCGGTGCGCGACCTCGCGCCGGACCTCGCCGCGCTGGTCACCGGCACGCCCGATCCCTTCCTGCAACTGATCCACGACTACGAGGCCCCGCGCATGGTGTTCGGCCGCGTGGTGCTGACCGGCGACGCGGCCTTCGTCGCACGCCCCCATACCGGCGCCGGCGCGGGCAAGGCGGCCGGCAATGCGGTGGCGCTGGGGCGTGCGCTGCACGCCAATCGCGGTGGCATCGACACCGCGCTGTCCCAGTGGGAGCGCACGCAGCTGCCAGCTGGCGCGCAACTCGTGCGCTGGGGCATGGCACTGGGCACCCGCATCATGGGCCGGCACGACGCCGCCTGACCCCCGGCGCGGTCGACGCGGGCGATGGAGGCGCTGCTATCATGCGCATCCATCACAAGACCCGTACGAGAGACATCGATGAACCGCCTGCCTGCCGTGCCGACCTCCCCCCTGCGGGCCGCCTTGCTGGCTGCCTTGCTCGCCCCGCTGCTCGCCATGTCGATCCCCGGCGCGGCGCTGGCCGAGACGCTGGCCAAGCCCGCGCTGGACCATCTGGTCGCCAGCCAGTCGGCCAAGCCGCCGGCCAGCTTCAACGCCTTCCTGACCGCCGCCGTGAAGACCGAGCCGAAGCTGGCCCCGGCCGTGCGGGCCTACCGGGCGAAGAAGCCGCTCAAGGGCGACGATCTCGTCAACATCGGCCGGCTGCTCGGTGTCTATAACCGGCTCCACAACGAAACCACCGTGCTGGACAGCATCACCGAGATGGTGGCGATCCGCACCGTGCGCGACGAAAAGGTGCCGCAGCACGAAAACCCCGCCATCATCGCGTTCGGCAAGGTGGTCGAACGCATGGCCCGGGACTTCGGCCTGACCTATCGCAACGTGGACAACCGCGTGTTCGAGGTGATCCTGCCCGGCACCGGCGCGGACACCTTCGGCATCCTCACGCACGCCGACGTAGTGCCCGTGGTGGCCGACGAATGGGTGCTCGACGATGGCACCAAGCTCGACCCGTTCAAGGTGACCCGCGTGGGCGACTACCTGTACGGGCGCGGCACCATTGACGACAAGGGTTCGATCGCGGCGGCAATGTACGCGATGAAGACCGTGCGCGAAAGCGGCGTGCCGCTGGCCCGCACGATCCGGCTGATGATCGAAACCACCGAGGAAACCGGCGGCGACGGCATGAAGTACTACCAGGCGCACACCACGCTGCCGGCGTACAACATCGTGCTGGACAGCAAGTACCCGGCGGTGGTGGCCGAGAAGGGCTCGGGCGCGCTGACGGTGCGCTTCGCGGACCGGCCGATGGACGGCAAGGCCCCCGCCATCGTGGCAATGGCTGGCGCGGCGTCCGCCAACGCGATTCCGCAGACCGCCACGGCACGCATCACGGGCGGCGATCCGGCCGCCGTGGCTGCCGCGCTGGAGAAGGCGCGCGAGCCGTTCATCGCCCAGCATGCCGCGCAGGGCAAGTTCTCGATCGACGTGACACCGGGCGCCGGCGGCGTGGACGTCAAGGTGACCGGCTCGTCGGCCCATGGCTCCCGGCCCGAAGAAGGCGTGAACCCGGTACCGCGCCTGGCGCTGTTCCTGCAAGGCGCCGGCGTGCCGTTCGCGGACAACCAGTACGCGCGCGCCATCCGCTACCTCGGCGACCTGTACGGCACCGGCTATCTGGGCGAGAAGATGGATGTGGGCTATCGGGACGATTTCATGGGCCCGCTGACGATGTCGCCCACGCTGATCCGCGAGCGCAACGGCAAGCTTGAAGTCACCGCCAACGTGCGTATGCCGCGCGGCGCCACCCCCGACGAACTGCGCGCCCGGGTGGCGACCAGGATCAACGCCTGGGCCAGCGCCACGCAGACGGCGGTCGAGATCCAGCACGACCAGGGCAACTGGATGGCGCGTGACCCCAAGGGCGCCTGGCTCTCTACCCTGCTGAATATCTACGGCGACACCACCGGGCTCGAAGCCAAGCCGGTGCCCACGGCCGGCAGTACCACGGCCAAGCTGATGCCGAACGCCATCAACTTCGGCCCGGCCATGCCCGGCAAGAAGTACACCGCGCACAACGCCAAGGAGTACAAGGAAGTGGCCGACCTGAACCTGGACATGCAGATGTTCACCGAGATGCTGGTCCGCATCGGCAATCTGGACACCATGCAGTAAGCCGGCGCCGGCAGATGCGGGCGGGGCGCGATGCCGCTTCCGCCCCCTGCCGGCTTTTACTCGCTTACAGCCCCAGGTCGCTCAGGCTCGGGTGGTCATCGGGGCGGCGGCCCAGCGGCCAGTGGAACTTGCGGTCCGCCTCGCGCATCGGGGCATCGTTGATGCAGGCAAAGCGCCGCTGCATCAGACCGTTCTGGTCGAATTCCCAGTTTTCATTGCCATACGACCGGTACCAGTTGCCCGAGTCGTCATGCCATTCGTACGCAAATCGCACCGCGATGCGGTTGCCATCGTGCGCCCACAACTCCTTGATCAGCCGGTAATCGAGCTCCTTCTGCCACTTGCGCGACAAAAAGGCCTCGATCGCGGCACGCCCCGTGACGAACTCCGCCCGGTTGCGCCATTGGCTGTCGACGGTATAGGCCAGCGCCACGCGCGCCGGGTCGCGACTGTTCCACCCATCCTCGGCCCCCCGGACCTTCTGGGCGGCGCTCTCGCGGGTAAAGGGCGGAAACGGCGGACGGGATTCGGGTTGGGTCGACATCGAAGCTCCTTGACGATGGGTTGGCTAGCGCCGGAATGAGACAGATCTGTCTACTATCGTGGAGTAGACAGATCTGTATGTCAAGGAGATTTTCGGGAGGTGGGCGACCGCGCCCGCCCCCCTACCGCTTCGTCGCCACCACCTCCAGGTACTCGCTCGGCACCACCATCGAATCCTTGCCGGCCACGTTCAGGCTGTTGAGCAACGTGGTCAGGTCGGCTTCCAGTGCGCTGGCCTTGTCGGCCGGCAGCGAGGCGAACGCCTTGTGGACCGGGCCGTACCACGTGCGGAACACCTCGATAAAGTGCGCCGCCGAGCGATAGCGGAAGTTGAACTGGCGCGGCGTCACGCGGACATCGACCCCATGCGGTGCGAACAGCGTGCGCAGGTGCTCCTCCACCCCCCATTTGGACGGCGGCGACACCCCCGCCGGAGGCGGCACGTAGGCGCCCAGCGTCTTGAACATCTGGCCGACGAAGCCCTGCGGCGTCCAGTTCGCCAGCCCGATGCGGCCGCCGGGCCGGGTCACGCGCGCCATCTCGGCGGCGCACTTGGGCTGGTCCGGGGCGAACATCACGCCGAAGGTGGAGAGCACGGCGTCGAAGCTCGCGTCGTCGAAGGGCAGCGCCTCGGCGTCGGCCTGCTGGAAGGAGACCTCCAGCCGCTCGGCCTTGGCGCGCTCGGCGCCGCGCTCCAGCAGTGCGCCGACATAGTCGGTGGACGTCACGATGCAGCCACGGCGCGCCGCCGCCAGCGTGGCGTTGCCGTTGCCGGCGGCCACGTCGAGCACGCGCTCGTCGCAGCGCAGGTCGCAGGCTTCAGCAAGCTGCTCGCCCACGATCTGGAGCGTGGTGCCGATCACGGCATAGTCGCCGCTGGCCCAGGCCACCTGCTGGCGGCCTTTCAGGGCGGCAAGGTCGGGCGAAGTCGCCGGGGCAGCGGCAGCGTCGGGGGTAGTCGTCATGATGGGAGTCTCCTGATTGTTCGCCCGGCAGGTCCGCCGGCTTACGCGCGCGACCGGTTGAACCCGGCCTCACGCGCGAGCACGATGGCCTGCGAGCGGTTTTCCACCTCGAGCTTCGAGAAGATGCTCGTGATGTGGTTGCGCACGGTTTTCTCGCACAGCCCGAGGTAGGCGGCGATCTGTGCGTTGTCGCGGCCCTGCGCGATCAGCACGACAATGTCGCGCTCGCGCCGGGTCAAGGTGTGGAACGCCGGGTCGTCGACCGGCACCGGCGCGGGCAGGAAGGCGCGTACTTCCTCGAGCCAGCGGTCCCATGCCGGCTCCGTCTCCAGCAGCAGGTGGTTGCCGCTCTCCAATGGCACGAAGCGCGCGTTCGGGATCATGCTGGCGATCAGCCGGCCTTCGTCGAACGGCACGCGCGCGTCGCGCACGGCGTGGAGCACCAGCGTGGGGCAGGTCACCAGCGGCAGCAGTTCCACCACATCAATGTCGTTGAAGATGCGCATGAAGCGCGCCGCGTTGGCCGGCGAGGTGGACACGCGCTCCAGCTCGTTGAACCAGCGGTGCTGCTCCGCCGTGCCGCCCGGGATGAACTGCGTGGTGAAGAACTGGCGGAAGGCCGGGTTCTCCTGCCCCCAGCCCAGCTCGGCCAGCCGCGCCATCAGCTCGGCTTCCTCGCGCATCTCGGCCCCGAGGTTGCGCTTGAGGCGCCCCCGGGCGTAGCCGCCGTGCAGCACGAGGTGGCTCACCCGTTCGGGATGCGCCACCGCGTACGCCACGGCGATCGACGCGCCCTGGGAAATGCCCAGCAAGGGGAAATGATCGACGCCGGTGGCGTCCACGATGGTTTCGAGATCACGCAGCCACGCCTCGAAGGACAGGTCCTCCACGTGGCGATCAGAAAGGCCACAGCCGCGTTCGTCGTAGCGCACGAGCGTGTGGTTCTCTGACAGCGCGCACAGCATGTGGCTCCAGACCGGACTCCCCACGTCGAATTCGAGGTGGCTCATCCAGTTGGCGGCCTTCACGAGCGGCGGTCCGCTGCCCGTGATGGCATACGCCAGTCGCACCCGGTCAAGGCTGGTGCAAAGGCGTATCTGCTGCTTCAGCATCGGCATGGTGGGATCGCGCGCGGGACAGGGTACGGCCGGTGCAGGGCGCCGGGGCGATAGCTCACCACGTCCGCTTGGAACGGGCGATTGACTAATCTTAGTCAACGATCCCCAGCGTGCAGGCAAAACCACGGCCAGCTGGCCCCGCGAAGTGCGGAAAGCCAGACGTGGTGCATACCGTGCCCGGCGCATTATCCGCGGTCAGGCGTTGCGCAGCAGACATCCGCCACCGGCAGCGCCCATCCGGGCCCCATCGGTGAACGGGTCGCGCTGACCCATGCGGGCGCCATCGGTGTAGGGGTCGCGCTGATCCATCCGGGCGCCGTCGGTGTAGGGATCCGGCTTGCTGGTGCGCAGGCCGTCCTGGTACGGATCGAACTTGCCGCCCTTGCAGGCAGACATGCCGGCCTGCGCCGCGGTGGTGGTGAAAGAGGAACGATCGCCGCCCAGCCCGGCATACGCCAGGTTGCACAGGCCGATGGCCAGCGAGGAAGCGGTCAAGAGGGTCTTGGCAAGATTCGTGTACATCGCAAACTCCAACTACAACGTCAGGAAGGCGATCACAGCTCAGGATGAAGGAACGGTGCGGGGATCGCCTGAGCCGCACTGCTCCTTGTTCGAGGGGCCGATTGTGGGCAGCGGGGTGCGGGCGAACATGAGGCGGGTGTCCCGGTTTGCGGGATTCGTCAGGGTCTATGCGGGGGGATTCCGTGGGACAAGGGTCCCGGGCGCGGGTAATTACCGGGGGGTGGCGGAGGCGCTGGCGCGCTTCCGCGGGGGCTTCAGCGAAATGAAGCGGCGAGAAACGGCAGTTAGAGGGTAAGCCCTAAAGCAGGACAACCGCCCCACTCCAAAACCCTCGAAGCGCGCCAAACCCGGGACACCCGTCTCATGTTGGCGGCGCGCGCCGCTGGAATGATCCGCCTACGTCCTGTCAGGCACCTTCTGCATGGACGCCGTTCATTCCAGAGGAGTTTTGCAATGCAAGCCGTATCCCTGTCAGCCGACACCGCCCGCTACGCCCGCTGTATCGCCGCATCCAAGCGCATCCGCTGGGACATCGACCGTGACGTCATCCGCGACCGCACCTTCGACCTCTCCCACAAGTTCCTGCCCGACGGGCTGTCCCTGACCGACGAACTGCCGTTCCTCAGCGCGGCCGAACGCCGCTTCGTGAGTCAGGTGCAAGGCCGCACCTACGCCAATATGTTCGGGCTGGTGGAGCGCTTCGTCTCGGCCAAGGTGGTGGAGCTGACGCAGGCCCACAGCTTTGGCGATCAGGTCGCGCTGGAGGCGCTGGTGCGCTTCACCGACGAGGAACTGAAGCACCAGGAGCTGTTCCGCCGCATCGAGCAACTGGCCGCGCAGGGCATGCCGGCGGGCTACACCTTCGCGGCGGACGCCAACGCCGTGGCTGCCTTCGTGCTCTCCAAGTGCACCTGGGCGGTGCTGGCGCTGACCTGCCATGTCGAACTGCTGTCACAGGCGCACTATCGCGGCAGCATCGGCACCGCGCCGGACCTGTCCGACCTGTTCAAGGACGTGTTCCTGTACCACTGGCGCGAGGAGTCCCAGCACGCCAACCTCGACGAGCTGGAATGGCTGCGCGAGGACGCCCGCATGTGCCGCACCTCGCGTGATGCCGCCATCGACGACCTGATCGCGCTGGTGGGCGCCGTGGACGAGATCCTGCAGGCCCAGGCCACCGCCGACGCGCACTACGTCATGCGCGTGATCCGTGGCACGCCGGACGCCCCGCGCGCCGCCGAGGTGGAAGCCGTGGTGCTCAAGGCGTACCGCTGGACCTACATCGTCTCGGGCATGCTGGAACCGCGCTTCAGCAAGCTGCTGGGCGGGATGGTCGATGCCGGGCAGATGGCGCGCATCGAGGCCGCCATGGGACCGCTGATGTACGCGATGCCCGCCGCCGGCGTGCCGATTCCGGCGATGGCGGCCTGACGGCGGTTCGATGATGGCGGACGGTGGCGTGGGCGGCCTGAGTACCGCCCGCGCCGCCTAGGCCACCGCCTGCATGGTCTGGCCGGCCTGCATGCCCGCCAGGTAGCGATGGATCTGCGCCACGACCGCAGCGCCCTCGCCTACCGCGGCGGCCACGCGCTTGGTCGAGCCCGAGCGCACATCCCCGATCGCGAACACGCCCGGCACGCTGGTCTCCAGCGTGTAGTCGGCGCGCTCGGTGCAGGACTGGTGGGCTTCATAGCCGGTCAGCACGAAGCCCTTGGGGTCCGTGGTCACGTTGCAGGACCGCAGCCATTCCGTGTTCGGCGCGGCGCCGATAAACAGGAACACGTGGCGCATCGGCCGGGAGATGCAGTCCGGGCCGCAGGAGCGCTCCCTGTAGCGCACCGTGGAGAGCCAGCCCTCGCCCTCCATCGCCGTGATCTGCGCGTGCGTGTGCAGGAAGACGTTCGGCAGGCTCTTCAGGCGGTCGATCAGGTAGCGCGACATGGTGGCCTCGAGCCCCTCGCCGCGCACCAGCATATGCACCTCGGCCGCGTGCGAGGCGAGATACACCGCCGCCTGCCCCGCCGAGTTGCCGCCGCCGACCAGCATCGCGTGCTCGTCCTTGCAGAGCTTGGCCTCCACCGGCGACGCCCAGTAATAGACGCCCCGCCCCTCGTACTGATCCAGCGATTCGATCTCCGCGCGCCGGTACTGGGCGCCGCTGGCAATCACCACGGTGCGCGTGGGCACCATGCGGCCATCGGTCAGCTCGATCCGGATCGGGTTCTCGCCGCAATGGAGCGCGCTCACCTCGAGCGGAATGGCCACGTGGGCCCCGAACTTGAGCGCCTGGACGAAGGCCCGCCCGGCCAGCGCCTGGCCCGAGATGCCCGTGGGAAAACCGAGGTAGTTCTCGATCCGGGCGCTCGCGCCGGCCTGCCCGCCCGGGGACCGGCAGTCGATCACGGCCACGGACAGCCCCTCGGACGCGGCATAGACCGCCGTCGCCAGCCCTGCGGGGCCGGCGCCGACCACCACCACGTCATAGATATGGTCCGGCGCGAATTCAGGCACCAAACCGAGGCATGAGGCGAGCTGGCCCTCGTCCGGCGCGCGCAGTATGCCGCCGTCGGGGCAAATCACCATCGGGAAATCGCTCGCGGGCGCGTTGCTGACGTCGAGCAGCGCCATGGCGTCCGGGTCGGTGTCGATATCGACCACCTTGTGCGGATAGCCGTTGCGGCGCAGGAAGGCTTGCAGCGCCAGCAGCAGCGGCTGGGTGCCCTTGCCGACCAGCACCGGGCCGCCGCCGCGCTCGATCAGGCCCACCCGGCGCAGGATCAGCGCGCGCATGATGCGCTCGCCCAGATCCGCCTCGGCCACCAGCAGCGCGCGCAGCCGTTCGGGCGGCACCACCAGCGCGGTGGAGTCCTCCAGCGCCACGGCATCCACCAGCGCCGGCTTGCCGGAGAGCTGGCCCACCTCGGCCAGGAACTGGCCCGGGCCCTCGTCGTTGATCGGGAAACTGTTGCCCAGCCCGTCGCGCTGGATGATCTGGAGCTTGCCGGTCAGGATCAGGTGCATGCCCGGCGCCGGGTCGCCGACGCGGAACAGCGTCTGGCCGGCCTTGAACGATTCCACCGCGCCAAAGCGCCGCACGCGCTCGATCTCGGCCGGCGTCAGGGTCGGAAACATCTGGTGCTTGCGGGTCTCCAGCACCGAAAACGGCGCCTCCAGCCCTACCACCGGCTCATGTGCGGCCTGATTGGCCACCTGATCGGCAACCGGGTCCGGACTGGCTTCGGGCTGCGAAGCTCCCTGCATCATCTCCATGCGACTCCCCTCAATTTCGGTCTAGGTAGGACAGGACTCGACTGCGTACTCGACTGAGATAGTAGCCGGCGTGGCTACGAAACACACATGAAGATTTTAGGAAGCGATGGCCACCGTTGCTTGCCGAATTGCCCGGCGCGCGGCACTTTGCACGGCGTCGTCACCCATGAAAAAACCGACTGGTTCCTAGAGATTTAAATCATGGTGAGAATATTCAGCGCTCGCTACACTGGCCCCGACAACGCCCCCACAGGCTACAGAAGCCAACAAGCAAGGAGACGAGATGTACCGTGATCGCATTCGCCTGGCCGCCCTGCAGGACCGGATCATGTCGGCCGATGCGGCCGCCGCGCTGATCCACGACGGCATGACGGTCGGCATGAGCGGCTTCACCCGCGCCGGCGACTGCAAGGCCGTGCCCTTCGCCCTGGCCCGCCGCGCCGCCGCCGACCCGCTCCAGATCACGCTGATCACGGGCGCCTCGCTCGGCAACGACATCGACAAGATCCTGGCCGAAAGCAACGTGCTGGCGCGCCGCCTGCCGTTCCAGTCCGACGCCACCCTGCGCCGCAAGATCAACGACGGCGAGGTCATGTTCATCGACCAGCATCTGGGCGAGACCGTGGAGCAGCTGCGCAGCGGCCAGCTCGCCCCGGTGGACATCGCCGTGATCGAAGCCGCCGCCATCACCGAGACCGGCGGCATCGTGCCGACCACCTCGGTTGGCAATTCGGCGAGTTTCGCGATGATGGCCAAGAAGGTCATCGTCGAGATCAACACCAATATGCCGGCCGCGCTGGAAGGGCTGCACGACATCTACTTCCCGGTGCAGCGCCCGTATCGCCAGCCGATTCCGCTGATTGCCGTCGAGCAGCGCATCGGCCTGCCCTATATCCCCGTCGATCCGTCACGTATTGCGGCCATCGTGCTCACCGCGCGCGACGACAGCCCGTCCAACGCGCTGCCGCCCGACGGCGACACGCGCCTGATCGCCGGCCATCTCAACGCGCTGTTCGAGCGCGAGGTGCGCGCCGGGCGGCTCTCCCCGTCGCTCCAGCCCTTGCAGGCCGGCATCGGCACGATTGCCAACGCGGTGCTGCACGGGCTTGTGGATTCGCCATTTCATGACCTGACGATGTACTCGGAGGTCTTGCAGGACAGCACCATCTCGCTGCTCGACGCCGGCAAGCTGCGCTTTGCCTCGGCGTCGTCGATGACGCTGTCCGGGCCGGTCTATCGCCGCGTGCTGGAGGAGATCGACCGCTACAAGTCGCGGCTGGTGCTGCGGCCGCAGGAGATCAGCAACCATCCCGAGGTGCTGCGCCGGCTGGGGTTGATCACCATCAACACCGCGCTGGAGTGCGATATCTACGGCAACGTCAACTCCACGCACGTGGGCGGCACGCACATGATGAACGGCATCGGCGGCTCGGGGGACTTCGCGCGCAATGCCTACCTGTCGGTCTTCGTGACCAAGTCCGTGGCCAAGGACGGGCGGATTTCCAGCATCGTGCCGATGGTCTCCCACGTGGATAACAGCGAGCACGACGTGGACATCCTCGTCACCGAGCACGGCCTGGCCGACCTGCGCGGGCTGGCGCCACGCGAGCGGGCGCTCCAGGTGATCCGCAATTGCGCCGACCCGGCCTACCGCGACGGCCTGCTCGACTATTTCCGCCGGGCCCAGACGCGCGGCGGCCAGACCCCGCACCTGCTGGAAGAGGCGTTTGCGTGGCATCTGAACTATCGCGAGCACGGCACCATGCTGCCGGCATCCCGGGCGACGGCCCTCGAGCCAATCGAAGCCGCGCCGCTGGCGGCCTGACGTTTCTGCACGACCGGGCGGTTTTTACATCCCGCCCGGCTGCCGGCTGCCTCCTACGGGCCTCCCACGGGCCCTTTTCGGCATGGAACGGCACTTGCACCGTGCCGGAAGGTGGCACGCTCCCGCCACCGCTGGAGACGCCATGCAAGAACCGGTTCGCCTGATCCTGATGTACGGCCTGATCCCGCTCTGGATCCTCGCGGGGCTGGGCGACTGGTGGTTCCATCGGCGCCAGCGCATCGAGATCAACGCGGGCGTGTGGGAATCGGCCCTGCACAGCCTGATGATGGTCCAGGTGGGCGTCCCGGTCCTGCTGGTGCTGTTCTTCGAGGTGAACGCGCTGCTGTTCGCCATCATGATCGTCGCTGTGGTGGTCCACGCGGTCACCGCCTGGGTCGACGTCCGATACGCGGTGACCCGGCGCACCGTGCCGCCGAACGAGCAGCACATGCACAGCCTGCTGGAGATGCTGCCGATCACGGCCGTGGTCATATTGGCCGCCGCCCACTGGGACCAGTTCCTGGCGCTGTTCGGCGCCGGCGCCGAGCCGCCCCGCCTCACCCTGACCCCGAAACGCGATCCCCTGCCGTCGTCCTACCTGATCGGCCTGTTCGCTGCGCTCGGCCTGTTCGTGGTGCTGCCTTATGCGGAGGAACTGCTGCGCTGCCTGCGTGCCCAAGCGGCACGCGCCAAGCCCGTGGCGCAGCACACCTAGCCCCGCTCGATGCCGGCGCCGGATGACCGCACCGGCAATGTGCCCTCAGCGCATCGATCGAAAAATTCGGCTAAATTGGCTGCCTTGGTCGTGCAAGCGACCTGAGCCACACACAACGTGAACGGGAGCGCCATGCGCGGTCATCACCTCGTAGGATGGGCACGTGTCGGTCGTCATCCCTAGCCGCCCCGCCGCCAGGTGGCGGGAGTTCGTCCGTTTCCTCGGACCGGCCTACCTCGTGGCCGTGGGCTACATGGACCCCGGCAACTGGGCCACCGACCTCGCGGGCGGTTCCGCCTACGGCTACACCCTGCTCTGGGTCGTGGCGATGTCCAGCCTCATGGCGATGCTGCTCCAGGTGCTGGCCAGCCGGCTCGGGCTGGTCACCGGCATGGATCTGGCGCAGGCGTGCCGGCACGGCGCCTCGCGCTGGTCGGCCTGGTCGCAATGGGTCCTGGCCGAACTGGCGATCTGCGCCACCGATCTCGCCGAAGTCATCGGCACGGCCATCGCCCTCAACCTGCTGTTCAACATCCCCCTGCTGGCTGGCGTGGCGCTGACCGTGCTGGACGTGCTGCTGGTGCTGATCCTGCAGCAGCGCGGCTTCCGGCGGCTGGAAGCCTTCGTCATCAGCATGATTACGCTGGTGCTGCTGTGCTTCGTGGCGATGCTGATCATCGCCGAGCCGTCCTGGTCGGAGGTGGGCTGGGGGCTGCTGCCTTCGCCGCGCTCGCTCACCGACGCCAACGCCGTGGTCATCGCCACGGGCATCATCGGCGCCACGGTGATGCCGCACAACCTCTACCTGCACTCGGCGGCGGTCAAGACGCGCACCGTCGAGGACAATGCGCCGGCGCTGCAACGGGCGCTGCGCTACACGGCCATCGACACGCTGGTGGCACTCGCCATCGCCTTCTTTATTAATAGTGCGATCCTGGTCACGGCGGCCGGCGTGTTCCACCGCAATGGCCACGCGGACGTGGCCGAAATCCAGCAGGCCTTCCACCTGCTCTCCCCGCTGACCGGCGCCGCCTGGGCCAGTGTGATCTTCGCCGTGGCGCTGCTGGCCTCGGGGCAAAGCTCGGCCGTGACCGCCACGCTGGCCGGGCAGGTGGTCATGGAGGGCTTTATCCGCACGCGGCTGGCGCCGTGGGCGCGGCGGCTGGTCACGCGCGGCGTGGCCATCGTGCCGGCGCTGATCGTGGCGTGGCTGTATGCCGACAAAGGCGTGGCGCAGCTGCTGATCGCCAGCCAGGTGGTGCTGAGCCTGCAACTGCCGTTCGCGGCGATTCCGCTGGTGCGTTTCACCAGCAGCCGCGCCCGCATGGGCGCCTACGCCAACCCACGCAGCGTGGTGATCCTGGCCTCGCTGACGGTAGGCATCATCATCGCCATGAACGCGGCCATGCTCGTGCTCACCTTCCGGGAATGGCTGGGTTAAAAAATTTTCGGAAAAGCTGTCACAAGCCGGGTTCACGGTACGTCTTACAGGGAAAGGCAAGCGCAAAGGGCGCACGCCAACTCCCTTGAACTACCGTGAGGAACCATCATGAGTGCATCGCGTATTAACTTCTTCCAGCTCGCCCCGGCCAACCTGAAGGCCATGATCGCGCTGTCGGGTACGGTCAAGCAAAGCTCGCTGGGCCCGCGTCTGGTGGAGATCGTGCAGTTGCGTGTGTCCCAGATCAACCAGTGCGGCGTCTGCGTGGACATGCACTGGCGCGACCTGATCAAGCAGGGCCTGGACCCGCGCCACGTGAACGCCATCGCCGGCTGGCGTGAAGCCCCCGCCTCGTTCTTCAACGCCCGCGAGCGCGCCGCGCTGGGCTGGGCCGAGGCCGTCAACGCACTGCCCCACCAGGACCTGACCGACGCCGCCTGGCCGGCCCTGCGCGAGCAGTTCAGCGAGCAGGAAATCGCCGAGCTGTCGTACACCATCGCCGCCATCCGCGGCTGGAACGTGATGAACCTGAGCCTGCGCAACCAGATTCCGGAAACGCCGGCTCCCGGCTTCTGATCGGGCTTTTGCTTCTCTAGCGCGCCAGGTTGGACTGCCGCGAGGCGCCGACAGCGGGATTCCGCTGCCGGCGCCTTTTTCGTATTTGGCGTTCGCTTGCCGCGTGCGGTGTCCGCATCATGCTTCGACCCCATCCCCTGCCAGCCGGCCTCTGCAGTCGCGCTAAATTGCCGGCGGTTAATTGCATAACAAGCGCTCGACACTCCCGCACTAACAGACTCTTTCGCTCCCGCCCGGAAGTGGCCTATGCTGTGGCCACTAACAGATCGAGAATCCGGGGAGGATGGCTCCCCGCGCGCCCAGCCATGGAAAAAACAGCATTCGTCTTTGCCGGTGGAGGCAGCCTCGGTGCCATCGAGGTCGGCATGTTGCGGGAACTGGTGAAGTGGGGCCTGGCGCCCGACATGGTGATCGGCGCCTCGGCCGGCGCCATCAACGGCGCGTATTTCGCCTGCCATCCGCACGAGGAAGGCACGGCCAAGCTGGAGAGCCTCTGGCGCGGCATTCGCCGGGCCGAGGTGCTGCCCTGGTCCTGGCGCAGCATGCTCGGCATGCTGGGCGGTCGGCGCGGGCATCTGGTCGAATCGTTCGGCCTCCAGAAGTTACTTTCGCGCCACTTCGGCGAATCCCGGCTCGAACATGCCAGCCTGCCGCTCTATGTGGTGGCGACGGACATGCATACCGGCGACGAAGTGGTGCTGTCCTCGGGCAATATCGTCGATGCGGTGCTGGCCAGCGCGGCCATTCCGGGCGTGTTTCCGCCGGTGCAGGTAGAAGGCCGCGCGCTGATCGATGGCGGCGTGGCCAACAACACGCCCGTTTCCACGGCCGTGCGGCTGGGCGCCACGCGCATCGTGGTGCTGCCGGCCGGCTTCGCCTGCGCCGAGCGCCGCCCGCCGCGCGGCGCCGTGGAACACGCGCTCAATGCGCTGTCCCTGCTGGTGGCGCGGCAACTCGTGCATGACCTGGAGCGCTGGGCCGACCACGCGCATATCGCCGTGGTGCCGCCGCTTTGTCCGCTCGATGTCTCGCCCTATGACTACACGCGCTGCGGCGAGCTGATCGACCGCGCCGCCGAAGCCACCGTGGCCTGGCTGCGTGCCGATGGCCTGAAGAGTCGCCGCGTGCCCGGCGCGCTGGAGCCGCATAGCCACGATGAGTCGTCGCCCAGCTGCAGCGCCGATCTTTCCCCGCCCCCGGAGGCGGACCACATCCACACGCACGCCGCCCCCAGCCACTCGCACAGCCACCCCGGCCACACGCATGGGTGACGGGGTACTGCCGGGCCGGCGCGACTGGATGCGGCGCGATGCGTCCGCCCAGCGCATGGAGCGGATCGAGGCGTTTATCGGCGGCCATGGCTACGACATGCATCGCCATGACACCTACGCGATTGGCCGCACGCTGACCGGCGTGCAGCGCTTTTCCTATCGGCGCGGCGTCTGCAACAGCCTGCCGGGCGGCACCATCGTCCTGCACCCCGACGAGCCGCACGACGGCCAGGCCGGCACCGAGGCCGGCTTCCAGTACCGGATGATCTATGTCGAGCCCGCGCACGTGCAGCGCGCGCTGGGCGGCCGGCCGTTGCCGTTCATCCCGGGCGGCCGATCGGACGACCCCCGGCTGTTCGCCGCCACCGAGACCCTGCTCCGTGCGATGGACAGCCCGATCGACCCGCTCGAGGAAGACGACGCGATCTACGACCTGGCCCACGCGCTGGCGGCCGTCGCCGGCGGCACTACGCCGGGGCGCCGGCAGGCGCTCGACTACCGTGCCGCCGAGACGGCCCGGACCTTCCTGCTCGACAACGTGGCGCGCATCGTCACGCTGGACGAACTCGAAGCCGCCACCGGCCGGGACCGCTGGCGCCTGTCGCGCGATTTCCGTGGACTGTTCGGCACCAGCCCGTACCGCTACCTGACCATGCGCCGGCTCGACATGGCCCGCCGGTTGATCGTGGCCGGCCAGACCCTGGCCGACGCCGCCGCGTGGGCCGGCTTCACCGACCAGGCCCATATGACGCGGCACTTCGCGCGCACCTTCGGCATCACGCCGGCGCGCTGGCTGCGCACGCTCGGGCGCACGCCGTAGCTGCACGATCGTACAAGACGGCCCGCCCGCCGGCGGCGCATGCTCGGGCCTTCATCCCATCCGAAGGAGCGCCCCATGTCCCCCACTCCCAATCCCACCCCCTATCGCGCCATCAACTTCGCCGAGAAGCTCGCCCTGTTCTCGGACCACTGGCAGCCGCGCGTGATTGCCGAGATGAACGACTACCAGTTCAAGATCGTCCGCATCGCGGGGGACTTCGTCTGGCACAGCCACGCCGACACCGACGAGACCTTCATCGTGCTGGACGGCCACCTGCGCATCGACTTCCGCGACGGCCACGTGGACCTGCGCGCCGGCGAGATGTACGTGGTGCCGCGTGGCATCGAGCACAAACCGTTTGCCGATGGCGAGGTGCGCATGCTGCTGATCGAGCCGCGCGGCGTGCGCAATACGGGCGACGACGTGGGCGAGCGCACTGCGCAAAACGACGTCTGGATCTGATGGGTGGAGGTTGGTGGGATGTTGGCCCGGCCCCAACCGTTCCTCGCAACGTGTTGGCCCACAACCCCCTGTTTTCCCCGTGAAAGTGGCCCGGCCTGCCCGCCCGGGGCCGAAATGATGGTGGCATGTTCCCTGCGAAAAGGAAGGACGAGCGCGGCGCCGCGATGCTCGTCCCGCAGCACCTTTTCAGCCGGAGCGAAAGCTCCTTTGGAGAACCATCATGAAGATCCCGCCACAGTTGCGCCCCACCGACGCCGCGCCCCTCCACCAGCCTCGTCCTCTTTCGCCTCTCACGCCCCTCGCCCTGCTCTACCGCATGCGTGGCGGCATCCTGCTGCTCCGCGTGCTGGCGCTCTGCGCCCACACGGCGGTGTATGCGCAGCCCGCGCTGGCCCCGGCCCCGGCCGTCACGCCCGAGCAGAAGTTCTCGCCCGGCTATCTCGAGGCGGTGTCCACCGGCTACGAGAACGGCCAGGCGCTGGGCGCTGTCGAAGGCATCGCCCCGGTGCGCCCGACCCGTACCGAGCGGACCGATCCCGCACCGGCAGCACCTTCCACGCCGATGATCCCGGCTGCCGTGCTGGCCCATCCGCCGGGCTCGCTGCGCCGTGTGACGGCCCATTAACCCGTCCCGGTTGCTCCCCTCCTGCTGCCGAGCAGTCTTTACACGCGCCCGCGCAAGGCTTGCATGGGCGTGAAGCGCACCCGCAGCACTCTAAATCCCGCAAGGCCAGCCCTGACAAGGGCCCGGCGGCGCGGTACGAATCTTGCCCCTCTTCTGGATTGCCAGTAATGGCACACCCGCAACTTCAGGAGATCAGCAATGGGCGACCACAACACCGAGCGTTATCGCCGGGGCCAGACCTGGCGGGCCTTTGAAAATGTCCGCGACGACGACGCTTACGATCCATGGCGCGACGATGCATGGAGCGACAACCAGGGGCTGCGTGCGCGCGATCAGGACTGGCAGCCCGAGTCCGCCCGCGATGAATGGGACGATGCCCGCCGGCGCCAGCGCCTGACCCCGGGACAAACCAGCGACGGCGGCCCGCCCCGCAGCGGCTATGCCGGCGCCTACCGCGACACTGGGTCCGGTTCGTCTTATCGGGAAGACAGGGAAGACAGGGAAGACCGAGGCGACCGTGACCATTGGCAGGGCAGCAACCTGCGCTATGGGCTCAACGGCGGCTACGCCAGCAGCGACTCCCCCGAAAGCGACGCCCAGCGCCGCCAGCAGGAATACCGCAGCCGCCGCCAGGCGAGCGAGTTTGGCGACTATGGGGACTTCGAGGACTACGGCGGCCCGCAAGGCAATCGCGGCAACCGAGGCTACCAAGGCAATCAGGGAGCACGCGGCTACGGCGGCGAGCGCGGATGGGAACAGGGTCGGGGTCAACGCGACTATCAGCAAGGGCAGCAAGGTCAGCGCGGCCAGCAGGGCTTCGGCAGCGCCGATCAGCAATGGCTGCGCCGCGCCCAGCAGCGCGAACCCTGGCAGGCCGGCGGGTCCGGGCATGACGCCTACTTCAACGACCTGCGCAGCGACACCCGCTACTGGACCGAGCCACGCGACGAGTGGGGAGGGTCTGATCGCTACGCCGGCCGCCAGCCCTACGCCCAGTCCTACGGGCGCGACTACCCTGGCACCAGCGCCGGCACCAGCGGCTACGACGAGGAACTCGGCTACCGCTCGCCACGGCGCTGGTCGGACGACGACGATGACCGCGATCAAGGCGAGGAGCACGGCGCGCTCTACAATCTCGGCCACCGGATCGGCGAAGCCGTCAGCAACTTCTTCGGCCACGACGACGATGACATCGACAAGCGCAACGTCCCGCGCGGCTACACCCGCACCGACGAGCGCATTCGCGACCAGATCTGCGAACGGCTGACCTTTACCAGCGGCGTGGATGTGGGCGAAGTCAGCGTCGACGTGGACAAGGGCAAGGTCACGCTATCCGGCACCGTCCATCAGCGGAGCCAGAAATATGCCATCGAGGACATCGCCGATAACACGTTCGGCGTTACCGAAGTCGAAAACAACATCCGCGTCGAGAAGCGCGAAGCGCCCGCCGGCGGCACCAGCGCCGGCTCCAACGGCTGGTAAGTCCATCCCCACCGGCCGGAGCCACCCATGGTGACGCGCCCGGCCGGCCAGCCCCAACCCCAACCGCAGCCCCAGCCACGCTCCTACGCGGGCTGGCTGTGGCTGGCTGCGCTGCTGGCAGCGGGCGCGCTGGGCTGGCCCTACGTCAAACCCTATATAGATAGTGCGCTGTACGCGGTGCGGCTGGCATCGATGCCGGCGCCCACCGCGCTGGAGATGCCGGTGCAGGGCGTGGCCCAGCGCGGGCTGCGGGACACCTGGCACGGGGCGCGCTCCGGCGGGCGCAAGCACGAAGGCATCGACATCTTTGCCGCACGCGGCACGCCGGTGCTGGCCGCCACGGAGGGCATCGTCTCGCGCGTGGGCACCAACAGCCTGGGCGGCAACGTGGTCTGGGTGCTCGGGCCGGGCCGTCAGATGCACTACTACGCGCATCTGGATGACTATGCCGATGTGAGCATCGGCGACCGCGTGGCGCCGGGCGCAGTGCTCGGCTACGTCGGCACCACCGGCAACGCGCGCGGCACACCGCCGCACCTGCATTTCGGCGTCTACACCGGGACCGGGGCGATCAACCCCTATCCGTTGCTGCGCGCGCCACCCGTGCCAACTTCCCCGCCATCCTCCTGATCAAGCCGCCAGCCGGAACACGCTGACGCTCTGCTCCATGCGCAGCGCCTGTTCCTGCAGCGCCTCGGCGGCGGCGGCGGCTTCCTCGACCAGCGCGGCGTTCTGCTGCGTGACCTGATCCATCTGCGTCACCGCCTGATTCACCTGCGTGATGCCGCCGCTCTGCTCGTGGGAGGCGCGGCTGATCTCGTCCATCATCGTCGTCACGCGCTGCACGGCCGTGACGATGCGCTCCATGGTCGCGGCGGCCTCCCCGGCCAGCGCCGTGCCCGCCGTCACCCGGCTGGTCGACTGCGAGATCAGCGCGCGGATCTCCTTCGCCGAATGGCCGGCGCGCTGGGCCAGCGTGCGCACCTCGCTGGCCACCACGGCGAAGCCCCGGCCCAGTTCCCCCGCGCGCGCCGCCTCCACGGCCGCGTTCAGCGCCAGGATATTGGTCTGGAAGGCGATGCTGTCGATCACGGCGATGATCTCGACAATCCGCTTCGAATCCGCCTCGATCTCGCCCATGGTCTCGCGCACGCGCGACACCGACTCCCCGCCCGCCACCGCAATCGCCGACGCCTCCGCCGCCAGCGCGCTGGCCTCATTGGCGTTGCCCGCGTTCTGCTGGACGATGGCGGTCAGCTCCTCCATGCTCGCGGCGGTCTGCTCCAGCGACGACGCCTGCTCCTCCGTGCGCTGCGACAGATCGGCATTGCCCTGCGCGATCTGCCCCGCCGCCACCAGCACGTTCTGCGCGCCGTCCTTGGTCTCGCCGATGATGCCGCGCCACGTCTCCACCATCGACATCAGGTGCCGTTTGACGTCGCTCAACTCGTCCCGGCCATGGGCGTCGATGCGCACGGTGAGGTCGCCGGCGTTGATGCGCGCCACCAGCGTCGCCACGTCCTGCACATCGGTGCGCATGCCCTGGCTGAAGCCGGCAAACAGGTAGAGCGCGCCGCCCACCGTGACCAGCGCGATGACGACCAGCAGCACCAGCTGGCGCTGCTCGGCGGCCACGCGCTGGGCCAGCATCTCGCCCGTCAGCGCGGCGAACTCCTGATTGAGCGCCGACACCGCCTCGATCGCCGCCGTGCCTTCGGAAAAATACGACTTCGCATCGATCGTGATGCCGCTGGAACCCAGCATGCTCACCTTGAGCGTGCGGTAGAAGTTGTCCATCGCGGCCAGCTTGGCGGTGGCGGCTTCCATGCGGTCCTTGAAGGCCGGCGCGCCGCGCTCGGCACGGGCGATGTCGCGCCGCACGGCTTCCAGGCCGTCCTGGATCTGCTCGGCCAGCGCGGCGAGATCGGCCTGCTGGGCTGCATCGGAATAGCCGCCCTGCGCGATGATGCCCGCGCCCCGGCCACGCGCCAGCGCGCTCAGCTCGGCCAGCTTCGGCATCGGGCCGACCATCAGGTTGATCAGGTAATAGGAGCCGGCGTCCGGGTCGAGCGCCAGCGAAGAGCGGTCCGCCACATCGCCAATAAACAGCCGCGTCTGCTTGACCAGCGCGGTATGGCGCTCGAACAGCGGCGCGGCGGGGGTTTCCAGACCGAGCTTGCGGATCTGCGCCCAGGCTTCGTCGAGCTTGGCCGCGTCCGGCTTCACGTCGAATGCCGTCACGCTGGCCACCTCGGCGCGAAGTGCGCTGAGATGCCCATCGGCCTTGCCGTTGGCGGCATCGAAGGTCGGCCGGAAGGTGGCGTTGCCGAGCAGCAGCCCATTGGCGGCGCCCCGGCGCACCTGCGTCTCGCGCATGAAGTCGAGCGCGCGGCCGACGAGCGTCAGGCCGCGCCGTTCATCCTGCGTGGCACGGATCGACTGTACCGACTGATTCAGCACCGCGACCAGCGCGCCGCAGAGCGGAATCAGGAACAGGATGGTCAGCAGCACCAGCTTGCGCGTGATCGTGAGACGCGCCATCAGATGCTTTGCAGGGGTGAGGAAAGCGGTCACGGGGCTCCTTGATGTCGAGGACTGATTTCACGCTGTATCGGTCCCGATTCGAAGGAATAAAGCCACTTTCCCCGCTATTTTTCGCACTGCACAAACACGGTGCCGCCGCCGCACGCGCACGGTGCGCAAAGCACGGCGGCGGGGCGAAAATCAGGCCGTGGCGCCGCCGTCGAGGCCGATCACCTGACCCGTGATGTAGCGGCCCGCCGGCGAGGCGAGCAGCACGGCCAGACCGGCTACGTCACTCGCCTCAGCGATGCGCCGCATCGGGATGGCACCGCTCAGGGCCTTCTCGCGCTCGGGGTCGCCCCACAGCGCGTCGCGCGAAAAATCGGTGCGCACCGGGCCCGGGTTGATGCTGTTCACGTTGATGTTGTGCGGCGCCAGCGTCAGCGCGAAGTTGCGCATCACGGCATCGATGGCGCCCTTGGAGACGCTGTACAGCGGCAGGAAGGCCGAACCGCGGCGGCCGGCGATGCTCGACATGAAGACGATCGAGCCATCGCGGCGTTCGATCATCTGCGGTGCGAGTGCGTTGACCAGCACAAAATTGCCGCGCACGTTGCCGGCCATCACGTCATCGAACTCTTTCTCGCCCTGCTCCAGCATCGAGCCGACCACGCCGCTGGCGGCGGCGTTGAGCAGGAGGGCATCCACGCGGCCGAAGGTGGACAGCACCTTGTCGGCAAAGGCGCGCACGCTGACGAGGTCGGCGATATCGCAGG
Source organism: Cupriavidus sp. 01L43 (assembly GCF_056399925.1). Classification (NCBI taxonomy): domain Bacteria; kingdom Pseudomonadati; phylum Pseudomonadota; class Betaproteobacteria; order Burkholderiales; family Burkholderiaceae; genus Cupriavidus; species Cupriavidus sp. 01L43. Next base: position 171,779 of record NZ_JBFTSH010000004.1, read on the forward strand.
GGATGCCGGTGGCGTCGATGCCTTCGGCCTTCAAGGTGGCCGCCACGCGCTCGGACACCGCGCCATCGCGGCCCGAGACCACCACGCGGGCGCCTTGCTGACCCAGCGCGCGGGCCATCTCGAGCCCCATGCCTTTGGTGGAGCCGGTAATCACCGCGACGCGGCCGGACAGGTCGAACAGTTTGGACATAGCAGGAATCTCCTTGGATCGATGGGACGACATGACAACAACGATGCCAGCCACTTATCTTAAATGATGATCAGCATCTATTGAATAAAGTATGGACGTCATCTAAACTGCGGTCAAGGCAAGTTTCAGTCAGATTTCCAGAGGGAGGCGTCAGATGGCGCGCGCATCACGAGCAGTGGCCAGCCAGCACAAGGTGGCCATCGAAGAAGCATCGGCAAAGTTGATCCGGGAACGCGGGCCGCACGCAGTCAGTGTGGCAGAAATCATGGCGAATGCCGGGCTGACCCACGGCGGCTTCTACGGCCATTTCGCGTCGAAGGACGACCTCGTGGCCGTGGCCTGCCGGCGCGCGTTCGAGGAAGGCGACCAGCGCTGGGACCGGCGCATCGCCAGCGCGGACGGCGACCGCCAGGCCGCCCGGCGCGCGCTGGTGGCGGCCTACCTCACCCCCGTGCACCGCGACCACGCCGCCGAGGGCTGCGCCGCCGCCGCGCTGGCCGCCGATGTGGCGCGCGAGGATGCCGACAAACCCGTGCGCCCCGTGTACCGCGAAGGGCTCTCGGCGCTGATCGACAAATGGCGCTCGACTGCCCCGGCCGACCTGCCCGAAGCCGACGCCCGCCAGCAGGCGCTGGTGGAGGTGTCGGCCATGGCCGGCGCGCTGATGCTGGCCCGCGCCACGACCGGCGACCCGCTCTCCGAGGCAATCCTCGATGCCACGCGTGCGTGGCTGCTGGGCGAGGATGTTGACGAACCGGCCGCCGAGCCTGCCCCCGAACCCGCTGCCGGCTGAGGCCGGCGCGGACACCTTTTCTCCACACATCCGACCCACCCAAACCAAGACCCCCATGTTTGCGCAAGCCCTTTCCAGCCGGCTGGACCGGCGCGGCATCCACTATGCGTGGATCGTTGCCGCCATCACCTTCTGCGTGATGCTGACCACTTCCGCCGCGCTCGGCCTGCCCGGCGCGTTCCTGAAACCGCTGACGCAGGAGATGGGCTGGAACACCGACCAGATCTCGTCGATCCTCGCCTTCCGCTTCGCGCTGTTCGGCCTGATGGCGCCGTTCTCGGCCATCCTGATGGAACGCTTCGGCGTGAAGAATGTGGTCTGTGCAGCGCTCGCGCTGATCGCGGGCGGCATGGCGCTGGCCACGGTGGCCACGGAGTTGTGGCAGTTGTTCGTCGCCTGGGGGCTGATGCTCGGCATCGGCTCGGGCATGACCGCGCTGGTGCTGGCCGCCGTGGTGGCCAATCGCTGGTTCACCGCGCGGCGCGGGCTGGTGATCGGCATCCTCACGGCGAGTTCGGCCACCGGCCAGCTTGCGTTCCTGCCGGTTGCGGCATGGCTGATCGAGTATATGGGATGGCGCACGGCGGTGGTTCCGGTGCTCGTGGCCTGCGCCGCGCTGGCACTGCTCGTCTTCGCGCTGATGCGCAACCGGCCCGGCGATGTCGGCCTGCCCGCGTTCGGCGAACTGCCCGGCACGGCGCCGGCGCCGTCCGGCCCGCCCATGCCGCTCACGCTGCGCGGCCCCTTCGTCGTGCTGCGCGACGCCGCGCGCACGCAGACCTTCTGGTTGCTGGCCGGCACGTTCTTTATCTGCGGATTGTCCACGAACGGCCTGATCCAGACGCACTTCATCGCCCTGTGCGCGGACTTCGGCATGACGGCGGTGCCTGCCGCCTCGGCGCTGGCCATGATGGGCGCATTCGACTTCGTCGGCACGATCCTGTCTGGCTGGCTTTCGGACCGGTACGACAGCCGCAAGCTGCTGTTCTGGTACTACGCGCTGCGCGGCCTCTCGCTGTTCTGGCTGCCGCATTCGGAATTCACACTCTACGGCCTGTCCATCTTCGCGATGTTCTACGGCCTGGACTGGATTGCCACGGTGCCGCCGACGGTGAAGCTGGCCGCCACCACGTTTGGCCGCGAGCGTGCGCCGATGGTGTTCGGCTGGATCTTCGCCGCCCACCAGATCGGCGCGGCCACGGCGGCGTTCGGCGCAGGGCTCTCGCGCACGCTGCTGCTGACCTATTCGCCCGCACTGTACGTGGCAGGCGGGGCCTGCCTGGTGGCTGCGTTGATGGCGCTCGCGGTGCGCCGCAAGGCGCCGGCCGCTACCCCGCCTCAGGCGGCGGCGCAGGCTTAACACCAGCCTCGCCAGGTTCGGTTGGCGGCGGTGCGACGGCCACGAAGGCGTCGATCAGCGCCGCCGCCGGGGCGCGCTTGAGCGCCGACTGCCGCACCAGCACGCCGATCTCGCGGAACAGCGGCGGGCCGGGCATCGGCACTTCCTCGATGTTCGGCGTCTGCCGCAACGGCACCAGATCGGCGGGGATGATCGCGCAGCCGAGTCCCTCGCCCACCATCTGCAGGATCACGGCCGGCTCGTCCAGCTCCATGCCTTCGCGCACCCACAGCCGGTGCCGCTTGAGGTAGCGGTCCACCAGCTGCCCGCCCGTGGAATGCCGGTTGTAGCGGATGAACGGCACGGTGGCGAGCAGCGTCTTCAGGTCCGCCGGGCCGCCCACCGGCGCAATCGCCACAAAGCGCTCGTGCAGCAGCGGCACCCATTTCAGTTCAGGCGGAATGCCCAGGCGGGGCTTCACCAGCACGGCGATGTCCAGCTCGCGCGCATCGACCTGGGTCAGCAGCTGCGTGGACATGCCGGGCACGATGTTGACGTGGGTGTCCGGGTAGGCCATGCGGAAGCGCTGCATCGCCTTGGGCAGCAGCGTCGACTGCACCGTGGAGACCGCGCCCAGATCCAGCGGCGCCGTGTCCGGCCGCGCCTGGGCGCTGCCCTTCATCGACGCATAGAGCGCCACGAAGCGCGTGGCGTCCGGCAGCAGTTGCCGGCCCTCCTCGCTCAGCGCGACGGACTTGCCCGAGCGGTCGAACAGCGCGTAGCCGAGATCCTCCTCCAGCCGGCGGATCTGCGTGCTCACCGCCGACTGCGTCAGGCCGAGCCGCGCGCCGGCGGCGGAAAACGACGCCGTCTCGGCGGCCATCAGGAAGGTGCGGAAGTAGCGGATCACTGGCGTGGGCGCACAGGCAGGGATATATCGAAATCTCTGATACTCAGACCAGAAATCATTCGTTTCATATTACGAGTTCTGCTGATTACAATCAACGCCAGATCAAAACATCCCTGCCCACGAAAGGATTGCCATGAGCACGATGCCCCTGTTCCACCTTGCCTTCCCCGTGCACGACCTTGCCGCCGCGCGCCAGTTCTACGGCGACCTGCTGGGCTGCCCGGAAGGCCGCAGCTCCGACGCCTGGGTCGATTTCGACTTCTACGGCCATCAAGTGGTGGCGCATCTCTCGCCGGACGAATGCGGCCATCGCGGCACCAGCGCGGTCGATGGCGACGATGTGCCGGTACGCCATTTCGGCGCCATCCTGCCGATGGAGACGTGGGAAGCGCTGGCCGACAAGCTGCGCGCCGCCAACACCAAGTTCGTGATCGAGCCGCATGTGCGCTTCAAGGGCCAGGTGGGCGAGCAGGCCACCATGTTCTTCCTGGACCCGTCGGGCAACGCGCTCGAGTTCAAGGCATTCGGCGACCTGAGCCAGGTTTTCGCCAAGTAATCGCCAAGTCGTCCCCATCAAACCCAGACCCACAAGAGAAGAGCGAGACATGACCGAATTCGTTATCCAGCCGGCCCCGCAGGCCAGCGTGGCCGTGGCCGGTAGCCAGGCCCGCTTCCCGATCCGTCGCGTGTTCTGCGTCGGCCGCAACTACGCCGCGCACGCCCGCGAGATGGGCAAGGATCCGGACCGCGAGCCGCCGTTCTTCTTCACCAAGCCGGCTGACGCCGTGGTGCCGGCCGAAGGCACCGTGGCCTATCCGCCGCTGACGGAGAACCTGCACCATGAGATCGAACTCGTGGTGGCCATCGGCAAGGGTGGCGCCAACGTCACCCCGGCGCAGGCGCTGGATCTGGTGTGGGGCTATGCGGTCGGCGTCGACCTCACCCGCCGCGACCTGCAGGACGTGGCCAAGAAGATGAGCCGCCCCTGGGACTGGTCGAAGGCGTTCGACGCTTCCGGCCCCTGCGGCCCGCTGCATCCGGTGTCGAAGGTCGGCCATCCGGCCAAGGGCGCGATCTGGCTCAAGGTCAACGGCGAGGCCCGCCAGCAGGGCGACCTCGACGAACTGATCTGGCCCGTGGCCGATGTGATCGCCTATATCTCGGAGAGCATGACGCTGGCCCCGGGTGACGTGATCTTCACCGGCACGCCCGCCGGCGTGGGCGCGCTGAACCCGGGCGACGTGGTCACGGGTGGCGTAGACGGCCTCGGCGAGATCGCTTTCACGATCGGCAAGCGCTGATCCGAGGCTTCACACGGTCGCCAGACGGCGCCGATCCACACGGGGATCGGCGCCGTTTTTCTTTATCAATCATCGATTTACGATGTAGACACGGGCGGCACACCAGACACCCCTCTGCCCCACAATCGAAATTTCTTTAAAAAGTCCTTGCCTATCTATCTAGTAGTAGATAATATTTGGCTCATGGACGGCGCTGCACCACCCGGCAAACAGAAACAAGCCCCGCGATGCAGTCCAAGTCCACGCAGTACATGTAGTTGGTTGGTACCGGAAGACGGTCTTTTTTTTAGCCCTGACCCTCTACCTACCAGTAGATAGCAGCAGCTAGGACCGTTACAACGCAGCAAGACATCGGCCCCGCGATCCACCTCTAACCGAGATCGCCCGGTCAAACCAAAGACAAGGAGCAACACCATGAACGCCAAGACCATCCTCTCCGCCGCCGCCCTCGCCGCCGCTTTCGTGACGGGCGCCGCCCAAGCCGCTCCCGGTAACAGCACCGGCGAAGTCTACGGTTACAGCTATCGCATCAACGACCAGCGCAGCCCCTTCACCGATGGCGCCCGTGCCAGCGGCGTGAACGAACCCCGCAACCCGTTTGTCGACGGTGCCCGCGTGAATGACCAACGCAGCCCGTTCAGCGACGGCGCCCGCGTCGGCAAGACCGACCCGTACACCGATGGTGCCCGCACCGTTGCCGGCCTGGACACCCAGGGCGTCTCGGCCAGCCCGGCCCGCACGGTGGATGCCTTCACTGACGGCGCCCGTGCCGGCAAGTTCGACCCGTACACGGACGGCGCCCGCATCGTGGCTGGCCTGGACCGCACCGGTGTGTCGAGCGAACCGTCGCGCAGCTTCGACGTGTACACCGACGGCGCGCTGGCCTGAGCCTAGTGCGGCGCCGCGCGCCCGGTAATCGCCTGGTAGCGAAACCGGGCGCACGGCCTAGATCGAACAAGGAGTTTCATCATGAGTTTGCGTGACAGCGCCCTGATCCTGGGCGGATGGGTAGTGCTCTGCATTGCCAGCGGATCACTGCTTTCTCTCGTCGCGCAGTCGCTGTCGGTCTGATCTGATCCGATCTGATCGGCGGCGGCATGAACCGGAGGGTCTCCCATAAGGGAGACAGTCGCCATGAAAACGCAACCCGTACGCGAGCAATTGCTGGAACACGCGTCAGTGCTGATTCGGCGCCGGGGCTACAACGGTTTTAGCTACCGCGATCTGGCGGAGCTGGTTGGCGTCAAGACGTCTAGCATCCATTACTACTTTCCGTCGAAGGACGACCTGGTACTGGAGGTGGTGCGGTGCTACCGCGAGACCGCCACGGCGCGGATCGGGGCCATCGACACCACGCTGCCGCTGGCCGAGCAGGCCCAGCGCTACATCGAGCCGCTGCGTGGCGGCTCGGACAACGGGCAGGTCTGTCTGGTCGGCATGCTGTCCGCCGAGGTGATGATGCTGCCGCCGGCCATCGGCGCGCTGCTGCAGGATCACTTCCGCATGCACGAGGCGTGGATTGCCGAGCTGCTGCGCCGCGCCGAAGCCGAGCGTGGCCAGCCCTACCCGCTGCCGCCGTCGGCCTTCGCCAAGGTGTTGTATGGCGCGATCCAGAACGGGATGATCACGGCGCGGATGTCGGGGTCGAGTGACCGCCTGGACGCGGCGGCGGATATGCTGCTTGGCGCCGTGGCGCACCCCGTGCCGGTATCGGCAAAGGCCGAAGAGGCCGTGGCGGTGTAAGGTCCAACCTCCGGAATCAGGCGCGTGGCGCCCGTCGCTTTGCGGCGGGCGCCTTTGTCGTTTTGGCTGGCGCTTTCCTGGCTGCCACTTTCTTTGCCGCGACCTTCTTCGCCGGCACCTCCCCCAGATCCAGTTCGATCCATGTCGGCGCGTGATCGCTCGCGCGCTCTTCGCCCCGCACCCATTTGTCCACACCGGCATCGACCATGCGCGGCGCCAGTTCGGCATTCAGCAACAGATGGTCGATGCGCAGCCCCGAGTTGGTCTGCCAGTGCTGGCGGAAGTAATCCCAGAAGGTGTAGATGCGCTCGTCCGGGTAGCGCGTGCGCAGGGCGTCCGTCCAGCCTTGCGCCAACAGGCGGCGGTAGCACTCCCGGCTCTCAGGCTGCAGCAGCGCGTCCTTGAGCCACGAGCGTGGGTTGTAGATGTCTTCGTCGGTCGGCACCACGTTGAAGTCGCCGGCCAGCACCACCGGGTGGCCGCTGTCATACAAACCCTGTGCGTGACGGATCAGGCGTTCGAACCACGCCAGCTTGTAGTCGAACTTCGGTCCCGGCTGCGGGTTGCCGTTCGGCAGGTAGAGGCAGGCCACCAGCACGCCGTTGATGGCAGCTTCCAGGTAGCGGCTGTGGGTGTCGGCCTCGTCGCCGGGCAGGCCGCGGCGCGCTTCGATCGGGTCCGTGCCACGGGCGAGGATGGCCACGCCGTTCCAGGACTTCTGCCCGTGCCAGATGGCGCCGTAGCCGGCGGCGCGGATCTCGTCGATCGGAAACGCCGTGTCGATGGTCTTCAGTTCCTGGAGACAGGCCACGTCGGGCGCCTCGCGCGCCAGCCAGTCCAGCAGCGCCGGCAGGCGGGTGCGAATGCCGTTGATATTGAAGGTGGCGATCTTGAAGCGGGACATCGGCTCTCCTGTGCGAAGTGGCAACGCCATCGGCAAGTTTCAGCAGGTTTCGATAGCGTCGCGTGCTTTCCTTCCGGCGCAAAGACTGTATATTTATACAGTTCTTTCGTTGCCCTTGCCTGCTGCGCCTTGTCCGCCACATCCACCCCAGAATCGCGTGCTCTGCCCCGCTACACGGTTGCCGTGCGGGCGCTGTGCGAGTTCACAGCCAAGGCGGGTGACCTCGACCTGCGCTTCACGCCTTCGCCCACCGCGCAGGAAGGCGTGGCCGGCCACGGCGTGGTCACGGGCCGGCGCGGCGCGGGCTATGAGGCCGAGGTGTCCCTCTCCGGCACGTTCGAAGGGCTGCACGTGCGGGGCCGCGCCGATGGCTACGACCCCACCGCCAATCGCCTCGAGGAAATCAAGACGGTGCGCGGCGAAGGCGTCGAGGTGCCCGCCAACCACCGGGCACTGCACTGGGCGCAGGCCAAGGTCTACGGCTGGCTGCTATGCCAGACGCGTGGGCTGGCCGAGATCGACATCGCCGTGGTCTATTTCGACATCCTGAGCCAGCGCGAACGCGTGGAGCAGGAGCGCCACGACGCCGCCACGCTGCGTGCCTTCTTCGAGGCCAGTTGCCGACGCTTCCTGCAATGGGCCGAGCGCGAGATCGCCCACCGTCAGGCACGCGATGCCGGGCTGGTGGCGCTGACCTTCCCGCATGGCGATTTCCGGCCCGGCCAGCGCGTGCTGGCGGAGTCGGTCTACAAGGCCAATGTGGCGGCGCGCACGCTGCTGGCGCAGGCGCCCACGGGCATCGGCAAGTCGATCGGCACGGTGTTTCCGGCGCTGAAGTCGATGCCAGGGCAGCGCCTCGACAAGCTGTTCTTCCTCTCCGCCCGCACCACGGGCCGCGCGGTGGCATTGCAGGCCGCCGCACAACTTCGGGGCGAGGGCGACCGGGGTTGCGACCCATTGCCCCTGCGCGTGCTGGAGCTGACCGCCCGCGACAAGGCGTGCGAACACCCCGATCTGGCCTGCCACGGCGAATCCTGCCCGCTCGCGCAGGGCTTCTACGACCGCCTGCCCGCCGCCCGCGAAGCCGCCGCCGTGCCGCTGCTCGACCGGGACGCCGTGCGCGGGATCGCCCGCCAGCACAGCGTCTGCCCCTACTACCTCGCCCAGGAGATGATCCGCTGGAGCGATCTGGTCGTGGCGGACTACAACTACTACTTCGACCGCAGCGCCATGCTGTACGCGCTGACCGTGCTGAACGGCTGGCGCGCCAGCGTGCTGGTGGACGAGGCCCACAATCTGGTGGAGCGCGGTCGCGCCATGTACACGGCCACCCTCGACCCCGCGGCCTTCCGGGGCGCGCGGCTGGCTGCGCCCAAGGCGCTGTCGCGGCCGGTGAACCGCCTCCATCGTGCATGGCAGGCGCTGGCGCGGGCCGAATCGTCAACCCGCGCGAACTTCGAAACCCACTCGACTGCCCCCACCGCGCTGGTGGAGGCGCTGGCCCACCTATGCGGCGCGATCCTCGAACATCTGAGCGCCCATCCCGGCCAGCACGACGCCACGCTGGAGCGCTTCTACTTCGACGCCCTGCACTTCCTGCGCCTGACCGAACAGCTACCCGACCACGGCGGCCAGCACTCGCTGTTCGAGATCACGCGCACGCCCGGCCCGCGCGGCGGCGTGCAGGCCCAGCTCTGCGTGCGCAACCTGCTGCCCGCGCCGTTCCTGCGTCCGCGCTTTGCCGGCGCGCATGCCACCACGCTGTTCTCGGCCACGCTCCAGCCGGCGGACTACTACACCGACATGCTCGGCCTGCCCGCCAGCGCGGTCTGGGTGGAGGTGCCCTCGCCCTTCCACGCAGACCAGCTCGACGTGCACATCGCCCGCCATATCTCCACGCGCTATACCCAGCGCCAGCGCTCGCTGCCGGCCATCGTGCAGTTGATGGCCGACCAGTACGCGCGGCGGCCCGGTAACTACCTCGCCTTCTTCAGCAGCCACGACTACCTGCGCCAGGCTGCCGATCTGCTGGCCGCGCAGCATCCGGAGATTCCGATCTGGGCCCAGGCGCGCGGCATGGACGAGGCGGGGCAAGCGGCGTTTCTCGGGCAGTTCGCGCCGGGCGGGCGCGGCATCGGCTTCGCGGTGCTGGGCGGGGTGTTCTCGGAAGGCGTGGACCTGCCCGGCGACCGTCTGATCGGCGCCTTCGTGGCCACACTGGGGTTGCCGCAGGTCAATGATGTGAACGAGCAGTTGCGCGAGCGCATGGCGTCCGCGTTTGGCGACGGCTACGCCTATGCCTACCTGTATCCGGGGCTGCGCAAGGTGGTGCAGGCCGCCGGGCGGGTCATCCGCACGCGTGAGGATCGGGGCGTGGTGTGGCTGATCGACGACCGCTTCGGCCGGCCGGAAGTGCAGGCGCTGCTGCCGGCGTGGTGGGAAATCGACACCCCGGCACGTAAATCTGTCGCGCCGATGGCAAAAACCGGTATCGGCACGCTGCACGCGGCGGCGCTGCCACTGGCAGAATGACGGCAGCGCCTCTGGCGCGGTTCTCGCTTGCCCTTACTTGCCCCAAAGGGGGTAAGCCTCGACGGAGACCCAAGAATGAGCATGACCAAGGCCTTTGCCGCCACCGAGCCCACCCGCGCGGAGATCGACGCGCTGCCGGGTGCCACGCTGCTGGAGTTCGGCGCGCCGTGGTGCGGCTTCTGCATGCGCGCCCAGCCGCTGATCGAGGCCGCGTTCGGCAAGCATCCGTCCATCCAGCACATCAAGGTCGAAGACGGCAGCGGGCGCCCGCTCGGCCGCGCGTTCCGCGTGAAGCTGTGGCCGACGCTGGTGTTCCTGCGCGATGGCCAGGAAGTGGCCCGGCTGGTGCGCCCTGCCGACGCGCAGGCGATTGCCGAGGCGATGGCGCAGATCGACGGCGCGTCAGTGACGCACTGATCACATAGATCAAGCCTCCAGCGGCATCGCGCTGGTGCACTTGATCTCGTCCAGGCAGACGCTGGACTTGACCCCGCTCACGCCGGGAATGCGCATCAGCGTGTCCAGCAGGAAGTCGGACAGCGACTTCAGATCCTTGGCCACCACCTTCAGCACGTAGTCGATATCGCCGGTGACGGAGAAGCACTCCTGGATCTGGGCGAGTTCCGCCACCAGCCCCTTGAACTTCGACAGGTCGCGGATATGACCGCGCTCCATCGTCACATGGATGAACGCGGTGACGCCAAAGCCCAGCGCGGTGCTGTCCAGCCGCGCCTCGTAGCGCTTGATGATGCCGTTCTCCTCCAGGCGCCGGTGACGCCGCAGCGTCTGCGCCGGAGACAGGCTGATCGCCTCCGCCAGTTCCAGATTGCTGGCCCGTCCGTTCTCCTGCAGCACCCCCAGCAAGCGGCGATCCGTGCGGTCTAGCTCGGTATTCTGCATTTCCGTTTCCTCAAAGCGCGATTTTGCGAAATCTTATCTCATATTTCAGGGTTTCCCTGCGTCCCGAACGAAATCCTATTTACTGGCGCGGGTTATACACTCGATTCCAGTTCGGACGGCTTTGAAAGTCGCTGAAATACGATTGCCAGCCCCCTGCTGGACTCCCTTGCCCCCACTTCCTTGTAGAGCACACCATGGCCGATCTCTTTGAAAACCCGATGCAGCTGATGGGCTTCGAGTTCGTCGAATTCGCTTCGCCGACGCCGAACGTTCTGGAGCCCCTGTTCGAAAAGATGGGCTTCTCGCTGGTGGCCCGCCACCGCTCCAAGGATGTGCTGCTGTACCGCCAGGGCGACATCAATTTCGTCATCAACAACGAGCCGCACAGCGAGGCCGCCTATTTCGCCGCCGAGCACGGCCCGAGCGCCTGCGGCATGGCCTTCCGCGTGAAGGACTCCCACAAGGCGTACAACCGCGCGCTGATGCTGGGCGCCCAGCCGATCGAGATCGCCACGGGCCCGATGGAGCTGCGCCTGCCCGCGATCAAGGGCATCGGCGGCGCACCGCTGTACCTGATCGACCGCTTCGAGGACGGCAAGTCGATCTATGACATCGACTTCGAATTCCTGGACGGTGTGGACCGCCGCCCGGTGGGCCATGGCCTGCGCCTGATCGATCACCTGACGCACAACGTCTACCGTGGCCGCATGGCCTACTGGGCGAACTTCTACGAACGGCTGTTCAACTTCCGCGAAATCCGCTACTTCGACATCCAGGGCGAGTACACCGGCCTGACCTCGAAGGCGATGACGGCGCCGGACGGCAAGATCCGCATTCCGCTGAACGAGGAGTCGTCCAAGGGCAGCGGCCAGATCGAGGAATTCCTGATGGCGTTCAATGGCGAGGGCATCCAGCACATCGCCTTCCTGACGGACAACCTGATCGAGGTCATCGACAACCTGCAACTGGCCGGCGTGGAGCTGATGACGGCGCCGAACGACTATTACTACGACGCGCTGGCCAACCGCCTGCCGGACCACGGCCAGCCGGTGGACCAGCTCAAGGCGCGCGGCATCCTGCTGGACGGCACCACCGAGGGCGGCAAGCCCCGCCTGCTGCTCCAGATCTTCTCGAAGGCCGCGCTGGGCCCGGTGTTCTTCGAATACATCCAGCGTGCCGGCGACGAAGGCTTCGGCGAAGGCAACTTCAAGGCGCTCTTCGAATCGCTCGAGCGCGACCAGATCGAGCGCGGCACGCTCAAGGTCTGACCCTCCCTCCGTTTCCCGTTTCACCTGTTTCACCTGGTCCGGCGTCCTCCCGGGACGCCTGACCCCTCCCCGCCGCCGGAGCTACCCGCGCCGGCGGCCTTTTCATAGCGTCCGACCTCCCGGGTCAAAAGAGACGTGATCGCCATTCCACCAGAGTGGCCAGATAGGTAGAGGACACAAACCCATGCACGCCCCCCAACAGGACGGCACGCTTCAGCGTGGCCTGAAGAATCGTCACATCCAGCTGATTGCCCTTGGTGGCGCCATCGGCACCGGGCTGTTCCTGGGCATCGCCCAGACCATCAAGATGGCCGGCCCGGCCGTGCTGCTCGGCTACGCGCTGGCCGGCATCGTCGCGTTTTTCATCATGCGCCAGCTTGGCGAGATGGTGGTGGATGAGCCCGTCGCCGGCTCCTTCAGCTACTTCGCCAATAAATACTGCGGCCACTTCGCCGGGTTCATGTCCGGCTGGAATTACTGGGTGCTCTACATCCTGGTGAGCATGGCCGAGCTGTCGGCCGTGGGCATCTACGTGCAGTACTGGTGGCCGGAGCTGCCCACGTGGATCTCCGCGCTGGCGTTCTTCGTGCTGATCAACGTAATCAACCTGTCGAGCGTGAAGTCGTTCGGCGAGATGGAATTCTGGTTCTCGATCATCAAGGTGGCGGCCATCGTCGGCATGATCGGCTTTGGCGGCTATCTGCTGATGTCCGGCGGCGCGGGCCCGGAGGCCTCCGTGGCCAACCTGTGGCAGCACGGCGGCTTCTTCCCGAACGGGCTGGGCGGCCTGGTGATGGCGATGGCCGTGATCATGTTCTCGTTCGGCGGCCTGGAACTGGTGGGCATTACCGCCGCCGAGGCGGACAACCCCGCGAAGAGCATCCCCAAGGCCACCAATCAGGTGATCTACCGCATCCTGATTTTCTACGTGGGCGCGCTGGCGGTGCTGCTGTCGCTCTACCCGTGGGAGAAGGTCGTCACCGGCGGCAGCCCGTTCGTGCTGATCTTCCACGCGCTGGATAGCGCGGCGGTGGCCCATGTGCTGAACCTGGTGGTGCTGACGGCGGCGCTGTCGGTCTATAACAGCGGCGTCTACTGCAACAGCCGCATGCTGCTGGGCCTGGCGCAGCAGGGCAACGCACCCAAGGCGCTGATGAAGGTGAACCGCCGCGGCATTCCGCTGGCCGCGCTGGGCGTGTCCGCGCTGGCCACCGGCGCCTGCGTGCTGATCAACTACTTCATGCCGGGCGAAGCCTTCGAGCTGCTGATGGGCCTGGTGGTATCGGCCCTGATCATCAACTGGGCCATGATCAGCCTGATTCACCTGAAATTCCGCCGCGACAAGCGCCTGGCCGGCCAGACCACGCGCTTCCAGAGCCTGGGCTATCCGCTGACCAACTACCTGACCCTCGCCTTCCTCGCCGGCATCCTTTATGTGATGTATCTGACACCCGGCCTGCGGATCTCGGTCTACCTGATTCCGGTATGGCTTGGCGTACTTGGCGTAAGCTATCGCCTCCGGCAAAAGAACGCCGCCGCCGCGCTGCGCGCCCCGAGCGTGCAGGCGCAATGAGTCTCCGCCCCCTGAAACACAGCCAGAGCTTTCCCATGTTCGAACACATCGAAGCCTTTCCGGGCGATCCGATCCTCTCGCTCAACGAGGACTTCCAGCAGGACCCGCGTACCAACAAGGTCAACCTGAGCATCGGCATCTATTTCGACGGCGAAGGCCGCCTGCCGGTGATGCAGGCCGTGGCCGAAGCCGAAGCCGCGCTGCTCGCGGACATGGGCCCGCGCCCCTACCTGCCGATGGCCGGCATTCCCGGCTACCGCCAGGCCGTGCAGGCGCTGGTGTTCGGCGAAGACTGCGCGGCCCGCGCCGAAGGCCGCGTCGCCACGGTGCAAACGCTGGGCGGCTCCGGCGCGCTGCGCGTGGGCGCCGACTTCCTGAAGCGCTACTTCCCCACCGCGCAGATGTGGATCAGCGACCCGAGCTGGGAGAACCACCGCGTGGTCTTCGAGCGCGCCGGCTTCCAGGTCAATGCGTACCCGTACTACGACCCCGCCACGGGCGGCCTGCAGTTCGACGCCATGCTCGCGGCCATCGAAGCCATTCCGCAAGGTGGCATCGTGCTGCTGCACGCCTGCTGCCACAACCCGACCGGCGTGGACCTGAACCAGGACCAGTGGCGCCAGGTCATCGCGGTGCTCAAGGCGCGCAAGCTGCTGCCCTTCGTGGACATGGCCTACCAGGGCTTTGGCGCGGGGCTCGACGACGACGCCTTCGCCGTGCGCGAACTGGCCCGCCAGAACGTGCCGGCGCTGGTGGCCAACTCGTTCTCGAAGAACTTCTCGCTGTACGGCGAGCGTTGCGGCGGCCTGAGCGTGATCTGCCAGAGCGCCGACGAAGCCAGCCGCGTGCTGGGCCAGCTCACCGGCGCCGTGCGCGCCAACTACAGCAACCCGCCCACCCACGGCGCCCGCGTCGTCGCCCGCGTCCTGACCACGCCCGCCCTGCGCGCCAGCTGGGAGCAGGAACTGGCCGCCATGTGCGAGCGCATCGCCCACATGCGCCAGGCCATCCACGACAAACTGCGCGACCACGTCAGCGGCGAGGCCCTCTCCCGCTACATCACCCAGCGCGGCATGTTCACCTACACCGGCCTCTCCGCCGATCAGGTCGAACGCCTGAAGGCCGAGCACGGCGTGTACATCCTCCGTTCCGGCCGCATGTGCGTGGCGGGGCTGAACGAGCGCAATGTGGGGGTGGTGGCGAGTGCGATCGGGGACGTGTTGAAGGGGTGAAAGCCTTTCCGCTTGTGCAGCATGCGAAACAGATCGGGCCGCTCTTGCGGCCTGTTTTGTTTTCTAGAGTGCGCTGGATTCGCCCCGGCAGCATTCCGCCATCCGGTTTACCATCGCGGATCTTCCCAAGATTCCGACAGGAGCCCGTGCATGGCCGCAGCAGATTTGTCCGCCTTCCCGATCACCCGCAAGTGGCCGGCGCAGCATCCCGAGCGCCTGCAGTTGTATTCGCTGAACACCCCCAACGGCATCAAGGTTTCGCTGATGCTGGAGGAGCTGGGCCTGCCCTACGAGCCGCATCTGGTGCGTTTCGACAAGGATGACCAGACCACGCCCGAGTTCCTGTCGCTGAACCCGAACAACAAGATCCCGGCGATCCTCGACCCGAATGGGCCGGGCGGCAAGCCGCTGGCGCTGTTCGAGTCGGGCGCGATCCTGATCTACCTGGCCGAGAAGACCGGCAAGTTCATGTCCACGGACCCGGCGGTCCGCTACGAGACGATTCAGTGGGTCATGTTCCAGATGGGCGGCATCGGGCCGATGTTTGGCCAGATCGGCTTCTTCCACAAGTTCGCCGGCAAGGACTACGAGGACAAGCGGCCGCGTGACCGCTACGTCGCGGAGTCGCGCCGGCTGCTGGGCGTGCTCAACGAGCGGCTCAAGGGCCGGCAGTGGATCATGGGCGATGACTACACGATTGCCGACATGACCACCTTCCCGTGGGTGCGCAATCTGGTCGGTTTCTACGAGGCCGGCAGCCTCGTCGGATTCGACGACTTCACCGAAGTGCGCCGTGTGCTGGACGCCTTCCTGGCCCGCCCCGCCGTGCAGCGCGCGGTGAACATCCCCAAGCGTCCCGAGTAAGACCCTTTCCCGGGCGCAGGAATCAGGCAGGAATCAGGCGGCGAAGCCCAGCAAGGTGCTCACCGCCGCCGCTTCCTCGCGCACCGCGCGGCCGGTCGGCCCGTCGATCGATGGGTCGAAGCCGCCCGTGGCACCCAGCGCGGTCAGCACCGCGCACACCCGCCCCGTGTAGTCCCGCACCGGCGCCGCCACGGCGCTGATCCCCTTCAGATTGGTATCGCGCACGGCCGCGCAGCCATCGGCGCGCACCGCCGCGCGTAGCGGGCCGAGCGGGTCCTGGGCGTCAAGCAGCGCGCGCTGCTCCGGCGTGGCCGCCTGCAGTTCCGCCTCCGCCAGCGCCTGCACGCGCTGGTCGTCGAGCAAACCCAGGAACACGCGGCCCGTGGCCGACCACAGCAGCGGCATCACCGATCCCACCCGCACGTTCACGGTCACCGGCAGAGCCGGTTCCTCGAACCGGACGATGGTCGGCCCCTTGTTGCCCATCACCGAGATGAAACAGGTGATCTCCAGCCGCTCGCGCAGCCGGATCAGCGACGCCTCGGCCAGCCGAATTGGGTCGGACTGCCGCATCGCGGCCAGCCCGATCTGGAGCGCCTCCAGCCCCAGGTGGTACTGCTGCGTGCCGCTCTCCTGCGCCACCAGCCCTTCCTCGATCAGGCTCGCCAGGTAGCGATGCACCTTGGCCGGACTTTCGTCGATATGGGCCGCGATGGCCGTCAGGCTGGCACGGCCGCCCAGGCGCGCCAGCCCCTTGAGCACGGCCATGCCGGTCTCGGCGGCCTGCACGCGCTGGCGGCGTTCGCGGGGGCGGGCTTCGGGCTCAGGACTCCCGGGAATGTCGGGTATGGCTGGCATGGCGTTGGGTTAACCCCCATTCAACGATTACGCATTGCGTATATGATTTACGCAAAACAAGGCCACATACTATCCGGCCAAATACCAAGGAGACAAGCACCCATGCCCCGCCATCGCGCTGCCGGCCTCATCGCGGCATCCCTGACCTTTGCGTTTTCCGCTGCCTTCCCTTCGGCCCACGCCGCCGACGCCTATCCGAGCAAGCCGATCCGCTGGATCGTGCCCTACCCGGCTGGCGGCGGCTCGGACTTCCTCGCCCGCACCATCGGGCAGGGGCTCTCCGCCAAGGTCGGCCAGCCCGTGGTGGTGGACAACAAGCCGGGCGGCAACACGGCGATTGGCGCGTCCGAGACGGCGCGGGCGGCAGCCGATGGCTACACGGTGCTCTCGGCCGATAACGGCACGCTGGTCTTCAACCCGGCGCTCTACAAGACGCTGTCGTACAACCCCGCCAAGGACCTCGCGCCGGTGACGCTGCTGGGCCGCTTCCCGATGATCCTGGTGGTTGGGCCGGGCACCACCGCCAAGACCGCGCAGGAGTTCATCGCCCAGGTCAAGGCCGCGCCGGGCGGCGTGAACTACGGGTCCGCCGGGGCCGGCAGCCCGCACCACCTGGCCATGGAACTGCTCAAGGTGGAGGCCCAGCTGACCATGACCCACGCGCCGTATCGCGGTGCGGCGCCCGCGCTGTCCGACGTGGCGGCCGGCCAGATTCCCGCGATGATGGTCGACTACGCCGCCGGCGCCGGCTTCATCAAGGGCGGCAAGGTGCGCCCGCTGGCCGTGGCCAACGCCACGCGCCTGCCGCAACTGCCGGACGTGCCGACTTTCGCCGAACTCGGCTACCGGAACGTGGAAGCCGCCGCGCTGGTCGGCATGGTCGTGCCGGCGGCCACGCCGCCCGAGGTGATCGCCACGCTGAACAAGCAGGTGGTGGCGGCCGTCAAGGAGCCGGCCATCCATAAGAAGCTGGTCGATTTCGGCGTGGAGCCGGTCGGCAACACCCCGGCGCAATACAGCGAGCTGCTGCGCAGCGAGATTGCGCGCTGGACCAAGCTGATCCACGACCTGAAGATCACGCTCGATAACTGAGGTTCGCTGTATGTCGTCATCCGCCACGCCCCCGTCGTCCTCGTCCTCCGCCACCGCCGCCCGCCCGGGCGGTTGTCCCATCGACCACACCGCGCTGCGGGCGCCCAACGGCTGCCCCGTGAGCGCCCACGCGGCCACGTTCGATCCGTTCGAGGACGGCTACCAGCAGGACCCGCCCGACTACGTGCGCTGGTCGCGCGAGCAGGAACCGGTGTTCTACAGCCCGAAGCTGGGCTACTGGGTGGTCACGCGCTATGACGACATCAAGGCGATCTTCCGGGACAACCTGACCTTCAGCCCGTCCATCGCCCTGGAGAAGATCACGCCCACGGGCGACGAGGCCAACGCGGTGCTGGCCACCTACGGCTATGCGATGAACCGCACGCTGGTCAACGAGGATGAGCCAGCCCACATGCCGCGCCGCCGCGCGCTGATGGAGCCGTTCACGCCCGCCGAACTGGCCCACCATGAGCCGATGGTGCGGCAACTGACGCGCGAATACGTCGATCGATTCATCGACAGCGGACGCGCTGACCTGGTCGACCAGATGCTCTGGGAAGTGCCCCTGACCGTGGCGCTGCACTTCCTCGGCGTGCCCGAAGAGGACATGGACCGGCTGCGCCAGTATTCGATCGCCCATACGGTGAACACCTGGGGCCGCCCCAAGCCCGAGGAGCAGGTGGCCGTGGCGCACGCGGTAGGCAATTTCTGGCAGCTCGCCGGCAAGATCCTCGACAAGATGCGCGAGAACCCGGACGCGCCCGGCTGGATGCAGTACGGCCTGCGCAAGCAGCGCGAGCTGCCCGAGGTGGTCACCGACTCCTACCTCCATTCGATGATGATGGCGGGCATCGTGGCGGCGCACGAGACCACGGCCAATGCGTCCGCCAACGCGATCAAGCTGCTGCTCCAGCACCCGGATGCCTGGCGCGAGATCTGCGCGGACCCGGCGCTGATCCCCAATGCGGTGGAGGAATGCCTGCGCCACAACGGCTCGGTGGCGGCCTGGCGCAGGCTGGTCACGCGGGATGCGCAGGTCGGCGGCATCGCCCTGCCGGCCGGCAGCAAGCTGCTGATCGTCACCTCGTCCGCCAATCACGACGAACGGCATTTCGCCGATGCGGACCTGTTCGACATCCGCCGGGACAATGCCAGCGACCAGCTGACCTTCGGCTACGGCTCGCACCAGTGCATGGGCAAGAACCTCGCGCGCATGGAGATGCAGGTCTTTCTGGAGGAGCTGACGCGCCGGCTGCCCCATCTGCGGCTGGCCGAGCAGTCGTTCAGCTACGTGCCGAACACCTCGTTCCGGGGGCCGGAGCATCTCTGGGTCGAATGGGACCCGGCGCGCAATCCCGAGCGCACCGATCCGTCCGTGCTGACCTGGCGCGACGCCGTGCGGATTGGCGAGCCCTCCGGGCAAGCCATCGCCCGCACTGTGGTGGTAGAGCGGATCGACCCCGTGGCGGACAACGTGGTGCGGCTGCGGCTGGTGGCGCCCGATGGCAAGGTGCTGCCGCGCTGGGCGCCGGGTGCGCACATCGACGTGGAGTGCGGCCATACGGGGATTTCGCGCCAGTATTCGCTGTGCGGCGATCCGGCCGACGCGGGCGCCTTCGAGATCGCCGTGCTGCGTGAGGTCGATAGCCGGGGCGGCTCGGCCTGGGTCCATGACGTGCTGCGCGCCGGAGACCGGCTCCGCATTCGTGGCCCGCGCAATCATTTCCGGCTCGACGAGGGCTGCCGCAAGGCGATCTTCATCGCCGGCGGCATCGGCGTGACGCCGGTCAGCACGATGGCGCGGCGGGCCCGCGACCTGGGCATCGACTATACGTTCCACTACTGCGGCCGCTCGCGCGCCAGCATGGCCCTGCGCGAGGAACTGGCCGCGCTGCATGGCAACCGGCTGCACGTCCATGCGGGCGACGAAGGCCAGCGCGCGGACTTCGCCGCGCTGCTCGGCACGCCCGACCCGCAGACGCAGATCTACGCCTGCGGCCCGGCGCGCATGATCGCGGCACTGGAAGACCACTGCGCCGCGTGGCCGGAGGATGCGCTGCGCGTGGAGCACTTCGTGTCGGCGCTCGGCACGCTCGATCCGTCGCGCGAACAGCCGTTCACCGTCGAACTCAAGGATTCCGGCCTGACAGTGGAGGTGCCCGCCCACCAGACGCTGCTCACCGCGCTGCGCTGCGCCAACATCGACGTGCAGAGCGATTGCGAGGAAGGCCTGTGCGGCTCCTGCGAGGTGCGCGTGCTGGCGGGCCAGATCGACCATCGCGACGTGGTGCTCACGCGCGGCGAACGCGAGGCGAACAGCCGGATGATGGCCTGCTGCTCGCGCGCGGTGGGCGGCGGGAAGTTGGTGCTGGAGTTGTAGCGCGCCACGTCAAGGCCGGCGCCCCCGCCATCCGTGTGCTACCGCACAGACTCGCCAGCCCCGGCGCCGTCACCTGCCGCGCCCACGCCTAGTATTCAAGGCTCAATCCCGGGCCTGAGGAGACCGTCATGGCGCGCTACCAGATTGCTGCTGCGCTGGCCCTGCTGCTTGCCGGCTGCGCCACGAGCCCGGGTACGCCCGGCAGCACACAGGCGTCGCGCACGGAGAACTGCAAGGCGACCTCCGAGCAGGAAATCTCGGCCCTGTTCGACCGCTGGAACCGCTCCCTGCAGACCGGCGACCCCCGCAAGGTGGTGGCCAACTACGCGGAACGATCGATCCTGCTGGCCACGGTGTCCAACAAGCCGCGCGTGACACCGGCCGAGAAAGAGGACTACTTCACCCACTTCCTGCAGAGCGGGCCGTCCGGCAAGATCGACTTCCGCACCATCGAAATCGGCTGCAACACCGCCGTGGATGCCGGGCTCTACACCTTCACCTTCGCCCGAACCGGCGCCACGGTGAAGGCGCGCTACACCTACACCTACCGCTGGGACGGCACGCAGTGGCTGATCACCAGCCACCATTCGTCGGCCATGCCGGAGAAGACCTAACGCGGCCCGATATTGCGCCGCAGCACGACTACCATCGGTCGCATCCGTCACAACACGCGCGTAGTTGCTATCCTGAAGTGGAGAGCCCACACACAGGAGACGCCCCCATGTGCCGCTGGCTGGCCTATTCCGGCCGTTCCGTCCCGCTCGAGGCTGTGTTGTTCCAGCCCGAGCACTCCCTGATCGACCAGAGCCTGAACTCCCGGCTGGGCCACACCACGACCAATGGCGACGGCTTCGGCGTGGGCTGGTACGGGCGGCATTCGGAGTTGCCGTTCCGCTATCGCGGCCTGCACCCGGCGTGGAGCGACACCAACCTGCGCGAGGCCGCCCGGGCGGTGCGGGCGCCGCTGTTCGTCGCCCATATCCGTGCGGCCACCGGCACGCCCACCCAGGAAACCAACTGTCACCCGTTCCGCTTCGGGCGCTGGCTGTTCGTCCACAACGGGCTGATCCGCGACTTTCCGCTGGTGCGGCGCGACCTGATGATGGCGGTGGCGCCGCATCTGTTCCGCTGGATCGAGGGTTCGACCGACTCCGAGGTGATGTTCTTCCTGGCGCTGACGTTCGGGCTGGAGCGCGACCCGCGCGGCGCGCTGGAGCAGATGGCCGGCCTGATCGAGGAGGTGGGGCATCGCCACGACGTGGAGCACCCGCTGAACATGACCGTTTGCGTCATGGACGGCCAGCAGATCGTGGCCGTGCGCTATTCCAGCGAAAACGCGTCGCGCTCGCTGTTCCACAGCACCTCGTTCCGGCAGCTACGGGCGCTCTATCCGGAAGACCCGCGCATCATCGCCGCCGGCGACGACGCCTTTCTGGTGCTGTCCGAGCCCCTGATCGACGTGCAAGGCGTCTGGGAGGAGATCCCCGAGGCCACGATCCTGGTGGGCAAGGGCGGCGAGATCCAGCACCTGCGGTTCACGCCCCGGCTGCCGGTGCGGGCCTGAGCGGGCCTGAGCGGGCCTGGGCGGGCACCCCCGGCCGGGCCCGGATCGTCGTTACCCGTCGCTTACTTCCCGGGCATTTTCATCAGCCGCTTGGCCTCTTCGATGTTCTGCTCGGCGCGCTGGGTCATCACGGCCAGCGCTTCCGCTTGCGATTTCTGGGCCATTTCCGCCAGTTCGCGCATGTTGTTGAACGCCGTCTGCAAGCCTTGCTGGACGAACTCGCCCTGCCGGGCCATGGCCGCGGCAGGATCGCCGCCGGCGGTCAGCTTCTGGGCCGCGGCCTGAATCTCCTGCATGCTCTGGCTCAGGATCTCGGCCTGCTTTTGCACCAGCGCCTGCATGCCTTCGTAGGCAATCTTGTTGGCCTCCGTGATGGCGTCGATATCCTTGCGCCGGGCTTCGATCACCGCCGTCATGTCGACGCCGGGCAGCTTGTACTGTTCGAGCAACTTGGTGAAATCGGTAAACGGATTGGGCGATGTTGCCATGACGCATCTCCTCGTTGAGGTGGGGGAAAGCCGAAAAACCGGGCAGATCGTGCTGGCCGATCGCGGCGCGGTTGCCTAAGTGTAGGTGCTACGGGCGACGGATACGATGCTCGCCGGCCATCCCTCAATGAAAATCCCGGCTCTCCGCCATCAGCTTGCCCAGCAGCGGGCTCAGGTCGACCAGTTCCTGCGCCACCAGGTGCCTGACCTCGCCCTGCCTTTGCCAGGTGCCGATCACGCCCAGCAGCTTGGCGCCGAGCACCTCCTTGCGCTGCCGCTCCACCAGGTCGGGCCAGATGATCACGTTGATCGGCCCGGTTTCGTCCTCGATGGAGGTAAAAATGGTGCCGTTGGCCGTGGAGGGGCGCTGGCGCACCGTGACGATGCCGCACGCGCGCACGCGGCGGCCGTTGCCCAGCCGCGATAGCTGCTGCGCCGTGAGGAACTTGAGCGCCGTCAGGCGGCGGCGCAGCAGGGTCAGCGGGTGGCATTTCAGGGAGAGCCCCAGGCTGGCGTAGTCGGCGGCCACGTCTTCGCCGATCTTCGGCTCGGGCAGCAGCAGCTCGGCTTCGGCCGGGGGTGCCTCGTGCAGCAGGTCGCGGTGCACGGACTGCACCGCCGCGCCGCGCGCCAGCCAACGCGCCTGGCGCCGGTGGCCGGCCAGCGACACCAGCGCGTCGGCCGCCGCCAGGACGTCGATGTCGTGCTTGTCCAGCCCCGCGCGCCGCGCCAGGTCTTCCACGCTCTCGAACGGCCGTTCGGCCCGCGCCGCCTCGATGCGCAGCGCGGCATCCTCGCGCATGCCGCGCACGCGGCCCAGCCCCAGCCGCACGTCGCGGTAGCGCTGGCCGGGGCGGCGGGCCTCCAGCGCGCTCTCCCAGCCGCTGACGGTCACGTCCACGGGCTGCGTCACCACGTCATGCCGGCGCGCGTCCTGCACCAGTTGCGACGGCGAATAGAAGCCCATCGGGTGGCTGTTCAGCAGGCCGCACAGGAAGGCATCGGGATGATGGCACTTGAGCCACGCGCTCACGTAGACCAGCTTCGCGAAGCTCGCCGCGTGGCTCTCCGGGAAGCCGTACTCGCCAAACCCCTCGATCTGCTTGCAGATGGCCAGCGCGAAGGACTCCGGATAGCCGCGCGTGGTCAGCGCGCGCACCAGCGCATCCTGGTGCTTCTTGAGATCGCCGCGCCGCCGCCACGCCGCCATCGAGCGGCGCAGCTGGTCTGCCTGCCCCGGCGTGAAACCGGCCGCGTCGATGGCGAGCTGCATCACCTGCTCCTGGAAGATCGGCACGCCCAGCGTGCGGCCCAGCACGCGGCGGATCACGTCGTTGAAGTAGGTCGGCAGCTTGCCGGTGCGGCGCAGCGCCTCGCGCCGCTTGAGGTAGGGGTGCACCATGCCGCCCTGGATCGGCCCCGGCCTCACGATGGCCACCTCCACCACGAGGTCGTAATATTTGCGCGGCTGCAGGCGCGGCAGCATCGACTGCTGCGCGCGCGACTCGATCTGGAACACGCCCACGGTATCCGCCTTGCAGATCATGTCGTAGGTGGCGTCGTCGGTCTCGGGCAGGTCTTCCATGCGGCACGGCAGCCCGGCCCGCTCGGGCTCGGGATTCGGGATCATCGCCAGCGCGCGCCGGATGGCGGTGAGCATGCCGAGCGCGAGCACATCCACCTTGAGCAGCCCCAGCGATTCGAGGTCGTCCTTGTCCCACTGGATCACGCTGCGGTCGGCCATGGCCGCGTTCTCGATCGGCACCAGCCGCGACAGCTTGTGCCGCGCGATCACGAAGCCGCCCACGTGCTGCGACAGATGGCGGGGAAAGCCGCGCAGCTGCTCGGTCAGGCTCGCCCATTGCCGCACGGCCGGGGAGTCGGGGTCCAGGCCGTAGCGCGTAATGCGCTCCAGGAACGCCGTGCCGCCATCCCACCACGCCTGGCCCTTGACCACCTGCTCCACCACGCTCGGGTCGATGCCGAGCGCGCGCCCCACGTCCCGCAGCGCGCTACGGGAGCGATAGGTGATCAGCGACGCCGCCAGCGCGGCCCGATGCCGGCCGTACTTCTCGTAGATGTACTGGATCACCTCCTCGCGCCGCTGGTGCTCGAAATCGACGTCGATATCGGGCGGCTCGTCGCGCTCGCGCGAGAGGAATCGGCCGAACAGCAGGTTGGCCTGCTCCGGGCTCACCTCGGTGATATTCAGGCAGTAGCAGACCAGCGAGTTGGCGGCCGAGCCCCGGCCCTGGCACAGGATGCCGCGCTGGCGCGCGAAGCGCACGATGTCGTGCACGGTCAGGAAGAACGGCTCGTAGTGCTTTTCCTCGATCAGTTCGAGTTCGCCCTCAAGCTGCGCCTCCCACTCGGGCTCCATGCCGTGCGGAAAGCGCTCGCGGCTGCCCCGCTCCACCTCCTTGCGCAGGTAGCTGATCGGCGTCTCGCCGTCGGGCACCAGTTCCTCGGGGTATTCGTAGCGCAGCGTGTCCAGCGAGAACCGGCACTGATCGGCGATCTTCAGCGTCTGCGCCAGCGCCTCGCGCGGATAGAGCCGCGACACCACCTGCCGCATGCGCAGGTGCGCCTCGGCATTGGGCGCCAGCGCCATGCCGCAGGCGGGCAGCGGCTGGCCGAGCCGGATGGCGGTCAGCACGTCGGCCAGCGGCTTGCGCGAGCGCACGTGCATGGTCACGGCGCCCGCCGCTACCAGCGGCACGCCGGTTTCCGCCGACACGGCCTGGAGCCGGGTGCGATGCAGCGCCTCGGCATGGCCCTGCAGCAGTTCCAGCGCGATCCACACGCGCGTGCCGAACGTCTCCCGGCACCACAGCGCCTGCGCGCGCAGCACATCGGGATCGGCGCAGTAGTCGGGCAGCAGGATGGCGAGGCAATCGGGCATGCCGCGCAGGTGCGCCTGATCCGGCTCGGGGCTGGCGAGGTCGGACGGATACAGCAGATAGCTGCCCTTCTCGGCCCGCGTGCGCCCCAGCGTGATGAACTCGCAGAGATTGCCGAAGCCCTCGCGGTTCTGCGCCAGCAGCAGCAGGCGCGGGGGCGGCATGGGCATGGCATAGGGCTCGGGGGGCTGCCCGGGGGAGGCCGTCAGCGTGAAGCGGCTGCCGAGGATCACGTTGAACGCATCGGCGGCGGCGGCGCGCGCCTCCAGCACGCGGTGGCGGTGCGCGGCGGCATCGGGGTCGTCGTCCGGGTGGTCGCCCGGGTGGTCGTCCGGGTGGTCGCCGATGAGCGGCAAGGCGTCGGGGTCGCCCTCCTCCATGTCGTCCACATCGTCCATCCCCTCCATTCCATCGGGTGTGAAGGCATGGACCAGCTCGGCATCATCGAACTCGCCGTCCGCCTGCCCCGCCGCCAGCCGGCGGGCGCTGCGCGCCACGGCCTCCCACATCTCCTCGCGCAGCACCTTGATGGCGTGATGCGCGCGCGCCGTGCCCGCCACCGAGCACTCGTCGGTCAGCGCCAGCCCGCTGTAGCCGAGCTGGAATGCGCGCGCGATCAGTTCCTGCGGATGCGAGGCGCCGGTGAGGAACGTGAAGTTCGACACACAGTGCAGCTCCGCGTAATCGGGCAGCGAGGGCAGCAGCGAGGAGAGGCCGGGAAGCGACGACAGCATGTGGAAAACGTCAGGAATATTCAGGCGAAATCAGGCGAACAGCCCGTGCAGGAACCAGCGGTATTCGCCGCCCTCTTCCTGCCCGCTGCGGGTGGGATGGCCGGGGCGCTCGCGATAGACCCAGCAGCGCAGCCCGTCCGCCCGTTCGGCGATGAAATAGTCGCGCGTGGCCAGTCCGCCATCCCACCAGCCGGCTTCGATGCGCTCGGGGCGGGTGAGCATGACCAGCGGGCCTTCGTAGACGGGCCGGTGCCGCTGCACGCGCAGCGGCCGGGGCGCCTCCAGCAGCCACAGCGGCCGTTCGGGCGGCAGCGTGCCGGTGGCGGGCGCGCGGGGCGGCGGCTCGTCCACCGGGCCCCACTGGTTGGCACATTCGGGGCGATGGTCGGCCAGCGGGCGAGGCTGCAGCACGTTGTCGCGGCCGAGGCGGGCCATCAGCGTATCGATCAGCCGGCCCAGTTCGGCCGGCGCCGCGCCGGGCTCCGGGAACAGCGAATCGCTCTGCGGCAGGCAGGTCTCCATCGCCTCCACGCGCAGCGCCAGGCCGCCCACGGGCGCGTGGAAGCGCACCTTGTCGAGCTTCTCGCGCAGCAGCTTCGACAGGTGCACCGGGTCACGGCTGGGCTGCGCCAGGCCCAGCGGCACGAGCGTGCTGTCCATGTCCTCGCCCAGCCGGTAGCGCTCGTGCTCCAGCACCAGCACGCAGCGCGTAACGCCGGCCTGCTGCGCCGCCAGCCAGCCGGACAGCGCCAGCAGCAGCCGCTGCGCGCCGGCCAGCACCCCGTCGGCCGCTTCGATGCGCCCCGGCAGCTCCATCCGCTGCGCGAAGGCGGGCGGCGCCTCGAACCATGCAAACCCGGCCGGCGCCTGATCGTAAGCCTGATCGAGCCGCGCCAGCAGTGCCGTGCCGATGCGGCGCGACAGTCCCGCGCGCGGCAACTGCCTCACCTGCCCCAGCGTGCGGCAGCCCACGCCCTCGAGCCAGCCCGGATCGGCCAGCGTCTGCAGGCACGCCACGGGCAGGGCATCGAGCAGGCGCGTCATGCGGGCAGGCTGGATGGCGCGGCGCGCGGGCCGCACGATCCCGCGCCGCGTCCGGCGCAGCGGCTGCCGGGCGAGCCAGGCCGCGCCCTGCGCCGTGGTGCCGCAGCCCAGTTGCGCGAACGTGCCGAGCTGCCGCACCCGCGCGCGGATGGCACGGCACAGCGCGCGGTGCCCGCCGAACAGGCGCAGGCTGGCGGTGACGTCGAGCATCACGGTGGCCGATTCGGCATCCGGGTCGATCGTCACGGCCGGCGTGAAGTGGAGCAGCGTCAGCGCCACGTCGGTCATCAACGCCTCTTCGGCCGGGAGGCTGCGCTCCAGTTGCACGACCTCCGCCGACAGCGCCTGCACGCCGCCGCGCCGCATGCCGTACGCCACACCGAGGGCCACGGCCGGGCCGTTGGCCAGCACCACGCGCTCGTGCGCCATCACCGCCACGGGCAGCGCCTGTTGCAGCGTGCCGGAGGCGGGGACGGACGGCGCACCGGCGGCCTCAGGCCAGCTCGGTTGCAGCGCGTCCAGCGGCAGGCGCGGCAGATGCACCGCGATCCAGAACGTCGGCAGCATGATGAGGGGGCACCACGGAAGGCGCGGTGGAGGTGACAGGAGCGGTGGGAATGACGGGCGTGGCGATGCGTGCGGGCACGTGCGCCATGCCGCCCAGCGACAGTTGCAGCGGCGCGTCCCGCACGGGGCCACGGCGCTTGTGGAAGGCAATCGACAGCATGTTGCCGGGCAACGGCGACAGCGCCAGCCGCAGCACGGCCGGCGACGATTCCTGGAGCACGCGCAGGGGCCGCAGCACCCAGACCACGGTATCGCCGGCCTGGGCCAGCACCTGAAGCCGGCGCAGCGCCTCGGGCCGCGCGGCGCCGAGCCACACCAGCACCGCGCCGAACGCCTGGCTGCGCAGCATCTGCTCGGCCGCCCAGAGCATGTCCGTGCGGCGCGAGGCCGGCGGGGTGGCCGCCGGCGGCCGTACCCAGTAGAGCTGGCGCGCCGGCAGGCCGGCCAGCCCCGCCGCCAGCCCGGCGGCATTCGGCAGATAAGGCGGATTGACGAACGCCACCCGCCGCCCCGCCGCGGCCAGCGTGCGCAACGCCGGCATCAGCAGGCGCAGTTCGCCCACGCCATCGTGCGCGAGCAGCAGCTCCGTAACCGCGCCAGCGGGCCAGCCCCCGCCGGGCAGCTCCTGCGCCAGCGCGTCATAGCCGCTCGGGCACACGGGCAGCCGGCCGGCATGGCCCAGTTGCCCGGCGCGCCACAGGCCGGGGTAGCGATGCTCGAGTTCGGCCACCGAGGCCCGGTGATCGGGCACGGGCTCGGGAGGCGAAGGCAGTGGAGACGCACCATCCTCCTCGGCAGGCAGGATGTGCGGGGGCGCAGTCATGGTGATGAATTCGGCACACGCGGCGGGCGTGCGCCATCGGAAGATTGACGATTACTGTATGTTTATACAGTATCGACGCTGGCGCAAGAGGGGCATGGCCGAAGTGGAACGCGCGCCGCCTCGTTGGGCGAAAAGTGGCCCAAAAGGCCCCAAATCTCCCACTACAGTGGGGCAACTGCCACGAAACGACGTGGCGGATTGCAAACAAATGTCAATCCGGATTGTGCAGCGCGGGGCAGGTGCGGAAAAATGCGCCCCTATGAAACGGAATACACGTCAATGTGTGCATCTGCTGATCGCCGGTTTGCAGCGCGAGGGTCCGCTGCGCCGCGACGCGCTGGCCGACGCCTGCGGCTTGTCCCCGGAGGAGACCACCCGGGCGCTGAAGGCCGCGCGGCAGATGAGCGTGATCGACCATGTGCCCTACGGCCCGGGCACCCTGCCGGCTGCCGTCTACTACCAGCTGACGGGGCGCGAACTGCCGCCCGCGCGCAAGAGCACGCGCATACCGCCCGCGCCCGACAACCGCTTCCAGCCCCTGCTGGACGCCTGGTGGAACAGCGACGAACTGGACCGGGTCTGAGGCGTCCGGCTTCGACGCCCCTCCCCGCGCCCTACTTCTCCCGCCGATACCGCGCCTGCATGATCTGCATCCATTCGCCGTCATCGCCCTGCATGAATGAGGTCAGCGTGCGGTTGTCATCGTCCTGGAAGGCGATCACGTCGCGGAATTTCGAGGTCTTGCCCGGCACCAGCTTGCCTTCCGGCGTGAAGGTCGGGCCATCGGCGCGCAGCGTCAGCGTGCGGCCATCGGCCTCGAGGTCACCCTCGTAGATCCACATGTGGGTCATCATCGACCCGATGAAGGTGCCCACGAAGTGCTTGCGCGTGGGGTCATAGCCCAGCGTCATCACCGTGACGGCCTGCCCGCAGCCGGGCATCTCGCCCTCGGAGCGGCCCTGCACCCAGAGGTCGCCCACGGCGCCCACCTGTTCGGGAATCTTCCACTTCTGCGGCGGGGTGTCCGGCCCCATCACCGCCTCGCCTTCGGCCATCCATTTGCCCACCAGCTTCTGCAGCCAGCGGTGTTCGTTGGTCGTTTCGGTCTGCATTGCAACGGTCTCCTGTTGATCGGTTTGATTCAGTCGATGATGTCGCTGCCTATTTGTGTACAGCGTACACAATAGCTTAGGAGATGGTCCCGTACGTGTAAAGACGCGCCAATGAAAAAGCCGCCAAGATGACAGCATTGTCATCTTGGCGGCTCGCAAACCCTTGTATTTACTGGGGCAGCCGTACCTTCGGCACGATGAACTGGTTGCCGGGCGCGCGCATGACATCACACTGGGCGTCGCCCTTGCGCGTCTCGCCGGCCTGGTTCACGAACTCGACGTTGCCGACCACGCTGTAGAAGTCCTCCGCCACGCGCCGCGTGGTGCCGCGCACCCAGCGGAAGCGGTCGGG
The DNA here is from genome assembly GCF_056399925.1 of Cupriavidus sp. 01L43. Taxonomy (NCBI): domain Bacteria; kingdom Pseudomonadati; phylum Pseudomonadota; class Betaproteobacteria; order Burkholderiales; family Burkholderiaceae; genus Cupriavidus; species Cupriavidus sp. 01L43. The sequence continues at coordinate 201,242 of NZ_JBFTSH010000004.1, forward strand.
GTTCGGCAGCCTGGCCTTGACGGCCTCCATGCAGGCCACGGGTGCCTCGGGTGCCTCGGGGCGTCCGCCGCGCTGGCCCAGTTCGATATTGACGGGCGCCTCGGTAGCGAAGGCGAAGGTCGAGAGCGTGGCAGCAGCCAGCGCCACCAGCATGCGGCGCCCCTGCCGTGAAACCGGCAACGTCATGGAATCCCTCCGAAAAACGAAAAACGGCCGACACGCGTGGCGTGCCGGCCGGCCGTCATTGTACTGCGACGTCAGGGCTCAACGTCAGGGCCAACGTCATACCGCGCCTACACCGACATGTCGCGCGGCTCCGGCTTGCTGTCGTCGAACCAGCGGTACAGCACCGGCACCATCACCAGCGTCAGCAGCGTGGAGGTGATCAGGCCGCCAATCACCACCACGGCCAGCGGACGCTGCACCTCGGAGCCCGGTCCGGTCGAGAACAGGAACGGCACCAGGCCCAGCATGGCGATAGTCGCAGTCATCATCACCGGGCGGAAACGCTGCGTAGCGCCGCGCACCACCGCGTTGCGCAGCGACATGCCCGACTCGCGCAGCGTGCGGATGTACGACACCAGCACCACCCCGTTCAGCACCGCCATGCCCCACAGCGCGATAAAGCCCACGGACGCCGGCACGGACAGGTACTCGCCCGTCACGAACAGCCCGATGATCCCGCCGATTGACGCGAACGGCAGCACCGTGATGATCAGCGTGGCAAAGCGCAGCGAGTTGAACAGCAGGAACAGCAGGAAGAAAATCGCGGCGATGGTGATCGGCACGATGATCTTCAGGTGGCCCATGGCGCGCTCCATGTTCTGGAACTGGCCGCCCCACTCGAAGTAGTAGCCCTCGGGCAGCTTGACCTTGCTCTCGGCCGCGCTCTGGAGTTCGGCCACGAAGCCGCCCAGGTCGCGGTCCTTCACGTTGATCATCACCACCACGCGGCGCTTGGCCATTTCGCGGCTGATCTGCGCCGGGCCGTCGCTGACCTCGATCTTGGCCACGGACTCCAGCGGCACCTGCACGCCGCCCGGCGCCGGCACCAATAGCTGGCGAATGGCCTGCACGTTGTCACGGAAGTCCTCGGGCAGGCGCACCGCCGCCGCGAAGCGGCGCTCGCCCTCGAAGATGTCCGTGGCGCGCTTGCCGCCGATGGCAATCTCGATGATGTCGTGGATGTCCGACACGTTCAGCCCGTAGCGCGCAATCGCCTGCCGGTCGATCTCGATCGACAGGTATTGCTGGCCCGAGATCCGTTCGATCCGCACGTCCTGCGAGCCCTGGATGCCGCCCGCCACGCGCGCGATCTCGCCGGCCAGCTCGCGCAGCTTGTCGAGGTCATCGCCGAAGATCTTTACCGCCACGTCGGAACGCACGCCGCTGACCATCTCGTCCACGCGGTCCGAGATCGGCTGCGCCATCACGACCTGCACGCCCGGAATGGCCTTGAGCTTCTCGCGGATGGCATTGGCGATGTCGTCCTGGGTCCAGCCGTCCGGCCACTCGTCGCGCGGCTTCAGGCTGGCGATGGGGGTGGACTCGTTCTGGCCCTGCGGGTCCGCCGGGCTCTCGCCCCGCCCCACGCCGGACACCACGGACTTCACGCCCGGCACCTCCAGCACCAGCTTGTTGGCCATCTTCTCGAGCTTGATCGACTCCTCCAGCGAGATGTTCGGCACACGGTCGATGGCGGGCACGATGGAGCCCTCCTTCATCTCGGGGATGAACGAGGTACCCAGCAGCGGCACGATCAGGATCGTCGCGACGAACAGCCCCACCGCCGACAGCACGGTGGTCTTGCTGTTCTGCAGCGCCCAGTGCAGCATGCGCAGGTAGTTGCGCTTCATGAACGCGATGAGCTTGGTGTCATGCTCGGCGCCGCCCTTGAGCAGGTAGGCGGACAGCACCGGCGACAGCGTCAGCGACAGGAACAGCGAGATCGCCAGCGCAATCGAGATCGTGAAAGCCAGCGGCGCGAACATCTTGCCTTCCATGCCGGACAGCGTCATCAGCGGCAGGAACACCAGGATGATGATGCCTACCCCCACGATCACCGGCGTGGCCACCTCCTGCACCGCCTTGACGAGGATCTCGGTGCGGGTCAGCCCCGATTTCTCGGCGTGGCCCAGCCGCTCGAACGCGTTCTCCACCACCACCACGGAGCCATCCACCATCAGGCCGATGGCGATGGCCAGCCCCCCGAGCGACATCAGGTTGGCCGACAGCCCCACCTTGTTCATGACGATGAACGTCATCAGTGGCGTGAGCACCAGCGTGGCCAGCACAATCACCGACGAGCGCACGTCCCCAAGGAACAGGAACAGCACGATCACCACCAGCACCACGCCTTCGAGCAGCACCTTGGTCACGGTCCAGAGCGCGGCGTCCACCAGTTCGCTGCGGTCGTAGTACGGCACGATCTGCAGCTTGCCGGGCAGCATGCCGCGCTCGTTGATCTCGGCCACGCGGGCCTTCACGCGGCTGACCACTTCCTTGGCGTTGCCGCCGCGCATCATCATCACGATGCCGCCCACGGCCTCGGTCTGGCCGTTCTTGACCAGCGCGCCCTGTCGCACCTCGTGGCCGATGGTCACCTGCGCCACGTCGCGCAGGTAGACTGGCGTGCCGTTGACCTCCTTCAGCACGATACTGCCGATGTCGTCCACGCCCTTGGCAAGGCCCACGCCGCGAATCAGGTACTGCTCGGCATAGTGCGGCAGCACGCCGCCGCCCGAGTTGGCGTTGTTGCGCGCCAGCGCCTGGTAGACCTGCTGGATGTTGACCCCGTAGTGGCGCATCCGCTCCGGGTTGACCAGTGCCTGGTACTGCCGCACGTAGCCGCCCTGCGAGTTGATTTCCGCCACGCCGGGGATCGAGCGCAGCAGCGGCCGCACCACCCAGTCCTGGGCGATGCGGCGCTCGGCCAGCTCCTCCTGCGTCAGTTCGCGGTTGCCATCGTCGGCGCGATCCAGCGTGTACTGGTAGACCTCGCCCAGGCCCGTGGAAACGGGGCCGAGCACCGGCGTCACGTCTGCCGGCATGCGCCCGCCCACCTCGATCAGCCGCTCCATCACCAACTGGCGCGCGAAGTAGACGTCGGTCTTCTCCGTGAACACCAGCGTGATCAGCGACAGGCCCGCCTTGTTCAGCGAGCGCATTTCCTCGAGGCCGGGCAGGCCGGTCATCGACATTTCGATGGGCACCGTGACAAAGCGCTCCACCTCCTCTGGCGAGCGCCCGGTGGCTTCGGTGGCGATCTGCACCTGGACGTTGGTCACGTCCGGGAACGCATCGACCGACAGCTTGCTGGCAGCGCGCAGGCCGAAGAAGAACAACACCACGGCAATCACGCACACCACCAGCCGCTGTTTGATAGCGGCTTCAACTAGGGATGTCATCATGGCCGCTTACCCCTGTTCCAGGCGCTTGCGTTCATTGTCCAGATGGAACGCGCCCTCCACGACCACGCGGTCGCCCGGCTTGATGCCGCCCTGCACGACGCGCATGCCGTCGCTCTCGGCGCCGAGCTTGACCTTGGTGATGCGGTACTGGCCCGGGGAGGTCTCCACGTAGACCTGCTCGTCGTTGCCATCGCGCACCACGGCGGACTCCGGCACCACGAGCTGGTCCACCGGCTTGCCTGCAATCAGCATGCTGGCCAGCATGGCGGGCTTCAGGCGCCCTTCCTTGTTCTCGAGTTCCGTGCGCACCAGCACCGTGCGCGACTGCGGGTTCACGGTGCGGCCGACGTAGATCAGCTTGCCCGTGATGCGGCCGGCACCATTGGCCACCGACGGCACATCGATATCGACACTCTGGCCCTCGGCCACCTGGGCGGCCTGCTGCTCGGGCACCTCGGCGACTACCCAGACGTGCGAGAGGTCGGCCACGGTGTAGAGCGCGTCGGCGGGCTGCACCACCTGGCCCTGGGCCACGTTGCGCTCCACCACGGTGCCCTGGATGCTGGAGTAGACCGGCGAGTACGAGTCGATGCTGCCGTTCTTGGCCAGCGTGGCGATCGACGCCACGGACATGCCCAGCACGCGCAGCTGATCGCGGTAGGCGCGCATCTCGGCGGCGGCGATGGCGTATTCGCTCTCGCGGCGTTGCAGTTCGGCGCGGCCGATCACGTCGGCGGCAAACAGCTGGCGCGCGCGCTCGGCATTGCGGGCCTGCAGCGTGCTCTGCGCCTCGGCCTTCAGGAAGGCCATCTGGGCGGCGCCCAGCTCGCTGCTGTGCAGGCGGGCGAGCACCTGGCCGGCCTTGACCTCCTGGCCGAGGATGCCGTACAGGTCCGTCACCCGGCCGGTCACGCTGGCGCCGATGCGGGACACGCGCTGTTCGTCGAAATCGATGCGGCCGGACACGCGCAGCATCTCGCTGAACGGGGACGTGGCGACGGGCGCCACCTTCAGCGTTTTCTGGAGGTTCTCTTCGGGCTTGACGATGCCGGGCGGCAACTTGGGCGCCTCGGCGGTCGGCTCGGGTTTATCGGAGCAGCCGGCCACGGCCATCAGCATGACCGCGGCGGCGATCAGGGAAAGCAGGCCACGTGGACGATAGGGATGATGGGGGCGCATGATCAGTTCGGAGTCGGCGGATTCGGGGAGTCGGACATCGACGGCGCAGCGGGTGCACCGGGCGCACCGGGTGCGACACCGGCAGCGGTGCCGGGGGCGGTCGACATAAGCTTTTCAATCTGGATGGCGGCAACCTGGAGTTCGTACTGCGCGGAAATCAGTTCGCTACGGGCGTTGCGCAGCACGCGCTGCGCGTCCAGGTAGTCGAGAATGCCCCGCTCGCCGAAGCGGTAGGCGGCCTCGGCCACGCCCAGCGCGGACTCGGCCTCGCGCACGATGCCGGACTCCAGCGCCGTGACCTGCGCCTGGGTGATCTCGTACTGGCGGTAGGCGGTTTCCAGTTCCTGGTTCAGCTCGAACTCGCGCGCCTCCAGCGCGGTGCGGGCCTGGGTGGCCTGCGCCGCCGCCTCGCCCACCGGGCCGCTGCGGCGGTCCCACAGCGGAATCGTCATCACCAGGCCAATCTGCGACACGTTGTTGTCGGGCTGGCGATCCGTGCTGGCACGCACGGCCACTTCCGGCCAGCGCAGCGAGCGCTGGTAGTCCACACCCAGCCGGGCGCGCTCCAGCTCCATGCGGCGCTGGGCCAGTTCCGCGTTGCCGGCCTGCATGGTGTCGCGCAGCACGGGCAGGTTCGGCACATCCGGCGCGTTGCCCAGGGTGCCGGTCAGGCGGAAGTTCGACGGCAGCGCCCCGCCCACCTGCTGGCGCAGCGCGGTCTTGGCCTGCTCGACGCGCAGCTCGGTGGTCTGGAGCGTCTTCTGGGCGGCCAGCAGTTCGGTCTCGGCCTTGATCAGCTCGTAGCGCGGCGCTTCGCCCACGTCCACACGCACCTTGGCGCGGGAATGGATCTGGCGCATCAGGGACAGGTCTTCCTGCGCGGCGGCCAGCTCGGTCTCGCGGCGCAGCACCTGGTAGTACGAGGTCTTCACGCGCGCGGAGAGGTCGCTGCGGAACCCCTGGCGCACGGCCTGCGAGGCTTCGAACCCGCGTCCGGCCATCTCCTGGCGCAGGCTGCGCTGCTGCGGATAGTCGAACTTCTGCACGAAGGCGTAGGACGGCGCGTTGCCGCTGGCGACACCGGCCTCCTTGCCGTGAAGTCGACCGTACATCACTTCCACCTGCGGATTCGGATAGGCCCGCGCGGTGCTGATGGCCGCGGACGCGGCATCGACATTGGCCTGCGCGGCCTCCACGCCCTTGTTGGTGGACTGGGCCAGCGAGAGCAGGTAAGGCAGGTCGAAGCTGTCGGCAGCGGCCATCGTGGCCGGTGAGGCGGCGCGCGGCAGCGTCACGGGGCCGGACGGCGCGGCAGGCTTGGTGGTGGCGGACTGCGCCACCTTGGGCGCGGCGGCGGAGCCACCGGGCACAGGCTGCGCGGCCATTGCCGGCGCCGCTACCAGCGATAGCGACGCGACCCAGGTCAGCGTTTTATTGATAGTCATGTCGGAATCAATCGAGCGATACAACTGCCCGACGCCGCCACGATGGCCAGGCGCGTCCTCGGCTGCGGCGGGCGCGAGAGGACCTGCATGGCATCACGCCGTGACGGCTCGGATCACGGACGCTTGGGGGCGCTCAGGGGCAATGGACGGGACGACGGACGGCTGGTTAAGAGTAGTCGCTCAATGCCATGAAGACAGAGGCGACCGTGTCAGAGACAGCGCGCGGGGTGGCCCGGGAGATCAGGCGAGGAGATTGGGCGGCCGGAACAGGCCGTCCGGTTGGGACGCGGAGCGTCCCGGCAGGATGGGCGCCACGTCGTCGATCGACTGGGCCAGTTTCATGTCGGGGAGATCGAACAGCGCGCTGGATTCCTCGATTTCATCGAGCAGGTCCAGCGGGTCGAGCAGATCGGCCGACCAGATATTGCAGTAGCCGGGCGGCGGCGCGTTGTCGAACAGCGCCTCGGCCTCCAGCGCGGCATCGCCGGGCAGGACGATCTGGGCGAGGTCGTCACCGGTTGCCAGCATCGCGTCATAGTCCGGCATGGCCGCCTCCACCTTCGGCGTGCCCGCGAGCGCACCCGCCGCTGCCGTAAAGGACAGCGCGGACAAGCACAGGGCAGTCAGCACGAAGAGGATGAAACGTCTCAAAACGGGGGCGCGATGGGCGTTGGGGCGATTGGGGGCACTCACCGGGACGGCGCTGGGGTTCTTGCAGAACACGCACCAGTACCGGCGTTGCTGCGGTACAGCATTGTAACCGAACGCAACAATTGACTGGTCAGACGGGGTAGTAGTTCCCCTAGGACCGTCGCCCCGATGCCCGCGGTCATCCCCAGCAGCGGTGCTACGATCGCCGCTTTGGAACCCGCAGCGCGCCGGCGCACGCACGCGCCGCCATCGTCATATGCATCGAATTTTCCGTAGATCGCTGATCCGGCTGACCATTTTCCTGAGCTTCGCCACCGGCACCCTCGCCGCCCACGCCGAAGGCATCGACCTCGACTGCGACCCCGCCCTGGCCGCCACCGCCCTCCCCGCCCACCGCCTGATCTGCGACCACGCGCTGCTATCCATGGGCTACCGCCGGATCTTCGCGGACCAGCAGCGGTTGCTGCGGGAGCAGAAGATTACGGACGCGGATGTGGCGGCGTTCCGCAAGCAGCGGGATGCGTGTACGTCTTTGGAGTGTCTGGATGTGGTGTTTTCGGGGTGGAAGGTGAAGGCGGGGGCGGTCAAGGGGAGAAAGCCCTGAGCTGGCGGCGCCTGGCGGGTCGATCTCTTCCCGCGTGTCGCGGCCAGCGCAGGCTCAACTCGCAATGAGATTCAGAAACCGTTGCACGCCAGGATTGTCGTTGCCGCGGAAGAACTGCTGCGGAGGCGCATCTTCCACTACCACGCCACCTTCCATGAATACGACGCGGTCAGCCACGTCCTGAGCGAAACGCACCTCGTGTGTCACCACCAGCATCGTCATGCCTTCCCGCGCCAGTTCGCGCATGACCACGAGCACATCCTCGCGGAGCACGGGGTCGAGTGCGGACGTTGGCTCATCGAACAGGATCACATCGGGATCCATGGCCAGGCCGCGTGCAATGGCCACGCGCTGCTTCTGGCCACCGGACAGGCGTGACGGATACTCATTGGCCTTGGCACTCAACCCTACGCGCTCCAGCAGCGCCATTCCCCGTGTCATGGCCACCTTGCGGTCGACCTTCTTGACACTCACCGGGCCTTCGATCACGTTCTCGATAACCGTGCGATGCGGGAAGAGGTTGAACGACTGAAACACCATCGCGGATCGCTGGCGGATCGCAGCGATCCGCTTCCTGTTCTCGCGCGAGAGCTCCCGATTCGGAAAGCACTCGACTTCCGTGCCGCAGACCCGTATGGATCCGGCGTCGGGCTGCTCGAGAAAGTTCAGCGATCGCAACAGCGTGGTCTTGCCAGACCCGGAGGGTCCCATGATCACGACGACCTCGCCCTTGGCGACGCTGAAGTCGACGCCAAGGAGTACCGGCGTTCCACCGAATGATTTGGTCAGGCCACGTACGCAGATTGTTGCTTCCGTATTGTTCATAGATAACGCTTCGACGCCCTGCTTTCCAGCACTGTCTGCAGGATCGTCAGGATCTGGTTCACTACCCAATAGATAAGCCCGACCATCAGGAACATTTCCATGTACCGGAAGGTGGTCGCGCCGACCTGCTCGGCGACCCGGGTCAATTCCACCACCGTGATCGTCGACGCCAGCGAGGTATCCTTGATCAGGGCGATCATGCGGCTGCCCACGGGCGGAATGGCAATGCGAAGCCCCTGCGGCAGGATCACGCGCGACATGGCCTTCCAGTACCCCATGCCGAGCGACATCGCGGCTTCCCATTGGCCCTTGTCCACCGCGCCGATACCCGCCCGGAAGTTCTCGCTCAGATAGGCCGCGGCAAACAGCGTGAGTGCAAGCAGTGCAGCGGGAATCGGGTCGAGCGTCACACCGTAGTGCGGCAATCCGAAATAGAGCAGCAGGATCTGTACGAGCAGCGGCGTGCCCCGGAAAACCGACACGTAAGCGAAGGCCAACGCCCGCAGCGCAACGAAGCGGGAGAGCCGGGCGAGGGCCAGCAGCAGGCCGAGGATCGACCCGAGCGTGAACGCGCCGAGCCCCAGGAACAGCGTCATCAGGACGGCGTCCTTGAGCAGTGGCAGCGAACGGAGGAATAGCTCGCCCATCACTTACTCCTTGTCTTCGTTTGCCCTGGCAATGGCACCACGCATGTCATAGTCACCACTTACCCACCGCTTCGCCAGCCGGTCGACCGTGCCATCCGCCAGCATCTCGCCAATTGCCTTGTTGATCGCCGCCGCCAGGGCTGGCTGGTTCTTCGCGAGCGCAGGCGCCGAGAGCTGGTAGGTCAGCGGTTCGCCGACCTCCTTCAGGGGAAGCTTGTTGACCGTCGCGTATCGCAGCCCGCCAAAATGCGACACGATCACCGCATCGATGCGCCCGTTGGCGAGATCGCTGAACAGCAGTCCGCCGTTGTCGTAGGAGCGCAGCTCGGAAGACGTGAGATGCTTGCGTGCCCAGGATTCGTTGCTGGAGCCCGTTGTCACGCCGACGCGTTTCGCGCCGAGATCGCCACGTCCCTTGATGGTCGTAGTGTCGGCACGCACAAAAATCCGGAAGTCCTCCGCACCGTACGGCGTGCCGAAGTCCACTTGCTTGCTGCGCTCGACCGTCGGGGTCAGGTCGTTCATGACCACGTCGTACTTACCCGCCTTCAGGCCTTCGATGAAGTTCTTTCCCGAGTCGGCGATGAACACGACCTTCTGTACACCCATGCGCCGTGCCACTTCCTTGGCGATCTCGACGTCGTAGCCGGCAGGCTGGTTCTTCTCGTCGAGCATGCTCCACGGCGGGCTGCTTTGGGTGTTGGCCACACGCAGCACGTTGTCTGCCTTGATCTTCGGAAGGAGATCGGTAGCGTGAGCGGCCGGCCATAGGCCCATCATCACACCCACCAAGAGTGCCTGCCTGAGTCGCATTGTCAGAGGCCAACGTTTCATTTTTTATCCTGTTGCTGTGTGTGTGGGGGGGGGGAGAAATCAGACCGGCCGATGGCCGGCATACTGTTCGAAGCCGTGCTCAAGGTCGGCGATGAGTCGCTGCGTGTCCTCAAGACCAATGGACACGCGGAAGATCGGCTGGTCGGTGGGTGGGAATCTGCGAGCCTTCTGGATCCCTGCCGGGTAGAACGCGATCAGACTATGCGTCCCGCCCCAGCTTGCACCGATCGAAAACACCTTGAGCGCGTTGAAGAACGCTGCGACCGCCTGTTCCGGGGCAGGTTTGAGCACGAATGAGAATAGGCACCCGGCAGCCGTGAAGTCCCGCTTCCAGATCGTATGCCCGGGGTCGTCTGGCAAGGCAGCGAACAGCACGCGATCGACAACTGGGTGGTGCCGCATCCATTGCGCCACCTCCAGTGCGCGCCTGCCCTGCTCGGCGAAGCGCAAGGGGAACGTCTCCAGACCGCGCAACACCAAAAAGCAGTCGTCCGCACTCACGGCAAGGCCCAGGGTGGCTTGCGCCTCGCGCAGTTTTTCGTACAGCGTGAAGTCGTTCGTGCTGATCGCACCCATCAGCAGGTCGGAATGCCCGCCGAAGAACTTCGTGGCGGCCTCGATACTCATGTCCACACCATGCAGGAGCGGCTGGAACCCAAGCGGACTCGCCCAGGTGTTGTCCATCATGGTGAGGATGCCGCGCCGCCGGGCCTCGGCGGCAATTTTCGGTACATCGGGCATTTCCATCGACACCGTCCCCGGAGACTCGAGGCAGATCATCCGTGTCGACGGCAGGATGTAGGAAGCGATGTCGCTGCCAATGTCGGCCGGATAGACATCGACATCCACACCAAGACGGGCCAGCCAGTCGCCCGCGAAGGCCTTCAGGCCGCCATAGCACGCGTCGGAAATCAGGATGTGGTCGCCGCTTTTGACGAATGGCATGATCGCGCTGACCAGCGCGGCCTGCCCAGACGGAACGACGACGCAGTGGCTGGCGCCTTCCAGCGCCGCGATCCTGCCCTCCAGCTCGCGGTGGGTCGGGGTACCAGTCACCCCGTAGCTGAATCCATCTGGCTGGCGTGATTTTCGCGCAACGAAATCTTCATACGAATCGAATACGATCGTGGACGCCCTGAATACACCAGGAGAAAGACTCTCAAAAGGTTGGTTACGGTAGTCGGCCGGTGGCGTGCTCATTTTTCAATGCCAGTGAATATGTGCCAGCATTTTTGACCACGATTTCAAATCCATCCACCTGCGGGACTTTTCAATCGAGAAGCCTGGCTTATTGGCCAATGAGCCATATCACCTTGCCTTGCGCCCGGGAAAATCCAGATATTCGCTATCTGGAATATCGCAATCAGTGGAATCCCCATCAGGGTATTGGATAAGCTTTCCGGCGGTGGGCGGGATTAGGCATCCAGATATCTGTTGATTTTGTCGGTCTCAGACTGAAGTTGCAGGCGCAGGTACCTCAGGAACTCCTGCCCGTTCGTGGAAACCGGCCGCCCCGGTCGCATGATGAGCAGCGTGCGCGCATCGATCGCCACTGCCAGGCGGCGGACCACAAGTCCGCGCGCCATATAGTCCAGCGCCGCAATCGGATTGACCAGCGCCAGGCCAACTCCCGCCAGTGCCAACTCACAGGCAGTCGCCGAGAGCGGCGTCTCGATGACACGGCGGAGCGTCACGCCATGTTCGACCAGCGCGCTCTCGAGGCGAGTCCTACCCAGATCCTCCGGGTTCATGTCGATGAAGGCGTCCGAAGCGAGGTCGCCCAGTTGAATCACCCGCCGCGCGCGCAGCGGGTGTTCAGGCGACATGGCAACCACGCCGGAAAACGTCGAAAACACCGAATGTTCGACACTCTGGGTCGCCACCTCATCATTCATGAGCCCGAAATCAACCAGGCCAGCGGAGACGAGCTGGAAGACCTCCTTCGAACTGCCGACCTGCAGAGACATTCGCACATCTCGCTTTTGCGGCGCGAAGGCGGCGATTGCCCGGCTCACGAAGGAAACGCCGAAGGCTGGGTACGAGGCCACCGATAGCCGCCCGACGCCGAACATTCTCAGGCTTCGGATGCGGTGTTCGATAGCCTCGTAGCCGACGAAGAACTTGTCCACCTCCGTCATCAGCGCGTGCGCTTCCTGGGTCGGCTGCAGGCGGCCGCCAATCCGGTCGAACAGACGCAATTCGGCCAACTCCTCAAGCTTGCGGATGGCCTGGCTCACGGCCGGCTGGGACACCCCAAGCAACCGGGCCGCTTTGCCGGTCGATCCCGACGTGATGACCGCCCGAAATGCCTCAATTTCCCTGATATACACCTATAAGCTCCGCTTCTGTATCAAGAAGGTAAATGAGTGGACTGCGAATATGGGGACGTGAAAAATCCGGCCACGCACAAGACGGCATCGAGATTTTCTGGATAACCGTTCTCCGGACAAGGCTCAAGAGAAAAGAGAAGCTCAAATCCGGTGCATCCGCCCACAACACCTGCACCATTATGGAACAGCACTCCATAATGGTACATCTCTCCCGGATGCTTGCGCGCATACCTTTCCACTAGTATCTCGGAGGACCATAATATGAAGAAGTCGCTTATCGCACTGGGATTAATGAGTGCAGCGGCGAGCCCCGTGTCGGCGCAAAATGCCATGACGTTGTATGGCATTATCGACGCAGGCATCACCTTTACCAACAATGCAGGCGGGCACCAGTTCTGGCAGGTACAGAGCGGCGTGGCCCAGGGGAGTCGCTGGGGGATAAAGGGCGCGGAAGATCTCGGCCAGGGCGTCAGGGCGATCTTTCAACTCGAAAGCGGCTTCAATGTCGATACCGGCAAGCTTGGACAAGGTGGCCTGATCTTCGGCCGGCAGGCGTATGTCGGGCTATCCGACAGCAAATACGGTACCGTCACTGTCGGCCGCCAGTACGATCCCGTTGCCGACCTGGTGCAGCCGGCTGTGATGAACGGCTCGAGCGGCGCCTTCTTCTCCCATGCGGGTGACATCGACAACAGCAACAACGGTTTCCGCGTCAGTAACGCCGTCAAGTACGTCACCGCGCCGCTGGGCGGGCTTACCTTCGAGGCACTCTACGCATTCGGCGAGCAGGCGGGCAACTATCGCGGCAACAGCACGGTCGGCGCGGGCGCCAGCTATGGCAGCGGCCCCGTCTATCTTGGCGCCGCATACTTCTACGCACGCAACCCGGCGACCCAGTTTCCCGATGGCAACTGGGCCCCCAACACGACGAATCCTGGCGTATCGGGTCGTGGGCCGTTCGGCTATGTCGGCAATCCCTCGAACATGGAAACGTACGCGGCCGGCGGCACCTATTCGTTCGGCCAGGCCGGCCTTATCGGCATGGACTTCTCGCATGTCAGCTTTGACGATGCCAACGGCGTCACCGGCAATACCGTGAAGTTCGACAACTACGAAATCTGGGGTCGATACTATTTCACGCCAGTCCTGCAGACGACGCTCGGATACACCTTTACACGGGCCAAGGTCGACGCCACGGGCGGGAGCCCTAAGTACCATCAGCTCAACGCACTGCTGGACTACTACTTCTCGAAGCGCACCGACGTCTATCTGATGGGCATCTATCAGCAATCCGCAGGTGGTGCCCGGGCCGATGTCTATGACGGCGCAACGGGAAGCCAGTCGTCCACGACGCGACAGGTGGTGGCGCGTGTGGGGGTTCGCCACAAGTTCTAAGCGTGCCGAACCTAAAAAAACGCCGCGATCCCTTCGGACCGCGGCGTGTCAATGTGCCGATCGGGCGGCACCCACTATGCCGCCCGTGCGCCTGTATCAGGCGCCGATCGGCTTGCCTTCGTTGTGCCGGATGACGACCGTGGACGAGCGTGCCGGGAGGCTGGCGCTCGGCCATTTGTCGTTCGGATGCTGGATGTTCACGAAGAACGTCGTCAGATCCGGCGTGTACGCGAGACCGGTGATTTCACAGCCGTGCGGGCCGACCAGGAAGCGCTTCACCTCGCGCGTGGCCTGATCCACGTAGTGCATCGAATTGGCGCCGAAGATGTTGGTCACGCTGGTCCCCGTGCCTGCATCGGTCTGCACCCACAGGCGGCCCTTCGGGTCCACGCGGATGCCGTCCGGGCTCGAGAACGTGTCGCCCACCATGTTGCCCTTCAGGTTCGCCGCCGCGATGGACGGGTCGCCGGCCAGCAGCAGGATTTCCCACGTGAACTTGACCGCCAGCGGCGAATCGCCGGTTTCCTTCCAGCGGACGATGTGGCCGTGCGAGTTGGTCACGCGCGGGTTGGCCGCGTCGGTCACCTGACGGCCGCCGTTGTTGGTCAGCGTGCAGTAGATCGTCCGGTCCAGGCCCACCGTGATCCACTCCGGGCGGTCCATCAGCGTGCCGCCGGCCACGCGCGCGGCGGCCTTGGTGTTGATCAGCACGTCGGCCTGGGTGTTGAAGTCGATTGCCACCGGCGCCGGCGGCACGACCGACTGCGTGAAATTGCCGGGGTCCGAGGCACCCGCCACGAGGCCATTCTTGCCCTGGGACAGTTCGATCCAGTCGCCCGACCCGTCGGCATTGAACTTGGCCACGTACAGCGTGCCGTTGTCGAGCAGGCTGGCGTTGTTCAGGCGATTGGTCGCGTCGAAAGCGGCGCTCGGGATGAACTTGTAGATGCAGCCCGGCGTGCCATCGTCGCCCATGTAGAACGCCACGCGATTGCTCGAATCGGTCATGAACGCGGTGTTCTCATGGTCGAAGCGGCCCATGGCGGTGCGCTTGACCGGCATGCCCGAGATCTGCTGCAGCGGATCGATCTCCACCACCCAGCCGTAGCCTTCCTCGGCTTGCGTCGGGTCCAGGTAGTTATCGGTGGTTTCTTCGCAGGTCAGGTAGGTGCCCCACGGCGTGTGGCCGCTGGAGCAGTTGTTCAGCGTACCGACCACGGTACCGCCCACCACGCTGGCGGCCGGGCCGGAGACGCGATACAGCGAGTTGCCGGTGTAGCGCTTGTTGTACGTCGAGTTCTTCTTGACCTGCCAGGCATTGGCGACGAATTCGACCTCGATCACGGACACGCCAACGGACGACAGCGCCAGGCGCTTCTGCTCGGGCGTGGCGGTGCCGGCGTTGTACGAGCCCGGGAACAGGATGGCGCTATCCATGGCTTCGTGATTCATCACGAGCAGGCCGCCCTTCTGCGGGTCCGTGCCCGGGATCTCGAAGTAGTGCATACCGTCGTGGTTGCCGCCGGCCTGGCGCTCGGTTTCGGCCGACGACTGGAACGCGCCCGTGTAGCCCAGCGAGCCCGCTTCCACCGGGTCGCCCGCCGAGAACAGCACGGTATATGAATAGTTGGTCGGCAGCGTCACGGTGTCGGCGGTCACCTTGTCGGCCACCGGCGTGAAGTTGATGCTGTAGTCCAGCGGCTGCACCGGGGTCGGCGTTGGGGCCGCGCCGGGTCCAGGAGCCGGCGCCGGCGCGGGAGCCGGAGCGGGATCATCATCGCCACCACAGGCCGCCAGCAGGCTGCCGCTGCCGAATGCCGACAGCAGCGACAGGCCCAGCCCGCCACGCAGCACCTTGCGGCGCTCGGGGTTGGCGGCAACGATTTCCTCCAGCGTCTGGCCAGGCACGGTGACCGAGCCCTGGGCTTCGCGGCGCGGGGCGCGGAACTTATCGGTGATGTACGACATGAGTAGAGACCTCCAGTTGTCAGGGAGACCGCCGGGCTTCTGTTGTCCCGGCGGCGACTTGCCGGGGCAGATACTAGCGATCACAAATGACGGTTTCGTTACATCATGTCTGCACATCAATGCATACCCGGCACTCCAGATTGAGAGACATTTGGGGCGACCATGATCGCCCACCTTTTTTGCACTTTTGCGACGCCCAGGGTGCGCATTCAAGTGATGGTTATTGCGCTTTCAACACCTTGTCACACTCCGTTCATAGCATGGCGTCCGGCCTGAACGATTAGAGGTCGTTCCCACTCGGCGACATGGCGAGCCTTGCCATCGGGTTGCCGACCACACAAAAAAGGACGAGAAAATGCTGGACAAACTCAACGCATCGCGCCGCAAGGCCCTGAAACTCCTCGCCGGCGCGCCGATGCTGCCGCTGGGCATGGGTTCCATTTCCCTGCTGGCCGGTTGCGGCGGCGACAGCGACGCTGCCACGCCGGGTACGCCGAACACGCCCGCCACGCCGGGCGCCACCCCCGCGACGTTCGCCTCCGCCGAATTCACGGGCATGGCCGCGCCGACGCTGGCCGATCCGGCCGCGATGTCCACCACCACGGTGGGCTCGTCGCTCAAGGTGACCATGAGCGACGGCACCAGCCAGACCTACAAGCTGGCCTACCAGCCGTTCTTCATCACCGGCGACCAGGTGCCTGACGGCAACGGCGGCAAGATCCTGGCCGGCGGCTACGTCAACATCAATAACCAACCGATCACGGACGTCTCGGTGGCCGGCAAGGAACGCCAGTTCTTCTCCGACTCGCCGGACGGCACGTCGCTGCTGAAGATCGATGGCGCCAAGGTGGCCGGCGTGACCGGCAACACCGTGTTCGCCGTGGTCCAGTTCGAATACAACACGGCCGACCAGGCCGGCGTGAGCACCTACGGCTGCCTGCCGTCGCCGATCGCCATCCTCACGCTCGACCAGAACCCGACCACCGGCAAGCTGTCGCTGGTCAAGTACCACAACGTCGACACCTCCAGCGCCAACGGCCTGTGGATTACCTGCGGCGCGAGCCTGTCGCCGTGGAACACCCACCTTTCCAGCGAAGAGTACGAGCCGGACCCGTGGACCACGGACGCCGCCCTGATCGCGCAGTACGCCAAGTACTCCACCAACCTGTACGGCAACGCGAGCATTCCGCTGAACCCGTACCTGTACGGCCACCTGCCGGAAGTCACGGTGAACGCGGACGGCACGGGCTCGATCAGGAAGCACTACTGCCTGGGCCGCATCTCGCACGAACTCGTGCAGGTGATGCCGGACAACCGCACCGTGCTGATGGGCGATGACGCCACCAACAGCGCCATGTTCATGTTCATCGCCGACAAGGAGAAGGACCTGTCCGCCGGTACGCTGTACGTGGCGAAGGTGGGTTCGGGCTTCTCGGTCGATCCGGCCGCCGCTGGCGCCGCGCTGACCTGGATCAAGCTCGGCCACGCCACCAGCGCCGAAGTGGAAGCCATGGCCAAGTCGCACCGTCCGCAGGACATCATGGACGTGAAGTGGGCGGATCCGGTGGACGCCAGCTACACCAAGATCTTCGCGAACGGCATTGCCCAGTGGGTCAAGGTCGTGCCGGGCAAGGAGCACGTCGCCGCGTTCCTGGAAACCCACCGCTACGCCTACCTGGCCGGCGGCAGCATGGGCTTCACCAAGATGGAAGGCACCACGGTCAACATCAAGGACAAGATCGCCTATTCCGCCCTGCAGAACGTTCAGGACTCGATGGTGCTGAACAACGCCAAGGGCTGGAACGCCGCCAGCAACATCAGCGTGCCGGCCGCGCTGAAGGCCGGCGTGGTGATGCAGCACAACCTGACCGGTGGCCAGACCGACACCAGCGGCGCTGCCATCAGCAGCGAATGGGTGCCGGTGCACACCAAGGCGCTGATCGCCGGCAAGGACATCGCCGCTGACGCGCTGGGCAACACGGCGGATCCGGAAACGATCGGCAACCCGGACAACCTGAAGTTCTCGGAAAAGCTGCGCACGCTGTTCATCGGCGAAGACAGCGGCCAGCACGCCAACAACTTCCTGTGGGCGTACAACATCGATACGAAGAAGCTGAGCCGCCTGATGTCGGTGCCGTCTGGCGGCGAGTCGACGGGCCTGCACGCCGTGGACGAACTCAACGGCTGGACCTACATCATGAGCAACTTCCAGCACGCGGGTGAATTCATCAGCACCATGCCCGCCGGCGTGAAGACCACGCTCGATCCGCTCGTGCGTGCCAACTACAAGGACAAGTTCGGCTCCGCCGTCGGTTACCTGACCGCGGATGCCACCAGCGTCAAGCTGGGTTGATGTCCTGATGTACCCGGGCCATCCGCACTGCCGGGTGGCCCGGTCATGTGGCAAAAATCCCACGCCCCCAGGGCACCATCCAGTCCAATTCCCGATCAACGCCAGCAATTCACGCGCAACGGGAATATGTCATCTTTAGCCTATTGAAGTCCTGAATAAGGGCGGATAAGGTTCGGCGAATAATATTTTCCACGGTGATATATGTTATTCGCGACATATATTGCACGCCCCAATCTGGAAATCCAAATGAGTCATTTCGAAACGGGACGCAGCACGCCTTCCTTCGCCCTCGATGCCGGCCCCCCCAGGTCCGTTGCGCACGCACGTCCGGTGTGTGCGGCCCCCGTTTCCACCGTGTAGTAATTGTCGGACCGCCCCGGGGCCACAAACCCTCTCAAAGCCCGGGGGCACCGACATTTCTGGGGGTAATTCGTCCAGGGCGTGACGGGGTCAACCGCGCTGCCGCCAGAGCAGCCGGGCGCGCCAGGCCAGTGGGGACGAACTACCCGGTATTCCCATGTCCCGGAGAATGTTCAACATGAGCAGCGTGATCAACGATGGTGGCAGCCCGTCCTACGGGCGAGCGCCGTTCTTTTCCAAGGAAGCGACCTACGCCAAACCGGGATTTTCCCGTTGGATGGTCCCGCCCGCCGCGCTGGCGGTGCACCTCTGCATTGGCCAGGCCTATGCTTTCTCGGTATTCAATGCCCCCCTTTCCAAGGTCATCGGTATTACCGAATCCGCGGCTGACGACTGGAAACTGACCACGCTGGGTTGGATTTTCTCGCTGGCCATTTTCTTCCTCGGCATTTCCGCCGCCTTCGCCGGCAAATGGCTGGAACGCGTGGGCCCGCGCAAGACCATGTTCACGGCGGCCTGCTGCTTCGGCGGCGGTTTCCTGATTTCGGCCCTCGGGGTCTATACGCACCAGATCGTGCTGCTCTACCTCGGCTACGGCGTGCTCGGGGGGATCGGCCTCGGCCTCGGCTATGTCTCGCCGGTCTCCACGCTGATCCGCTGGTTCCCGGACCGCCGCGGCATGGCCACCGGCATGGCCATCATGGGCTTCGGCGGCGGCGCGATGATCGCCGCGCCGCTGTCCGTGGCGCTGATGAACACCTTCAAGAGCGCCACCTCGGTCGGCGTGACCCAGACCTTCCTGGTCATGGGCGTGGGCTACTTCATCTCGATGACCATCGGCTCGCTGGCCATCCGCGTCCCGCCGCCCGGCTGGAAGCCCGCTGGCTGGACCCCGCCGGTCACCACCAACAAGATGATCACGCGTAACCACGTGCACATCGACCAGGCGCTGAAAACACCCCAGTTCTACCTGCTGTGGGTGGTGCTGTTCCTGAACGTGACCGCCGGCATCGGCGTGCTCGGCCAGGCTTCGCTGATGATCCAGGAAAGCTTCAAGGGCTCGGTCACCCCGGCTGCCGCCGCGGGCTTCGTGGGCCTGCTGTCGCTGTTCAACATGGGCGGCCGCTTCTTCTGGGCCTCGTCGTCGGACTGGATCGGCCGCAAGAACACCTATTTCGTGTTCTTCGCGCTGGGTGCCGTGCTGTACTGGCTGGTGCCGCAACTGGGTGGCGCCGGCAGCATCGCGCTGTTCGTGCTGGCCTACTGCGTCATCATGTCGATGTACGGCGGCGGCTTCGCCACCATCCCGGCCTACCTGGCGGACATGTTCGGCACGGCCTACGTGGGCGGCATCCATGGCCGTCTGCTGACGGCCTGGGCCGCCGCCGGCATCGCCGGTCCGGTGCTGGTGAACTACATCCGCGAATACCAGGTGGCGCACGGCGTGACCGGTGGCGCGGCGTACACCATGACGCTGCACATCATGGCCGCCCTGCTGGTTATCGGCTTCCTGGCCAACCTGCTGGTCTCGCGCGTCAGCGAGAAGCACCACATGAGCGACGCCGACGTGGCCGGCATGGCCGGTGTGGCGGGCGGCGCGCACTAAGTATCTAGAACGGAGTCATCCATGGAAAACCAATCTCTCAACGCGCAACCGACCAATACGGGTCTGCTGGCGGTGTTCTGGCTCTATGTGCTGGTGCCGCTGGTCTGGGGGGTGTCCAACACCATCACCCAGGCGCTGAAGCTGTTCCACTAATACCGGACAGCCAGTGACTCAGTGACGGAAGGGCCGCGGCAACGCGGCCCTTTTCATTTCCTCCTACACTTGTCGGGTTGCCCCGCGCGGGGCCCGTTCCTTCCTTTCCACCCAGTTGAATGGAGTCGCCATGAAGATCGATCTATCGGGCAAGACCGCCCTCGTCACGGGTTCCACGGCCGGCATCGGCTTTGCCACGGCCAAGGGGCTCGCCGAGGCCGGCGCGCGCGTCATCGTCAACGGCCGCAGCAGCGCCAGCGTGGAACAGGCGCTGGCCAAGCTGAAAGCCGCCGTGCCAGACGCCCAGGCGGTAGGCTTTGCCGGCGATCTGGTCGATGCGGCGGTGTGCGACAAGCTCGTCGGCACCCATCCCGACCTCGACATCCTCGTGAACAACCTCGGCATCTTCCAGCCGCAGGACTTCTTCGACATCCCCGACAGCGAATGGACGCGCTTCTTCGACGTCAACGTGCTGACCGGCGTGCGGCTCTCGCGCGCCTACGCCCAAGGCATGGCCACCCGGAAATGGGGCCGGATCGTGTTCATCGCGTCGGAGTCCGGGATCAATATCCCGGTGGAAATGATCCACTATGGGGTCACCAAGACCGCCCAGCTGGCCATCTCGCGTGGGCTGGCCAAGCGGCTGGCGGGCACCGGCGTGACGGTCAACGCGGTGCTGCCGGGGCCGACGCTGTCCGAAGGGGTGGAGGCGATGCTCAAGGACGAGATTGCCAAGACCGGCAAGAGCGCCGAGGAAGTGGCGGCCGACTTCGTGAAGGCGCACCGCAGCTCGTCGCTGATCCAGCGCGCGGCCACGGTGGAGGAAGTGGCCAATATCATCGTCTACGCGTGCTCGAAGCAGGCATCGGCCACGACCGGCGCGGCGCTGCGGGTGGATGGCGGCGTGGTCGATACGATCATCTGAGGCCGCCCGCCCCCAGCAATTCCACCGCACGCGCCAGCACCGGCGACGGGTTCCCCGGATGCCAGATCGCCGAGTACTGCGCGTGCGCCGGCGCCCCGGTGAGCGGCTTGAGCACCACACCGGGCACCGCCGCCGTGCCGAGCGTGCGCGGCACCAGCGCCACGCCCCGGCCCAGCGCCACCAGGCTGATGACGGACAGCAGGTGCTTGGCGTAGTGGCGGAAGTTCGGGCTGAAGCCGCCGGCCAGGCAGGTGGCCGCCGTCAGGTCGAAGTAGCCCGGCGCGCTCTCCCGGGGAATCACGATGAACGGCTCGTCGGCCAGCGCCGCCACGTCGATCTTCGCCCGACCGGCCAGCCGGTGCGTGGCGGGCAGCGCCGCCGCCAGCGGCACACTGGCCACGAGGTGCGCCGCCATCTCGCCCACCCCCATCGGCACCTGCGCGAAGCCCAGGTCGATGCGGTCCTTGCGCAGCGCCTCCACCTGCTCTGACGAGCCCATCTCCTCCCACACCGTTTCCACGCCCGCCAGTTCGCGATGCAGCCGGGCGAACAGCGCCTCGATGCCGATGTAGACCACTGCCGCCACGAAGCCGATGCGCAGCGTGCCGGTCTCGCCCTGCTGTGCGCGCCGCACCACCTGCAAGGCCACCTCGGCCTGATTCAGGATGCGCCGCGCCTCCTGCACCAGCGCCGCGCCGGCCGGCGTCAGCCGCACACTGCGCTTGTTGCGGTCGAACAGCATCACGCCGAGCTGTTCCTCGAGCTGCTGGATGTGCTTGGTCAGCGGCGGCTGCGAGATGCGCAGCCGCTCCGCCGCGCGGCCGAAATGCAGTTCCTCCGCCAGCGCCATGAACATGCGCAGGTCCCGAATCTCCATCGTCGCTTTCATGCTTCCCGCCCCCTTGCGTGCGCCACCGGACAGCGGCGCCAGTCATTCTATTTTGGAATCAGTCTGTTCCCAAAAATATATTGGACGCATCCAAACGCCATTTGCACAATGGCCGGATTCCAAGACAACCCTACAATTCCGGAGACAGGCGCAATGCCCCGCATCCCCACCCTGGCGCTGGACGCCATGACCCCTGCCCAGCGCGCCGTGCACGACACCATTGCCGGCGGCCCGCGCGGTGGCGTCCGCGGACCGCTGGCGGTCTGGCTGCAACGCCCCCAGCTCGCCGCCACCGCCCAGGCGCTGGGCCAGTACTGCCGCTACGACTCCTCCCTGCCGCCGCGCCTGTCCGAGCTGGCCATCCTCTGCATGGCCCGCGCCTGGCGCGCCGAGTACGAGTGGTACGCCCACAAGCCGTTGGCGCTGAAGGCCGGCGTGCAGCCTGAGGTGGTCGAAGCCATCCGCACCGGCCGCACCCCGGCTTTCGCCAACGAGGACGAGGCCGTGGTCCATGCCGTGATGCAGAGCCTCGACGAGACGCGCCGCATTCCCGACACGCTCTACAAGCACGCCATCGACGTGCTCGGCCAGGACGGCGTGGTGGACCTCGTCGGCCTCGCCGGCTACTACACGCTGATCTCGATGACCATCAACGCGTTCGAGGTGGTGCCGCCCGAAGGCACGCCCAGCGAACTCGATCCGCTCTGAACAGGAATCCCGAAACATGTCATCCACATCGTCCAAGAGACTCGAAGGCAAAGTCGTCATCGTGACCGGCGCGGGCTGCGTCGGCCCGGGCTGGGGCAACGGCCGCGCCGTTGCCGTGCGGTTTGCCGAGGAAGGCGCGCGCATCTTCGCCGTCGACAAGAGCGCCGACGCCATGGCCGAAACCCTGGAGCGCGTGCGCGCCATCGACGGCGACGTGGAAGCCCATTGCTGCGACGTGACCGACGCCGCCGCGGTCAACGCCATGGTCGAGGCCTGTATCGCCCGCTTCGGCCGGGTGGACGTGCTGGTCAACAACGTGGGCGGCTCGGCCAAGGGCGGCCCCGTGGAACTGAGCGAGGAGACCTGGGACGCCCAGCTCGACTTCAACCTGAAGAGCGTGTTCCTGACCTGCAAGGCCGTGCTGCCGCACATGGAGGCACAGGGCGGCGGCGCCATCGTCAACACCGCGTCCACCTCCGGCATCCGCTGGACTGGCGCCGCGCAGGTGGGCTACGCCTCGGCCAAGGCCGCCGTGATCCAGTTCTCGCGCGTGGTGGCCGTGCAGTACGCCCCGAAACGCGTACGCGTGAACACCGTGATTCCCGGCCAGATGCATACGCCGATGGTCGAAGCCCGCCTGGCCGGCCAGCGCGCCGGCGGCAACGTGGACGCGCTGCTGGCCCAACGCCAGGCCCGCATCCCGCTCGGTTTCATGGGCGACGGGCGCGACACCGCCAACGCAGCCCTGTTCCTCGCCTCGGACGAAGCACGCTTCGTCACCGGCACCGAGATCGTCGTCGATGGCGGGATGAGCGTGCGCTGCGACTGAGCAGCATATAAAAACAGATAGAGGAGACACCCGCTCATGGCATCGACACCGCGCGCCGCCGCTTCCCGGCGACGCATCCTGCTGGCCACGTTCCTGGCGGCCAGCCTCGGCCTTCCCTCTTTCACGCAGGCCGTCCAGGCCGACACCTACCCCGACAAGCCGATCCGCATGGTCGTGGCGTTCTCGCCGGGCGGCCCCACCGACATCATCGCCCGCGTGATCGCGCGCAAGCTTGGGGAACGGCTGGGCCAGCAGGTCGTGGTCGAGAACCGGCCCGGCGCGGGCGGCAATATCGCGGCGGAGCAGGTCGCCAAGTCCGCCGCGGACGGCTACACGCTGCTCTACAACAGCTCGTCGATCGCCATCTCGCCGGCGCTGTTCCAGAAGCCCGCGCTGAATCCGACCGAGATCTTCACGCCGGTGGCGTACGTGGCCACGGTGCCGCTGGTGGTGATCGTCAACGCCGCCTCGCCGATCCGCACGCCCAAGGACTTCCTCGCGCAACTGAAGGCGCGGCCCGGGCAGATGAGCTTCGGCTCGTCCGGCAACGGCACCATCGACCACCTGACCAGCGTGCTGTTTGCCGCGCGCACGGGCACGCAGTTCAACCATATCCCCTACAAGGGCAACGCCGCCGCGCTGCCAGACCTGCTTTCCGGCCGGCTGGACTTCATGATGTCCGGCAGCCTCAACGCCGCGCTGCCGTTCATCCAGGACGGCAGGCTGCGCGCGATTGCGGCCACCACGGCGCGGCGCGTCTCCGTGCTGCCCGATGTGCCCACGCTGGCCGAAACCATCGCGCCCGGGTTCGACTCCGGCACGTGGCAGGGCATCGTGGCGCCGCGCGGCCTGCCCACTACCGTCGTCACACGGATTCACCGCGAGGTGGCCGCCGTATTGAAGGACCCCGACACGCTCGCCGCACTGCACGCGCAGGGCGCCGAAGCCACCGGTGGCACGCCAGAGCAGTACGGCGCGCTGATCCGCAACGAATATGCGCGCTGGACCCGCGTGGTCAAGGAAACCGGCGCGCGCTCCGACTGACACCAATATGCCGACTTCTGCCGCCAGCACCTCGGGCATCTGGGACTGCCACTTCCATATCTTTGGCCCCTACGACGCCCATCCGCTGCCCCCCAACCCCATCTACACGCCGCCGCCCGCGCCGTTTGCCGAGATCCGGGCGATCCACGCCGCGCTGGGCATCGCCCATGGCGTGATCGTGCAGGGCGCCTGCTATGGCAACGATCACAGCGCGCTGCTTGCCGCGCTGGATACGGCCGATGGCACCTATCGCGGCATCGCGACCATCGATCCCGATATCGACGAAGCCCAGCTAGCCGACATGACGGCGCGCGGCGTGCGGGGTATCCGCCTCGGCCTGATGTCCCACCTCGGCGGCGCGCCGGACATGGGCCAGATGCGCGCCGTGCTGGAGCGGATTCGCCCGTACGGCTGGCACGCGCTGCTACACGGCCAGATCGACGATGTACTGGGCGCGCTCGCGGTGCTGGCCCCGCTGGGCGTACCGCTCGTGATCGACCACATGGCACGCGTGCAGGCGCGCGACGGCGTGGCCTATGCCGGCTTCGCGCGGCTCCAGGAGACCCTCGCCCTGCCCCACCTGTGGATCAAGCTCTCCGGGCCTGACCGCATCACCGATGGCATCGCGCCCTATCTCGATGCCGTGCGCGTGGCGCGCGCCCTGCTGGACACCGCGCCGGACCGCGCGATCTGGGGCACCGACTGGCCGCATCCGAACATCCGCTATCCCCGGCCCGACGAGGCGCAACTGCTGGACTGGATTCGCGCGCTGTGCGGCGACGCCGCCACCGCCGACGCCGTGCTGCGCCACAACCCCGCCCGGCTCTATGCCTGAAACAGGAACCCCCATGCACGACAACGACCGCATGCCCATCGGCCGCTATCCGGACGCCGCCGTCCAGGTCCTGCAGCCCGCCTTCGAGCATTACCGCCTGGTGCTGGCCGCCGTGGAGCGTATTGCCACCGGCGGGCGTTGGAACGAAGGCCCGGTCTGGTTCGGCGATGGCCGCTACCTGCTCTGGAGCGACATCCCGAACAACCGCATCATGAAGTGGGAGGAGGAGACCGGCGCGGTCAGCGTGTTCCGCGCGCCCTCCGGCCATGCGAACGGCAACACGCGTGACCGCCAGGGCCGCCTGATCACCTGCGAGCACGGTGGCCGCCGCATCACGCGCACCGAGTATGACGGGCGCATCACGGTGCTGATTGACAGCGTCGACGGCAAGCCGCTCAACTCGCCCAATGACGTGGTGGTGAAGTCCGACGGCTCGATCTGGTTCACCGATCCGCCGTTCGGCATCGCCGGCTACTACCAGGGCGAGCGCGCGCAAGCCGAGCAGCCCGAGCGCGTCTACCGCTTCGACCCCGCCACCGGCACCGCCGCCGTGATGGCCGACGACATCAGCGGACCGAACGGCCTGGCCTTCTCGCCCGACGAATCCACGCTGTACGTGATCGAATCGCGCGCCCGCCCGCGCCGCATCCGCGCCTTCCAGGTCAGCGGCGAAGGCAGCCGGCTCGGCGAATCGCGCGTGCTGGTCGATGCAGGCCCGGGCACGCCGGACGGCTTCCGCGTGGACGTGGACGGCAACCTCTGGTGCGGCTGGGGCATGGGCACGCCGGAACTGGACGGCGTGCGCGTGTTCTCGCCGCAGGGCGAGGCCATCGGCCATATCTCGCTGCCCGAGCGCTGCGCCAACCTCTGCTTCGGCGGGCGGCATCGCAACCGGCTGTTCATGGCGTCCTGCACGTCGATCTATTCGCTGTACGTCAACACGCAAGGCGCCGTGGGCGGCTAGACCCGCGCGCCACTGACCCTGTCAATCTGGAGGAGACCCCCATGCGCATCCGCATGCTTGCCCCGGCGTTCGCGCTCGCGGCCCTGGCCACGCTGGCCACCCTTGCCACTGCACCCGTCGCCCACGCGGCGCCCATCACGCGGCTCGTTGTCGCATTCCCGGCCGGCGGCCCTGCTGATTCGCTGGCGCGCGCCATCTCGCGCCAGCTGGAACTCGAACTCAAGCAGACCGTTGTCATCGACAACCGCCCCGGCGCCAACGGTGCCATCGCGGCGAGCTTCGTGGCGAAGTCGCCCACCGATGGCTCGGTGCTGTTCCTGACCAGCGCCGGGGCCATCGTCATCAACCCGTCGCTCTACGCCAGCCTGCCCTACAACCCGCAGAAGGACCTGACGCCGATCTCGCTGGTGGTGAACACGCCCGAAGTGCTGGTCGTGAAGCCCGACGCGCCCGCCGCCAACGCTGCGGCATTCGTCAAGCAGGCGCAGCAGGCGGCCAAGCCGCCGAGCCTGGCGTCCACCGGCGTCGGCAGCATGCCGCATATGACCATCGAGCTGTTCAAGGCAGCCACGCGCGTGAACTTCCTGCACGTGGCGTACAAGGGCGCTGCACCAGCCATCACCGACACGCTCGGCGGTCAGGTGGATGCGTTCTTTGGCGATGCGTCCGGGCTGATGCCGTTCATCACCAGCAAGCGGCTGCGGCCGATTGGCGTGGCGGCGCCGAAGCGGCTCGGCTTCCTGCCCGATGTGCCGACGCTCGGCGAGCTGGGCATCGCCAACGTCGAGGCCAGCAACTGGTACGGGATGATGGGGCCAGCCGGCACGCCGCCTGATGTGGTGAAGCGCGTGAACGAGGCCCTGCGCCGCACGCTCGACAACCCCGGCGTGCGCACAAACCTCGAACAACTTGGTCTGGTCCCCGCCCCGGGCAGCGCCGCCGAGTTCACCACGCTGATCCGCAACGACACCGCCAAGTGGGGCCGCGTGGTCAAGGAACACAACATCCACGGAGAATGACATGGGCACGATGACACTGTACTGGTCGCCCCGCTCGCCGTTCGTGCGGCGCGTGATGGTGACCGCGCACGAACTGGGCATCGCCGACCGCATCCGCTGCACGGACGCCGTGGTGGCCATGACCGCCTGCAACGCAGACGTGATGGGCGTGAACCCGCTCAACAAGATCCCGACGCTGGTGCTGGAGGACGGCGGCGTGCTGTCCGAATCGACGCTGATCTGCGAATACCTCGCGGCCGGCTCGGCGCTGGTGCCGCAGGAGCGCGCGGCCCGCCTGCGCGCGCTGCGCTGGCACGGCGTCGGCCATGGGCTGACCGATCTGCTGGTCTTGTGGCGCAACGAGCGGCTACGCCCGACGGCGCAGCAATCGGCACCCATCCTTGACGCCTGGGCCGCCAAGCTGGCGGCGACGCTGGCGGTGCTCGACGGCGAAGCGGCCATCCTGCGCGAGTCGCCCATGTCGCTCGGGCATGTCGCCATCGGCTGCGCGCTGGGCTATCTCGACTTCCGCTTTCAGGAACTTGACTGGCGCGCACAGGCGCCAGCGCTGGCACAGTGGTTTGCCACATTCGACCAGCGTGTGTCGATGCGCGAGACCGTGCCGTCGGCGTAGCTGCGTCAAGCCGCGTCGGTACTCCAAGACCGGATCAGGTCGACCGTGCCGGCATCCGCCGCGCAGGCCGCTTCGCCGATCTCCCGGCCCCAGTAGCGCTCCGAGCCATCGGCCAGCCGCCACGCGTGCAGGCGGCGCGTGAACAGTTGCAGGTCGTATTCCTCGGTCACGCCCATCGCCCCGTGCACGGCGTGGGCGCTGCCGGCCACCGGGGTCACCGCCTCGCTGGCATTGAGCTTGCCCACCGCTGCGCGCATGCGGTCCGGCCAGGCGTCGTCCGACGCGCACGCGATCTGCGCCGCCACGCGCGCCGCCGCCACCTGCTCGGCCATCACGCTGACCTGATGCTGGATCGCCTGGAACTTGCCGATGGGCCGGCCGAACTGCGCGCGGTCGTTGGCGTACTGCAAGGTCATGTCGAAGACGCGCGCCATCGCGCCGGCCATCTGCGCGGCGTGCAGGCAGGCGCCCAACGTGCGCAGCAGCCCCGGCGCCAGCGGAAAGGTCGTTGACGGGGAGCGGCCGATGGAGACCGTCAGGTCGCCGTGCACGCCGGTCTCGGATACGTCCGCTGCCTCGCGGGCGACCAGCGCGCCCTGACCGCCGTCCTGCACGAGGAACCACGCGGCGGCGGCCCCGCACGGCGCATGGGTGCGCGGCGCGCCGTCAAACGTCGCCAGCGCGATCGGCCCTTCCGGCAATTCGATGCCGGCCCGGTGCAGCACGGCCCGCGCGAACATCGTCTGCGCGAGCGGCAACGGCATCGCGTGCCAGCCCATCGTAAAGAACAGCGGGGCGACGTCCGCCAGCGAGAGCCCCGCGCCACCGGCGTCCTCCGGCAGCAGGCAGTCCGCAAAGCCGCTGTCGCGCAGCACGTTCCACAGCGACGCCGCGCCCTGCCCCGCTTCCACGGCGCGCACATGCGCCGGCGTGCAGTGGTCGCGCAGCAGGGCCGTCAGCGCGTCGGAATAGGCGTTATCCATCTCGAAACTCCTTCAGCGCAGGCCAAGCCCGCGCGCGATCATGCCGCGCAGGATCTCGCGGGTGCCGCCCCGCAGCGAATAGGTCGGCGAAATCTGGCTGACGTAGGCCGCCGTGCGATACAGCGCCGTGTCGGCGGCCAGTTCCGGATCCTCCCCGAGCGCCGCTTCGGCCAGCGCGCCCACCGACTGCTCCAGCTCGGTGCCGAGGTCCTTGACCAGCGCGGCCTCCACCAGCGGGCTTTCCCCGGCGGCGAGCCGCGCCGTCACCGCCAGCGACATCGCGCGCAGCGTGGCGAGCCGGCCGACCAGCCGGCCGACGGTGACCGTGTCGCGCCGGATCGACGGCAGCCGGCGCAGCGCGGCAATCCATGCATCGAGCAGCACCACGCTCGAATAGAGCCGCTCCGGGCCACTGCGCTCGAAAGCCAGCTCCGCGTTGACCTGCTCCCAGCCCGCGCCTTCCTGCCCCACCAGCGCATCGGGCGGCAGGGTCACATCCTCGAAGCTCACTTCCGAGAAATGCGCGTCGCCAGCCAGGTCGTGGATCGGCCGGATCGTGATGCCCGGCGCGGCAAGGTCCACGATGACCTGGGACAGGCCCTTCTGGCGGTCGCCCGCCTCACCCGAGGTGCGCACCAGCGCCAGCATGTACTGGCAGCGGTCGGCATTGGTCGTCCAGATCTTGCGGCCGTTCAGCCGCCAGCCGCCTTCCGGCAGCGGCACCGCGCGCGTGCTGACGCTGGCGAGATCGGAGCCGGCGTTCGGCTCGCTCATGCCGATGCAGAAGAACGCCTCGCCCCGGCAGATGCGCGGCAGGTAGAAGGCGCGCTGGGCATCGTTGCCGTAGCGCAGGATCAGCGGCCCGCTCTGCCGGTCCGCGATCCAGTGCGCGGAGACCGGCGCGCCGCATGCCAGCAGCTCCTCCACGAGCACGAAGCGCGAAAAGGCGTCGAGTCCGGCGCCGCCGTAGGCCGCCGGCAGCGTGATCCCTACCCAGCCGCGCCGCGCCAACGCACGGCTGAAGCTGGCGTCGAAGCCCATCCACGAGCGCGCGCGCACATCGGGCGGCAGCGCGGGCAGATGTTCGGCGAGAAAGGCCTTGACCTCGGCACGGAAGGCCGCAGCCTGCGGCGGCAGCGCCGTGAGCTGGAACGTTGCGAACAGCGCACTCACATCGAACTCCTGTTTCAGTCCAGCGTGACGCCGGAATCCTTGACCACCTTGCGCCAGCGATCCAGCTCCTGGGCCACGTACTTGCCGTAGGCCTCGGGGCTGGTCCCGCGCGGCTCGGCGCCCTGCGCGGCCAGGCTGGCACGTACCTCGGGCGCGGCCAGCGCCTTCAGCGTGGCGGCATTGAGCTTCTTGACGATCTCGGGCGGCGTCTTGGCCGGCACCATCATGCCCTGCCAGGCGCCCACCTCGAAGCCCGGCATGACAGTCTCGGCCACGGTCGGCACGTCCGGCAGTTGCGAGCTGCGCGTGAGGCTGGTCACCGCCAGCGCCTTCATGCGCTTGTCGCGGATGAACGGCAGCGACGAGTTGATCGTGTCCGTCATGAACTGCACCTGCCCGCCGGCAAGGTCGGTCAGGGCCGGCGCGCTGCCCTTGTAGGGTGCGTGGACCGCGTCCAGCCCGTTGGCCTGCAGGAACAGGAAAGCGGCCAGATGCGTGACATTACCGTTGCCGGCCGAGCCGTAGGTCATCTTGCCCGGGTTGACCTTGAGCCAGCTGACGAACTCGGCCACGGTGTTCGCAGGCACCTTCGCGTTCACCTCCAGCACCAGCGGCACCATGGCGGTCATCGCCACCGGCGCGAAGTCGCGCTTCACGTCGTAGGGCAGCTTCTTGTACAGCGCCGGACTCAGTGCGATGGACGAGGTGTTGTACAGCACCGTGTAGCCATCGGCGGGCGCCTTGGCGACCATCTCGCCGCCGATATTGCCGTTGGCGCCGGGGCGGTTGTCCACCACCACCTGCTGGCCGAGGTCTTCCGACATCTTCTTGGCGATCACGCGCGAGACGAGGTCTGTCGGGCCGCCCGGTGGGAACGGCACCACGAGCTTGATCGGATGATCGGGAAATTCCGCCGCGTGCGCCGGCATGGCGGCCGGCGCGCAGACCAGCGCGGCTACGGCGCAGATGCGGCGCAGCGTGGGGTGATGCCTGGCATTTTTGCTCTGAACTGGCATGTTGTCTCCTCCTGGGTATGCGTGGGGGCCGCCGCCGGCGGGCTAGCGCCCTGCCAGCAGACGGCGCGCGGTGTAGGTCATCACCAGCTCGTTGCGCTGGTTGAAGACCTCGATGCTCGAATCCACCACCGCGCGGCCGCTCTTCGACGTCGGGCGGATGCCGGTCACGGTCACGGTGGCGCGGATCGTGTCGCCCACCACCACCGGGCCGTGGATCTTCTGCGTCAGTTCCAGCATCGCCAGCCCGGTACCCTGGATCATGGTCTGCAGGATGAAGCCCTCGATCAGCGCATAGGTCAGCGCGGCCGGCACCGGGCGGCCCTGAATCGCACCGCCCTCGTAGCCGGCCTCGATAAAGATGGCCTCCAGCATGCCGGTGGTGGAGATGAAGTTGACCAGATCGGTCTCCGTCACGGTGCGGCGGAAGGTCTCGAAAGCCTGCCCGACCTCGATGTCCTGCCAGTAGTAGCCCTGCCCGAGGCGCTTGGGCTGTGCTTGGGTCATGTTCGTCTCCTTGTGGATCTTGTTTGGAATGGGGGTATCAGCGCGGCTTGGCCGCGAACGCCGCGCCGTCGCGCGTCAGGGCGTCGATGTCCTGCGCGTCCAGCCCAGCCTCGCCGAGCACGGCGCGCGTGTGTTCGCCGAGCCGTGGCGGCAGCGCCGCGCGGGCGCGCTCGCCGTCGAAGCGCACCGGCGCGCCCGGAAAGCGCAGCGTGCCCATCGACGGATCGCTAACCTGCTCGAAGAAGCCGGTGGCTTTCAAGTGCGGGTCATCGATCAGCTCATCGAGGTCGTTCACGCGCGCCACGGGAATCTGGAGGCTCTCGCAGATCTCGAGCCAGTCGTCCGTGGAGCGTTCCCTCACCAGTTCGCCGGTGATTTCGTAGAGGGTTTCGATATGGCGCGTACGCGCCGCGATGTCGGTGAAGCGCGCGTCGGCGGCCAGATCGTCGCGACCGGCGCTGCGGAAGAAGTCGCGCCAGTGCGCGTCGGTGTACGGCATCATGCAGACGTGGCCGTCGGCGGTCTGGTAGGGCCGGCGCAGCGGCGCCAGTACGCGCGGATAGCCGGCGGTGCCGCGCGGCGGCTCGAAATGCTGGCCGTAGAGATGCTCGACCATATTGAAGGCCACCATCGACTCGAACATCGGCACTTCCACCATCGAGCCCTTGCCGCCCTGCCGCGCGCGCCCGGTGAGCGCCGCCGAGATCGACAGCGCCGCCACCAGCCCGCTGGTCTTGTCCGCTGCGATGGTCGGGAAGTAACGCACCGTGCCGGTCTGCGCGGCCATCAGCGCGGCATTGCCGGACAGGCCCTGGATGATGTCGTCGTACGCGGGGCGCCCGCCGTAGGGGCCATCCTCCGCAAAGCCCAGCAGGCTCACGTAGACCAGTTGCGGATGCCGCGCCATCACGCTGGCGGGGTCCAGATCGAGCTTGCCCAGCTTCTGCGGCCGCATGCTGTGCATGAAGACGTCCGCCGTGGCCAGCAGCCGGTGCAGCGCGGCCTGCGCTGCGGGCAGCTTCAGGTTCAGCACCACGCTCTTCTTGCTGCGGTTCACGCCCAGGAAGATGGCCGACATGCCGTCTTCGGTGGCGGGGCCGGTGCGACGCGTGGAATCCCCCTCGGGCGGTTCCACCTTGATGACCTCGGCGCCCAGGTCGGCCAGCCACTGGCTGGCGTACGGGCCCATCACAACCGTGGACAGGTCTACCACGCGAATGCCTGACAGCGGCAGCATGGGCGTCTCCTTATATCTTTTGGCTTTGAGCGACGAGGTTACCGCTGGCGAACCCTTTCCGTCTAATATTAGTTTTTTAGGAACCGATATCGATTAGATATCGCCATCTCGCCATGGACCTGCGCCAGCTCCAGCAATTCGTCGTGCTCGCCGAAACCGGCAACTTCCACCGGGCGGCCGAGCGCCTGCATATGGCGCAGCCGCCGCTCTCGATCTCCATCCGCAAGCTGGAGGCGGATCTGGGCACGCCGCTGTTCGTGCGCACCACGCGCGGCGTGCGCCTCACCCAGGCCGGCGAGGCGGCGCTGGCCGATGCCCGGCGCGCGCTGTTCCACGCCGATCAGGCCCGGGCGGCTGCGCTCTCCGCCGCACATGGCGAACGCGGCGCGCTGCGCGTCGGATTTATCGGCTCGGCTACCTACGCGCTGCTGCCCCGGCTGATTCCGGCCTTCCGCGCGGCGCATCCCGGCATCGAACTGATCCTGCATGAGTCGACATCGGCCTCGATCCTGGACCGGCTCGAACGCGGGCAGGTGGATGCCGGCCTCGTGCGCTTCCCGATCCTGAGCGCCGGCCCCTTCACGCTCACACCACTAGAAGAAGACACCTTCGTGGCCGCCGTGCCGGCCGACAGCCGCTTCGCCACGCAGGAGTCCATCGCGCTCAAGGCACTGGCTGACGAGCCCTTCATCATGCATCCGAGCGCCGAGGTGCCCAACCAGCAGGCCGTGGCGATGCTGCTGTGCCAGCAGGCCGGATTCGTGCCGCGCGTGACGCAGGAGGCGGTGCAGGTGCAGACCATGGTCAGTCTGGTGGAAAGCGGCCTGGGCGTGGCGCTGGTGCCCGGCGTGACGGCCCGCTACACCAATCGGCGCGTGCGCTTCCTGCGGCTGTCGAGCCCCCGGCCCGCCGCGCGCATCGGCATTGCGCTGGCCACGCGCGAGGGCGCCGATGACCGCCACGTGCAGCACTTCACCACCGTGGCGCGGGGCATGATGCAGGACGGCTAGCGCCGTTCCGCAGCGCAGCACCGGTCATACAGGCCGTGCATGGCCGTAATGAAACTTGCGCCATGCGTGTCCGATTCACGTTGTGACCGGTGGCCGCCGCCCCTTACAGTCTGGCTTGCATCCCACGTCGTCAACCTCGGGAATCCAGCCAGTGAAGAAGCTTCTGATTGCAAATCGCGGCGAGATTGCGCTGCGTGTCCAACGGGCGGCCCAGGATCTTGGCATCGCCACGGTGGCCGTCTACGCCGCCGACGACGCCCAGTGCCGCCACCGCATGCTGGCCGACGAATCGGTGGCGCTACCGGGCAGCGGCCCGGCGGCCTACCTCGATATCGACGCGATGCTCGGCGCCGCGCGCGCCACCGGCGCCGATGCGATTCACCCCGGCTACGGCTTCCTGAGCGAGCGGGCCGACTTTGCGCAGGCGTGCGCCGATGCGGGCATCGTCTTCGTCGGC
Source organism: Cupriavidus sp. 01L43 (assembly GCF_056399925.1). NCBI lineage: Bacteria > Pseudomonadati > Pseudomonadota > Betaproteobacteria > Burkholderiales > Burkholderiaceae > Cupriavidus > Cupriavidus sp. 01L43. Next base: position 235,208 of record NZ_JBFTSH010000004.1, read on the forward strand.
CCCACGCCCGAGCAGCTTGGGCTGTTCGGCGACAAGGGCCGCGCGCTGGCACTGGCGGGGCGCTGCGACGTGCCGGTCATGCCCGCCACGCCCGGTGGTGCCACGCTTGACGCCATCACGGCGTTCTTCCACGCCCAGCAAGGCAACGGGATCGTGCTGAAAGCCGTGGGCGGCGGTGGCGGGCGCGGCATGCGCATCGTGCGCGAGGCGGAGGCGCTCGCGGAAGCCTACGCGCGCTGCCGCTCGGAAGCGCGCAGCGCCTTCGGCGTGGACGAGATCTACGCGGAGCGGCTGGTCGAGCGCGCGCGCCATATCGAAGTGCAGATCGTGGGCGATGGGCGAGACGTGGTGGCGCTGGGCGAGCGCGACTGCACGCTGCAGCGGCGCTTCCAGAAGCTTGTAGAGATCGCGCCGAGCCCGGTGCTCACGGCGGGCCTGCGCGAGCGCATCCTCCATGCCGCCACGGTGATGGCGCGCGAGGTCGGCTATCGCAGCCTCGGCACGTTCGAGTTCCTCGTGGAGACCACGGAAGCCGGTGAGCCGCGCGGCTTCGTCTTTATCGAAGCGAACCCGCGCCTTCAGGTCGAGCACACGATTACCGAGCAGGTCACCGGCGTGGATCTGGTGGCGACGCAGCTTGCCCTCGCGCAGGGCCGCTCGCTGCGCGAGGCGGGACTCGATCCGCAGGCGCCGCCCGCCCCGCGCGGCTTTGCCATCCAGCTACGGATCAACGCCGAAGCCACCGACGCCCAGGGTCTCGCGCGGCCCGCGCAGGGCCGGCTCGAGCGCTTCGATCCGCCCAGCGGCCCGGACGTGCGCGTGGATACCCACGGCTACACCGGCTATGCCCCGCCGCCGGGCTATGACTCACTGCTGGCCAAGCTCATCGTCACCGCCGCCGCGCCGCGCTTCGACGACGCCGTGCGCCGACTGCGCCGCGCGCTGGCCGAGTTCCGCATCGACGGCGTGCCGACCAATATCGACCTGTTGCGGGCGCTGGTCGCGCGCGAGGACTTCGCCACCCAGCACGTGCATACGCGCCATTTCGAGGCGATCCTGCCAGAACTGCTGGAGCACGCGAGGCGCATCGCTGCCACGGCTGCCACCCGCGATGCCACCAGCGGCCAGCCCGCCGGCGTACCGGCCAGTGCGCTGGCAGCGGGCAGCGAAGCAGCGCCCGGCGAAGGCCTCATCGCCATCCGCGCGCCGATGAACGGCCGTGTGGTCGAGATGCGCGTCAACGAGGACGCCATCGTGCAGCCAGGCCAGACCGTGGCCATCCTCGACGCCATGAAGATGGAGCACACCATCGTCGCCGAGGCCGCCGGCCGCGTGATCGACGTGCGCCTCGGCGCCGGCGCGCAGACCACCGAGAACCAGATCCTGCTGGTGCTGGAGCCGATGGAGACCACCGGTGCAGCGCAGCACCGCACCGCAGGCGCCGATCCGCGCGCCGTACGACCAGACCTGCAGCGCGTGTTCGACCGCGACGCCTTCCTCGCCGACGCCGCCCGCCCGGACGCCGTGGCCAAGCGCCATGCCCGTGCCCAGCGCACCGCGCGCGAGAACGTGGCGGACCTGTGCGATGCCGGCAGCTTCGTCGAGTACGGCGCCTACGCGGTGGCGGCGCAGGCCAGCCGGCGCAGCGCCGAGGACCTGATCGCCAACACCCCTGCCGATGGCCTGATCACCGGCACGGGGCGCGTCAACGGCGCCCGCTTCGCACCCGAGGCAGCCCGCTGCGCGGTGCTGGCCTATGACGCCACCGTGCTGGCCGGCACGCAGGGCAAGCGCAACCACATCAAGACCGACCGCATCCTGCAAGTCGCCGCGGACCAGAAGCTGCCCACGGTGATCTTTGCCGAAGGCGGCGGCGGCCGGCCCGGCGATGTCGATTTCCCGACCGTGGCCGGGCTCTACCAGCCGTCGTTCGCGGCGTTCGCCAGCCTGAGCGGCGAGGTGCCGGTGATCGGCATCGCGGCGGGCCGCTGCTTTGCCGGCAATGCCGCACTGCTCGGCTGCTGCGACGTCATCATCGCCACACGCGACGCCAACATCGGCATGGCCGGCCCGGCGATGATCGAGGGCGGCGGGCTGGGGGTGTATCGCCCCGAGGACATCGGCCCCGCTGCCGTGCAGTTCCAGAACGGCGTGGTGGACCTGCTCGTCAACGACGAGGCCGCTGCCGTGCAGGCCGCCAAGCACTATCTGTCGATGTTCCAGGGCCGCACGCAGGGCTGGCAGGCGCCCGACCCGCTGCTGCTGCGCGGCGTAGTGCCCGAAAACCGCCTGCGCGTGTACGACACGCGGGCGGCCATGCAGGGCATTGCCGACGTGGACAGCCTGCTCGAACTGCGCGCCGGCTACGGCACGGGCGTGCATACGGCGCTCGCGCGCATCGCGGGGCGCCCGGTCGGCATCGTCGCCAACAACCCGCGCCACCTCGGCGGCGCTATCGACGTGGACGCCGCCGACAAGGCCGCGCGCTTCATGCAACTGTGCGACACCCACGGGCTGCCCATCGTCTCGCTGATCGACACGCCGGGCTTTATGGTCGGCCCCGAGATCGAGGCGCGCGCGCAGGTGCGGCACGTGTCCCGCCTGTTCGTGCTCGGCGCCAAGCTGCGCGTGCCGTTCATGGCCGTGGTGCTGCGCAAGGGCTACGGACTCGGTGCGATGGCGATGGCAGCCGGCGGCTTCCGCGCGCCGGCCTTCACCATCTCGTGGCCCACCGGCGAGTTCGGCGGCATGGGGCTCGAGGGCGCCGTGCGGCTCGGCTTCCGCAAGGAACTGGAGGCGCTGCCCGAAGGCCCCGAGCGCGACGCGCTCTATCAACAGCTGGTAGCGCAAATGTACGAGCGCGGCCACGCGATCAACGCCGCCGCCGGGCTGGAGATCGACGCCGTGATCGATCCCGCCGAGACACGCCGCTGGCTGCTGGCAGGGCTGGAACCCGCCCCGCGCGACATCCCGCCGCGCCGCTATGTAGACGCCTGGTAACCCCCTGTTCGTCCAACGCCCCGGAGACACGATGGAAGAGACTGCCTTCTTTGCCGACCTGGACGCCCGCCACGCCCGCATCTGGCCGGCTGGCCTGCCTATCGCCCCGCACTACCCGCACGGCGAGATCGGCCTGGGTGACACCCTGCGCGCCTGGGCGCGCGTGCAGCCAGACCGCCCGGCGCTGGTCTACTACGGCACCACGCTGACCTATGCCGAACTCGACGACCTCAGCGAACGCTGCGCGGAGCTGCTGCGCGGCCACGGCGCCGGGCCGGGCGAGCGCGTGGCCGTGCTGCTCGGCAACTGCCCCCAGTTCCATATCGTGTTCTACGCGATCCTCAAGATTGGTGCGGTCTACGTGCCGGTCAATCCGCTGTTCAAGGAACACGAGCTGGCCTACGAGCTGAACGATGCCGGCGCCACCACCGTCATCGCGCTCGATTCGCTGGTGCCGATGCTGATGGCCGTGAAGGCGCAGACGCCCGTGGCCACGGTGTTCCGCACCTCGCCGGGCGAGTTTCTGCCGGCCCAGCCGACGCTGCCGGTGCCCGCCGGGCTGGATGCGCCGCCCGTCGAGCACGCCGGCACCATCGACCTGATGACCGCCGTGCGCCTGTGCACCGGCAACGTGCGCGACGCGCAGGTGGATCTGGACGCCCTGGCGGCGCTCAACTACACCGGCGGCACCACCGGCATGCCGAAGGGCTGCATGCACACGCAGCGGGACATGCTCTACACCGCCGCCGCCTCGCTGGCGGTGGCCAGCGGGCAGGCGGGCCGCGACCCGGCCCAGCCCTCTTCGGACGTGATGCTGAACTTCCTGCCGATGTTCTGGATCGCCGGCGAGAACCTCGGCCTGATCTACCCGATCTTCAGCGGCGCCACGCTGGTGCTGCTGGCGCGCTGGGACCCCTCGGCCGTGATGGCCGCCGTGGACCGCTACCGCGTGAACCGGACCTTCATGGTGGTGGACAGCATCGTCGAACTGCTCCAGCACCCGGACCTCCCCCGCCACGACCTGCGCACGCTGCAACACACGCGCGTGGCGTCGTTTATCCGCAAGCTCACGCCGGACCTGCGCCGCCAGTGGCAGGCGCTGACCGGCGGCATCCTGGCCGAGGGTGCCTGGGGCATGACCGAGACGCACACCAGCGACACCTTCACCACCGGCATGCAGACCGACGACATGGACCTGCACGGCCGCCCGATCTTCGTGGGCCTGCCCGTGCCCGGCACGCGCATCAAGATTTGCGACTTCGAGACCGGCACGGTGCTGCCGGTGGGCGAGGAAGGCGAGATCGTGGTCAGCACGCCCTCGCTGTTCAAGGGCTACTGGGGCCGCCCGGAGGCCAACGCCGAGGTGTTCCGCAACGGCTGGTTCCATACCGGCGACATCGGCGCCTACGACGAGGCCGGCTATCTCCACTTCCTCGGTCGCCGCAAGGAGATGATCAAGGTGCGCGGCATGAGCGTGTTTCCGTCCGAACTGGAAGTGCTGCTGGGCCGGCATCCGGCCGTGCTCGGCTCGGCCGTGGTGCCGCGGCCAGACCCGGAGCGCGGGCAGGTGCCCGTGGCCTTCATCCGGCTGCGCCCCGAGCATGCCGCCGTTTCCGGCGACGACCTGCTGCACTGGTGCCGCGAGCATATGGCGAGCTACAAGGTGCCGGAGATCCGCCTGGTGGCGGAACTGCCGATGACGGCCACCGGCAAGGTCCGCAAGGTGGAACTGCAGGCGCAGTTCGAGCAGAACTAACAAGACAAAAGAGGAGACACCCGATGAACACGCCGCGACGCACCCTGCTCAAACTGTCCGCCGCCACGCTCGGCGGCCTGGCCCTCGGCCGCCCCGCCTGGGCGCAGCAGCCCACCCCCGCCGGTCCGATCCGGATCGTGCTGCCCTACCCGCCCGGCGGCTCCACGGACGCCATCACGCGCTTTATCGCGGACAAACTCGGTGCCTCGCTGAAGACCAGCGTGATCGTGGACAACCGCCCCGGCGCCGCCGGCATGATCGGCGCGGCGGCTGTGGCCTCGGCGGCGCCGGACGGCCGCACGCTGCTGTTCACCAACACCGCGCTGATCCAGAGTCCGCTGATCCAGCCGCAGCCGCTCTACAACCCGATGACCGACTTCGAGCCGCTGACGCTGGTGGCCGACGCCGCGCAGGTCTTCGTCGCCAGCGATGCCATCCCCGCCAAGACGCTGGCGGAATACGTCGAGTACGCGCGCCAGAACCCCGGTTCGGCCTACGGCAGCCTGGGCGTGGGCTCCACCGGCCATCTGTACGGCGAGCTGCTCAAGCGCCGCGCCAACCTCAACATCGTGCACGCGGCGTACAAGGGCGACACCGCCGCCATCGCGGACCTGCTCGCCAAGCAGTTGCCCGCCGGCTTCGTCTCCACGGTGATGGCCAAGACCTATGGCGACGCCGGACGCATCAAGGTGCTCGCCACGCTGGGGCCGGCGCGGGTGCCGTCCATGCCGAACGTGCCGACCTTCGCCGAAGCCGGCTTCACGGGCTTCGAGTCGATCGGCTGGATCGGCATGCTCGCCCCCGCCAAGACGCCCGCCCCGCTGGTGCAGCGGCTGTCCGCCGAGATCGCGACCATCGTCAAATCCCCGGCCGGCGCCAGGATGCTGGCCGATAGCGGCATGCTGCCGCGCGGCACCACGGCGCCGGAGTTCGGCGCCCTGCTCAAGCGCGACCAGCAGGTGTGGCAGGCGCTGGTCAGCCAGTCGGGGATCAAGGTGGCGTCGTAAGGCGATGCTATAGGCCGGCGTCTCCCGATATACTCCCCGCATCGTTTCGGGGAGAGCGCGCGTGGATCGATTGCAGGCCATGAAGACCTTTGTCACCGTGGTGGAAAGCGGTGGCTTCACCGCGGCCGCGCGCAAGCTCGATATTTCGCTGTCGGTGGTCAGCCGCATCGTCACCGACCTCGAAGCCCACCTTGGCGTGCGGCTGCTCACGCGGACCACGCGGCTGGTGCGCCCGACGGACACCGGCGCCACCTACTACGAGAACTGCCGGCGCATCCTGGACGAGATCGACGAGGCCGAACTCGCCACCACGGGCGCCCACGCGGCGCCGCGCGGGCAGCTGTCGATCACGGCCTCGGTGCTGTTCGGCCGCCGCTTCGTCACGCCGATCGTGGTCGAGTACCTGCGGCGCTACCCGGAGGTGGACGTCCACTGCCTGTTTATCGACCGCATCGTCAATTTCGTCGACGAGGGGATCGACGTCGGCATCCGCATTGGCGAGCTGCCCGCCTCCTCGCTCCAGGCGGTGCCGGTCGGCCATGTGCGGCGCGTGGTCTGCGCGTCGCCCGCCTACCTGGCGCGGCAGGGGGTGCCGGCCTCCCCGGCGGACCTGCCGGCGCACACCGTGATCCAGACCACCGGCATCTCCACCTTGCCGGAATGGCGCTTCCTCGCCGGCGGCGAGATGACGCCCACGCGCCTCGCCCCGCGCATGGCCACCACCACCAACGATTCGGCCATCGCGGCGGCCGTGGACGGCTTCGGGCTGGCGCGCGTGCTGTCGTACCAGATTGCCGATGAATTGCGCGACGGCCGCCTGCAGGTCGTGCTGGCCGACTTCGAGCCGGCGCCGCTGCCGATCAACGTGATCCATCGCGAGGGCCGCCACGCGATGCACAAGGTGCGCGCCTTCCTGGACCTCGCCATCGAGACGTTGCGCGCCGCGCCGTCCCTGCGCTAGAGCGGCTCGGCAGGCGGCAACTGGGCATTCTTCGCGTTGGCGCAAGAGTGCCTTCTGCCGGCGGCGGTTTTTCGTGCGCCGAAAGGCACCTATAGTCGGACCATCCCAACCAGGATCCGACATGAAACTGTATGCCTACCCCCTCTCCGGCCACTCCCACCGCGTGCGGCTGTTCCTCGCCCTGATCGGCCAGCCAGTCGAACTCATCGACGTGGACCTGCGCGCCGGCGCCCAGAAGGCCCCGGAATTCCTCGCCCTGAACCCGTTCGGCCAGGTGCCCGTGCTGGTGGATGGGGACACGGTGCTGCCGGACTCCAACGCGATCATGGTCTATCTGGCCAAAACGCTGGGCCGGACCGACTGGCTGCCCGAGACCCCCGCCGGCGCCGCCGCCGTGCAGCGCTGGCTGTCCGTGGCGGCCGGTGACCTCGCCGCCGGGCCGGCCTCGGCACGCCTGATTACGGTGTTCGGCGCGCCGCTGAACAGCGAGCAGGTCATTGCCCGGGCGCATCTGGTGCTGGGCCGCATGAACCGCGCGCTGGCGGGCCGCCAGTGGATTGCCGCCGATCAGCCGACGATTGCCGATGTGGCGCTGTACAGCTATACCGCCAGCGCGCCGGAAGGCTTTGTCGACCTGAGCGACTACACCCACGTGCGGCAATGGCTGGCGCGCGTGGAAGCGCTGCCCGGCTTCGTGCCGTTCCAGAAGACCGCCGTCGGGCTCGCCGCCTGATTGCTGCCCCCGCCATCCACCCTACCGGAGCCCAACATGTCCTCCCACGCCGCCCTCCTCCCGGATCTGCCCTGGCATACCGGCGAACGCCTGCTGCAGGAGCGCGCCGGCGTGCAGGCGCGCATGGCAGAGGTCGGCCCGCGCGTGGTGCGGGACTACATGCCCGACCAGCATCGCGACTTCTTCCAACAGCTTCCGCTGGTCGTGCTCGGCACGGTGGCGCCGGATGGGCGCGTCTGGGCGACGTTGCGCGCCGGGGCGCCCGGCTTCCTCCACTCCCCGGACCCGCGCGTGCTGGACGTGTCGGCGGCGCGAGAGCCCGCCGACCCGGCCGACGCCGGCATGGACGACGGCAACGCCCTCGGCCTGCTCGGCATCGATCCCATGACGCGGCGCCGCAATCGCATGAACGGCCACGTGCAGCGCACCGGCCCGGACGGCTTCCAGCTGGCCGTGGGCCAGAGCTTCGGCAACTGCCCGCAGTACATCCAGCAGCGCGCGTTCGATTTCACGCGCGACCCTGACGTGGCGTCCGACCAGCCGCCGCAGGTCCTGCCGGCCCTGGACGAGCGGGCGCGCGCGCTGATCGCCGGCGCGGATACCTTCTTCGTGGCGTCCTACGTGGATCTGGCCGATGGCAGCCGGCAGGTGGATGTGTCGCACCGGGGCGGGCCGCGCGGCTTCGTCCGGCTCGATGCGGACGGCGGGCTGACGATTCCCGACTACTCGGGCAACCGCTTCTTCAATACGCTGGGAAATCTGGCCGCCAACCCGATTGCCGGACTGGCCTTCGTGGACTACACCACCGGCAACCTGCTCCAGCTTTCGGGCCGGGCCGAGGTGCTGACCGACTCCCCGGAGATCGCCAACTGGGAAGGCGCCGAGCGCCTCTGGCGCGTGATACCGGACCGCGTAGTCTGGCGCGAGGCGGCGCTGCCGCTGGTCTGGCACGCCCCGGACGCTTTGCCCCGGCCATAGCCCTGTGACACAATCGCGCGACGCCTGGCCCCGGAGTCCGCGATCATGTCCCTGGAAGCGCTGCAAAACATCAATCCGCAATCGCTGCTCGATACGGCGATCAGCCTCGCCGCCGCGTTCGTGCTCGGCGGCATGATCGGCTACGAGCGCCAGTACCGCCAGCGCACGGCCGGGCTGCGCACCAATGTGCTGGTGGCCGTGGGCGCGGCGATCTTCGTCGATATGGCCAACCATCTCGCCGGCCACGATGGCGCGGTGCGCGTGGTGGCCTACGTGGTGTCCGGCATCGGTTTCCTGGGCGCCGGCGTGATCATGCGCGAGGAAGGCAATGTGCGCGGCCTCAACACGGCGGCCACGCTGTGGGGCTCGGCGGCGGTCGGCGCGTGCGCCGGGGCGGACCTGATCATGGAGGCGGCCATCGGCGCGCTGTTCGTGCTGGCCGCCAACACGCTGCTGCGGCCCGTGGTGGACCGCATCAACCGCCAGCCCATCGACACGCCCGCCGTGGAAGTCACCCATACCGTGCACGTGATTACTGCGCGCGAGCACCAGAAGCTCGCCATGCGGCTGCTGGAGGAAGCGCTGGATGCGGCCGACTTCCCCACCCGTGACCTGGAGGTGCGGGCGTTCGGTGAACAGGATGTGGAGATTGAAGCCGTGCTGGCAGCCGCCTCGGTGGAGGGCGACGCGCTCGACGCGATGGTGGCCAGGCTGGGCGCCACGAGCGTGGTCAGCCAGGCCTTCTGGAGCGCCAGCACCACCGAGTAGCAGCGCCGGCGCCGGGGTTCAGCGGCTTATGCGGCTTTAGCGGTTGGCGGCGAGCGCCGCCACGGCGGGCAGGGCCATCTGGCCAAGCACGCGCAGCACGGTGATCTGGTCACCGGTCCAGCTTTCCACGGCGGTCAGGTAGTTGAAGGTGCCGATCACCCGGCCGCCCTCGCAGAGCGGCACGTTGACCACGCCATTCAGGCCCAGGCCACGGATCACGGCGATGTCGTCGAAGACGGCGGCCAGCGCCGCGTCGCCCTCGCCGACGAACACCTCGCCGCGCACCAGCAACTGGCGCGTCCAGGACGTGTCGCCCTTGACCTTCTTCCCACCCACCGGGTAGGCGGCCGGATCGGACGACCACAGCCGCCCGATCTCGCCGGTCTCGGCCTGCCACGTGTTGATCGTCAGCAGGCCGGGGCCGAGCAGGTCCAGCGTGGCCTGCCCCACCGCATCCATCACGGCCACCGGCGTCGCCGCGTGGCGCAACTGGTCGCACAGCGTGTTAAGCCGCGCCAGATTGGCTAGATTGACCATCGCGACATTCGCAACCATCGACCCTTACTCCGCCTTGATGCCGAGTTCGCGGATCAGCTTGCCGTAGCGGTCCGCGTCGCGGCGCAGGATCTTGCCGAACGCCTGCGGCGTGGACGTGGTGGTCTCCACGCCGATGCTGTCCATCTTGGCCTTCACTTCCGGCAGCGTCATGATCCGGTTGATCTCGCTGTTCAGGCGCGTCACCAGCTCGGCCGGCATGTTCTTCGGGCCGAAGGCGCCGTACCACACGGACAGCTCATAGCCGGGCAGCGTCTCGCCCACCGTGGGTACGTCCGGCAGCAGCGGCGAGCGCTTGGCTTCGGTCACCGCCAGCAGGCGCAGCTTGCCGGCCTTCACGTGCGGCAGCGTCTGGGTGCCGGCGGAGAACAGCAGTTGCGTCTGGCCCGCCACGAGGTCCACCACGGCCGGGGCACCGCCCTTGTACGGCACGTGGAGCATGTCCACGCCAGCCATCTTGGCGAACAGCACCGCGCTCAGGTGGTTGGTGGAGCCGGAGCCGGCGCTGGCGTAGGCCAGCTTGCCCGGATTGGCCTTGGCGTAGGCAATCAGTTCCTTGACGTTCTTCGCCGGCACCGACGGATGCACCACCATGGTGTTCGTCACGTAGGCCAGCAGCCCCAGCGGGGTGAAGTCCTCCACGCCCTTGAACGGCATGTTGGGCATCAGCGAGGGGTTCATCGCGTGGGTGCTCATCGAGCCGATCAGCAGCGTGTAGCCGTCCGGCTGGGCCCGGGCGACCGTGGCCGAGCCGATATTGCCCGAGGCGCCGGGGCGGTTGTCGACGATGACCGGCTGGCCGAGCGACTTGGTCAGGTGTTCGGACAGCACGCGCGCCAGGATGTCCGTGGAGCCGCCGGCGGCCCAGGGCACGATCAGCGTGATCGGTTTTGTCGGATAGGCATCGGCGGCACCAGCCCCCGAAATGGCGGCGAACGACATTGCCAGCGCGGCGGCGCCGCACAGCAGGCTCTTGACTACGGACCTCATGACTGCAACTCCCTCTGTCTTCGTGCGGACCGCCCCGTGCGGGCCGACTGTTTGTGCGATACCGCTATCGCGATACCTTCCATGCCTGCCGCCCCGTCAGCGGCCCACGGCATAGCCTTGCATCCCACGCGCATTGGCGCCCGCGCGCAGCACCAGCCGGCCCTGGGCATCGCGCTCGCGCGAGCAGGCCGACATGCGGCCCTCGGACCAGTCGTCGCCCACGCGCACCTCGTGCCCGCGCGCGCGCAGCGCCTCCAGCGTGGCCGCCGGAAAGCGCGACTCGATGCTGATGCGGTTGAGCACGGTCTGGCGCGGCCAGAACGAACCCGGGAAATGATCGATATGCCAGGCCGGCGCGTCGATGGCCTCCTGGAGGTTCATGCCATGCACGGCATGACGCAGGAAGAATGCCAGGGACCACTGGTCCTGCTGGTCGCCACCAGGCGTGCCGAAGACCATGTACGGCTCGCCGTCGCGCAGCGCCATCGACGGCGACAGCGTGGTGCACGGGCGCTTGCCCGGTGCCAGTGTGTTCGGCAGGCCCGGCTCGAGCCAGGTCATCTGCAGGCGCGTGTTCAGCGCGAAGCCGAGCGACGGAATCGTCGGGCTCGACGACAGCCAGCCGCCGGACGGCGTGGCCGCCACCATGTTGCCGTGGCGGTCGATCACGTCGATGTGGCAGGTATCGCCCACGAACAGCTCGCGCTCGGCCCATTCGGTCACGGGCGGCAGCGCGGCAAAGGTGGGCTCGCCCACGCCGAAGCGCACGTCGGCGGTGGCCAGCGTGCGCGTGGCGACGTCGAGGTCCGGCATGCGCGGCGCCTCGCCCTTCAGCGTGCCCGCCGTCATGGTCAGCGCGGCCTGCTCGCCGATGCCCGCCGCGCGCGCGGCCAGGTAGTGCGGATTGAGCAGCGCGCAGAGCTTGCTTTCGGTGAAGCGGGGGTCGCCGTACCAGGCGGTACGGTCGGCCATCGCCAGCTTGGCGGCCTCGGCAATCTTGTGGACGAATTCGGGGGACGTGGGCGCGTGGGCTTCCAGCCCGGCGTGGCGCAGCATGCCGAGCTGCTGCAGGAACATCGGACCCTGGCTCCAGATATCGCACTTGGCCACGGTATAGCGGCCGAAGTCCAGCGTCACCGGGGCTTCTACCGTGGGCGCCCACTGGGCGAGGTCGTCGTAGCGCAGCAGGCCGGTGTGCTTCTCGCCGGTGGTGTCGCGCACCGGGGTGTCGCGGCAGTAGGCGTCGATGGCCTTGGCCACGAAGCCGCGGTACCAGCAGTCCATGGCGGCATCGATCTGGCCCGTGCGGGAGTCGCTCGCGGACTGGGCCGTCTCGATAATGCGGGTATAGGTGTCGGCCAGCACCGGCAGCCGGTGGAGCGCGCCGGGGCGCGGCACCTTGCCGTCCGGCAGCCACGTATCAGCCGAGCTGTGCCATTCGTCGCGGAACAGCGACTGCACGGCCAGGATGGCCTGCGAGATACGCGGCACCAGCGGGAAGCCATCGCGCGCATAGCCGATGGCGGGCGCGAGCACGTCCGCCAGCGACCACGTGCCGTGGTCGCGCAACATGGTCAGCCACGCGCCGAACGCGCCGGGCACGGTGGCGGGCATCAGGCCGATGCCGGGCATCAGCTCCATGCCCTGGGCGCGCAGCGCCTCGGGGTCCGCCAGCGCGGGCGCGGGGCCCTGGCCGCAGACCGAGCGCATCGCGCGCGTCTTTTCATCCCAATACAGGATCGGCACTTCGCCGCCCGGGCCGTTCAGGTGCGGTTCCACGACCTGGAGCACAAAGCCCCCGGCGACGGCCGCATCGTAGGCATTGCCGCCCCGCTCGAGCACGCCCATCGCGGTCTGCGTGGCAAGCCAGTGGGTGGAGGCGGCAACGCCGAAGGTGCCAACGATTTCCGGACGGGTGGTGAACATGGCCTAATGACTGGTATCGAATGCATTTGAGTATAGGAGCCCGAAATAACTGCAAACGGCGAAAAAATTATTGTTGCATTACCATTTGGTTATATCGCTCCTTCGCCATCATGCCCATTTCGTCCGACAAGCTGCTCCACAACGTGGTCTCGCGCCTGCGCCTGCGCCATCTGCCGCTGCTGCTGGCGCTCGAGCGCCAGCGCTCTGTCTCGCGCGTGGCCGCCGAACTCAATCTCTCCCAGCCGGCCGTGACCAAGGCGCTGCGCGAGATCGAGGACATTTTCCTGACGCCGCTGTTCACCCGCACCCGGCAGGGCCTGGAGCCGACACCGACCGGCGTGGCCGTGCTGGCCCACGCGCGCACGGCGCTGGCCGATGCCGAGGCGCTGGGGCGCGAGCTGACGGTGATCGAGGCCGGCCTGCGCGGGCGGCTGCGGATTGGCGTGATTCCCTACGTGGCGCGCGGCGTGCTCGATGCCGCGCTGGACTTCGGCCTGCGCCACACGCCGCGCATCTCGATGCTGGTACGGGAGGGGACCACCGACGAACTGGTCAACGCGCTGCGCCAGCACGAACTCGATTGCGTGATCGCGCGCTCGTTCTACCTGGCGGGCGAGGATATCGTCCAGCAGCCGCTGTATCGGGAGGAACCGGTGCTGGTGGTGCCGGCGGACGCCGCCGCGCGGCTCTCCCGGGCGGGGCTGGACTGGAAACGGCTGTCGGAGCGGGACTGGATCCTGCCGCCCCCGCACACGCCGGTGCGCCGCACCATCAATACGATGTTCGCGGTGGCCGGCGTGGCGCCGCCGCTGCCCACGGTCGAAACCTACTCGATCAAGCCGATGGCCACGCTGCTGCGCCGCCAGCCGGACGCCATCACCATCGTGCCGCGCTCGGTGGCCGCCGAACTGGTGGAACTGGGCGGTGCCGCCACCCTGCCCTTTGCGCTGAGCTGGGACTTGCCGCCCGTCGGCCTCATGTGGCGACGGGGGCTGGAAGACAACGAATTGATGACGTCGCTGGTGGAGGCGCTGCGAGAAGCGGCTCAATAGTCACTTCACTCAGAGTGCGTGCCCTCCGTGCGAGGGGACGCCATGTCTCATACATTCATGGACAATGTGCTTGTCGTGATTGACCCCTCGACATTTGTACCCGCACCCGCGACGGCTTCGTCGCGGGCTTTTTTTTGGTCAAAGCATCTTCCGCATCAGGGCGTTTTCCAGCGTCACGCCTCGACAGACTGGGAAATTCCGTTCGACCACGTGAAAACCGTGGCGCGCGAAAAAGGGCTCGGCCGTCTTGCTCACGTTTGAGGTGAGTGCCGTTATCCCCAGATTCACGGCCTCCTCGTGAATACGCGTCATCAGCAGGGTCCCGATTCCCTGCCGGGGATGGAAACCCGACACATAGAAGTGATCGATGTAGCCGTTGGGCTGAACGTCGGCATAACCGACGATCTCATTTTCGAGTTCGACGACGAAGGGCCGGAGCTTTTGGACCCGCGGTGCCCATAGGGCCATGTCAAAGTCGGCTGGCGCCCAGGCTGCGATTTGCTCGGGGGAATAGTCCCTGGCGGCGATTTCGTGGATGGCGGTGAAGAACACGCGGAACAACGCTGGTTCATCGCCTGGTTGGAATCTTCGGAGGTTCACGGGGGTCTTCGCAAGGCGACGTTGGAAAGCACGAGTCTGTCACACGTGAGCCGCGAGGCGGCGTGGATTGCTGTGGCGTACGGGGTGTGGATCGCGCTCCGCTAAGAGCGATTCGCGTGCGCTGTCTTACCGCATCATGCGTACCCGCCTTTCCGCAAGGTCATAGGGTCCCCGCTTGAAATTGCATACATTGCCAGCCGTTTCTGAGATGACATCCAGGGCCCGCGAGAAACCGGATTGCCGATATACGGCCGAGTAGATGAGGGGAGGAGGCATTGGATCGGTCCGGACTACGCGCAGCAGGCCGTCATTGATATCCGAGGCGAAGTAGTCGACCGCTAATTGACTGACGCCCAGTCCCTCGATCGTTAACTCCCGCAACACCGTGAGGCTGTTGGTGGAAAAGACCTTCTTGAACTGGAATCCGTGTTCACGGTTCCAGGAACCATAGAACGCATTCTTTGCAGAGCCGGCCGCCTGTTGCAACACCGGATATTCGGCAAGCTCATTGGGCTTGAGTGGGCGATCGGGGATGTCCAGCTTTGGGCTGGCCATCCAGAGATCCTCCACCCGGCCAACTTCGACACACCGGTAGGCATCGCCCCAGTACGTCCCGGGCAAAATGGTCAGATCAATCGTATTGGCTTCCAGCGCGGCGAACAGGCTTAGGCCAGCATCGACCACGGGCTCGATCTCGAGTGCGGGGTGCGTCAACTTCAATTCGCGCAACAGGCGTGTCAGCCATGTCAGCGCCACGAGTTCGGTCACGCCGATGCGGAACGTGCCGCGCACTTCGTTGTCCAGCCCGACCTCTCGCGCAATTCGGTCCTTGAGCACCATCGACTCTTCGGCAATCGGCATGAGCCGCGCGCCAGCCTGCGTAGGGACGAGACCCTTGGGCATGCGGTGCACCAGTTGCACGCCCAGTGCCTGTTCGAGTTCGATCACGCGCTTCGAGACGGCTGATTGCGTCGTAAACAGCTTGGCGGCCGCGACGGTGAATGACGCGCTCGTGACGCTGAAATAGAAGGCTTCAAGTTGCTTTAATGTCACATTCACGGTTTTCTCACCCATTGAATGACGGATTAGGCACCACTATGAAGCAATCCAGGAATTTAAAGAATAGCAAAGCAATCTTATTACTCGTTTGTGGCATGCGGAGAGGGCTCACATACTGGTGTCCATCGATCCACCAGTGAACCGCCCATGCTGAAGCTTGCCGACAGACTCAACCGCATCAAACCATCCCCCAGTTCCATGGCAGGGCAGCGCGTCCGCGAGCTGCGGGCCGCCGGCCGTGATGTCATCGGCCTGACGGCCGGAGAGCCGGACTTTGCCACGCCCGCGCACATCTGCGAGGCCGCCCTGGCGGCGATGCAGTCGGGCAAAACCGGTTACACCGATGTGGGCGGAACGTCCGAACTGCGAGAGGCGGTTGCGCGCAAGTTCTCACGCGAAAACGCGCTGAGCTACAGGCCCAGCGAGATCATCGTCAGCACTGGCGCAAAGCAAGTGATTTTCAACGCGATGCTATGCACGGTGCAGGCCGGCGATGAAATCATCATTCCCGCGCCGTACTGGGTGTCCTATCCTGACATCACGCTGTTCGCGGGCGGTACGCCCGTATTCGTTCCCGGCACGCCGGAAATGGGCTTCAAGCTAACGCCACAGTCGCTGGAGGGCGCCATCACGCCGCGTACCCGCTGGCTCATGCTGAACGCGCCGAACAATCCGAGCGGCGCCGCCTATAGCCGTGACGAACTGGTCGCGCTCGGCGAAGTCCTGAGCCGCCACCCCCATGTGTGGATCATGACCGACGACATCTACGAGCACCTGATGTACGACGGCACGGGGTTTTTCACCATCGCGCAGGTGTGCCCGCAACTGGCCGACCGGACGCTGACGATCAATGGCGTATCGAAAGCCTATGCCATGACCGGCTGGCGAATTGGCTATGCCGGCGGGCCGGCAGCGTTGATCAAGGCCATGACCAAGCTGCAATCGCAAAGCACTTCGTGCGCCAATGCCGTGGCGCAGGCCGCTGCGCTCGCCGCGCTGGAAGGGCCGCAAGCCTTTATCGCGGCGAACCGCGACGTCTATCGGCAACGCCGCGACTTCGTGGTGGAAGCGCTGAACCGTATCGAGGGCATCGCGTGCAAACCGCCAGCCGGTGCCTTCTATCTCTTCGCGTCATGTGCCGGCCTTTTCGGACGCCGGACCAGCGAAGGCCTCGCCATCCGGAACAGTGACCAATGGGCAGCCTGGTCGCTTGACGCGGCCAACATCGCCTTCCTGCCTGGCTCTGCCTATGGGGTCGATACCCATTTCCGGCTCTCGTTCGCCACCAGCATGGAAGTGCTGGCAGAAGGCACCCGGCGCATTGCGCACGCGGCCGAAACCCTGCTTGCGTAGCGCCGCCACGAAGACACCTTACAAACATGCAGAGATCCGCAGAGATCCGCCGACAGTTCCGCCAGCGCAACACTTCCTCTACAACGACGAAACGAAACATCATGCGCAGCCTGCCCAGCCCCCTGATTCGCCCAGCTTTTCTGAAGCTCCTTGCCGTCTGTGTCTCGCTTGCCGCCACAAGCGTTGCGACGGCGGAGGAAGCCTGGCCAACCCGGCCGATCCGCATTCTTATCGGCTTCTCGCCGGGGGGCTCGAACGATATCGTCGCCCGCTTGATCGCGCCGAAACTTGCCGATGCGTTGGGGAAGCAAGTGCTGATCGACAACCGGCCGGGAGCGGGTGGCAACATCGCCGCCGACACCATGCTCAAGGCCCCCGCCGATGGCCATACGCTCATGATCTGCACCACAGGCATGTTGTCGATCCAGCCAAGCCTGCAAAAGATGAGCTATGACGCCCAGACGGACATCGTGCCGGTGTCGCTGATTGCCAACACGCCATACGTGGCCCTGGTCAACGCGTCGCTGAATATCCACAACGTCAAGGAGCTGATCGCCTATGCCAAGGCGAACCCCGGCAAGCTCAACTACGCCTCTTCTGGCAATGGCACGGCGGGCCACCTCGCGGGCGAGATGCTCAAGCTGCGTACCGGGATTGATATCGTGCATGTGCCTTACAAGGGCACCGGCCAGGCCATGGCCGACCTGCTCGGTGGCCAGGTATCCCTCATATTTGACCAGCCGATCAGCTCCTTGCAGTACGCGAAGTCGGGCAAGTTGCGGGTACTCGGCGTCGCCGCCTCCCATCGGCTGGACGGGTTGCCCGATGTGCCGACGTTTGCCGAAGCGGGCGTGAAGGACTTCGAGCCCGTGGCCTGGACCGGCCTGTGTGCGCCGAAGGGGACGCCGGCTCCGGTGGTCGCACGGCTGCAAAAAGAGGTGCAGCAGGTACTGCGGCAGCCCGATATCGCGCAGCGACTGCAACAGGATGGCATGGAGGTCGTGGGTAACTCGTCGGAGAAGTTCCGAGAATTCCTGAAGGCCGACAGACAGAAGTGGGCGGGCGTGATCAAGGCCGCCAACGTTACCGCAAACTGAGAATCCCGATGAAAGACAGCCAGGACTTCCGCGCCATCGTGACCGATATCGCGCGTGTATCACCGGACCTCGTAGCACGTGCTTCGCAATTCGCCTCCTCGCTGCTGGCGGATGTCAATGGCCGCCGCGGCGGCATGCACGGCCGCGTGGCGCCGCTGGATCCTCGATCCCGCTTGTGCGGGACGGCGCTGACTGTCGAGGTTCGCCCCGGAGACAACCTCATGATTCATGCCGCAATTGCGATGGCAAGGCCCGGCGATGTCATCGTTGTCGATGGCAAGGCGGATCAGACGTGCGCCCTGATGGGCGCGATCATGGCGAACCAGTGCCGGGCCAAGGGCGTGGCAGGGGTCGTTCTGGACGCGGCCGCGCGTGATCGCGACGAGATTGGCGAACTGGGTTTCCCGATGTACGCCGTCGGGACGAATGCCAATGGCCCGACCAAGCTTGTCCCCGGCCTGATCAATCACCCGGTCCAATGCGGCGGCGTGACCGTACGCCCGGGCGATCTGATTGTCGGAGATGCCGACGGCGTGGTCGTGATCGAACGCGAGAAAGTCGCCACCATACTTGAACTTGCGGCGGATAAGCTGGAAGCAGAACGCAAACGGATTGCCAATATCCAATCCGGCGCGGAGACAAGCCCCGCCTGGCTTGCCTCTGCGCTATCGGCCTCGGGGGTGCTTGCGCCGGGGCAGGTGCTATAGAGCCCCACTACACAGGCCGCACCGTAAAAATAAAATCCACTTCTATCGACGCGCCTTTTGGCAATTGCAATACACCAACAGACGAGCGAGTGTGTATGCCGACGTCGCCAAGCACCGCATACAAGACGTCAGAGGCGCCGTCGGCGACTTCGCTTTGCATCGTGAAGTCTGGCGCGCTTCGCACAAATACGGTGATGCGCGGCACCGCCTGTATGGCGTCGAGCGTTCCGCAGCTTTTCTTGATTAGAGACAGGGCACGCAGCGTCGAAGTCCCTGCTGCACGACGCGCTTCGTCGAGCGAAATGGAGTCGCCCACTACGCCAACGAAGCGCACCGTTTCCCCAACTCGCGGGATTTGGCCAGCAACGTAGGCTACGTTCCCATCCACCAAAACAGGCGTGTACTTTCCACCGATCTTGATTTCCTCGTCCGGATCAAATCCGAATTCCGCCGCGATCTGCCGCAGCTTGTCGTCTCTTGTCATGAGCACCTTCACCAACGCTGTCGAAAGGGTAAAGCGTAATCGATTGCGCTGCGTTTGTCTGAGATGACGCCGGCCGTCTAATCGAATTCATCGTACTGTGGCAGTTGGTCAGTAATCGAATACCACGGCGCCTTGGAGCCCACGAAGATATGCGCACTGGGACGAATGCTGGGCGTGTCGGCGAGCGTGCCCAAGGTGACGTGGACGAAGGCGCCATCACGAACCACCGAGAACATCAGGCTTCCGCATCGCTTGCAACGGACATCGTGAGACGCCTTTGCGTCACCGAAAATCAATACCTCGTCCTCGCCTTGCGTGATCTGCAATTTTTCGCGCTCGATCCCTGCGAAGGGCTTGAACGCGGAGCCTGTCGAGCGCCGACAATTTGAACAGTGGCAGTTCAACGCGTAGGCGAATTCGTCATTTACCGAGTAACGGACCGCACCGCACAAGCATCCGCCAGCGAGCAATGGTTTCATGGCTGCCTCCTGGCTTCCGCACCACCCCCAAACCCCAGCCACACCACATGCCCGCGCACGTCCTCCGGCCAGCCGGCGATCAGTTCGTCCATGCGTTGCCGGTCATCCGCGAACAGCGCGCGGGACGCTTCCTCGAAGCCCGGAAGATCCCCGGCGATGGCGGACATGAAGTGATACGCGCGCTCCCGCGCTACGCGGCGGTTATCGCCATGGGCATTGGCGCGGCGTGCCTCTTCCACGAGCTTGCGCAGCGCCACGGAGGCGCCGCCCGGCTGCTGGGCGAGCCAGTCCCAGTGGCGCGGCAATAGCGTGACCTCGCGCGCCACGACGCCTAGTTTGGGGCGGCCCCTGCCGCGCGGCGCGTCCGGGGTGTCTTCCTGATCGGCGGCATCGGCACGCCCACCTTCCGGGCTAAAACGGGCGACGATGTCCGCATCGCTGCCGCGTGTGTCGATGTCGATGGTGCGCCCGGTGGCGTTGTCGAACACCAGCACCGGGCCGCTGGGTTGCCCGTCCATCGCCCGCCTGACCGCGAGCGCAACCACGCCGAACGGGCCGGAGGCGAGGCGGCGATGGCCTTCGAAGGCGGTATGGGACGGAAGATGATCGATTGGGCTCATGGTGGCTCCCCGTGATGACGTCCACAATTTATACCCGGATAAAATTAAAGTCAATATTACCCGGGTATAAATTTACCCTGAGGTGGCGAGGGAATAACAGCAGGGTGTCCTGCGTTTACGGGGCATGCGGCCGCAACCAGGCCGCCACCCTTCGCGAGGAGCCCCGTGCCCAGTCATCACCGATCCCCATCACCACCGCTAAAGTTCCTCCTGCCGTTATTGGCCGCCCTTGCGCTGCCCGCCGTCGCCGCCCCGCTCGCCGGCCCTGACAGCGCCGCGTTCCTGTGGGAAAGCGATGCCGCCATGACAAAAATGATGGACGACATGGCGGTCAAGCCCGGCGGCAACGTCGACGAGGACTTCGTCGCGATGATGATTCCCCACCATCAGGGCGCCATCGACATGGCCATGGCCGAGCTGCGCCACGGCAAGAACGAGCAGCTCCGACGCATCGCGCAGGAAATCATCGTCGACCAGTTGCAGGAGATTGCCGCGATGCGGCTCGCGCTCGGACAGCCCCTGCCCCCATCCGCGCCGGCGCCCACCCGCCCGGATCCGGCCCAATCGGCCAGCCAACCCACCACCCCCAGCCATTCCGCTCACGCGCACTGATGCGCCCACGACCATGACAAGACATTCCCTCAGGAACACCCTCTCCCTCATGCTGCTGCTCGGCGCGGCCAGCGCGGTTCTGGCCGGGCAGGCGCCGGGACCGTCGACGGCCCCGGACGTCCCCATCAGCCACCGCGACCGCCTCTATGCCGCCGAGCAGTTCTCCAACACGGTTTCCGTGACGGACCCGGCGGACAACCGGCTGCTGGGCGTCATCCGCCTGGGCGACCCTGCGCCGGGCAACTTCAGCCCGCTGTATCGCGGTCAGGTGCTGGTCCACGGGATGGGCTTCTCGCCGGATCACCGCACGCTTGCCATCGTGTCGATTGGGTCAAACTCGGTGTCGTTCATCGACACGGCTACCAACGCCGTCAAGCACGTCACCTACGTGGGACGGTCGCCGCACGAGGCGTTCTACACGCCGGACGGCAAGGAGGTCTGGGTCACCGTGCGCGGGGAGAACTACATCTCGGTGATCGACGCCGCCACGTTCCAGGAAAAGACCCGCATCACCGTGGCCGACGGCCCGGGCATGCAGATCTTCTCGCCCGATGGCAAGTACGGCTACATCTGCTCGTCGTTCAATCCGGAAACGGCCGTGGTCAGCGTGGCCGACCATCAGATCGTGGGGCGCGTGAAGCAGGAGAGCCCGTTCTGCCCGAACATCGCCGCCACGCCTGACGGCAAGCAGGTCTGGTTCACGCTCAAGGACGTCGGCAAGGCCCAGGTGTTCGAGGCCCGCCCGCCCTTCCGTCTGATCAAGACGCTGGAGACTGGCCCGATCACCAACCACGTGAACTTCGCCCACACGGCGGCGGGCGACTTCGCCTACATCACGGTGGGCGGGCTGAATCAGGTCAAGGTGTTCCGGACCGATGACTTCTCCCAGGTCGCCACGATTCCGGTGGGCAGCCTGCCGCACGGCATCTGGCCCTCGGGCGATGGCACGCGCATCTACGTGGGGCTGGAGAACGCCGACCAGCTGGCCGCCATCGACACCGCCACCAATCAGGTAGTCGCCAACGTGCCCGTCGGACAGGCGCCGCAGGCCATCGCCTATGTGCCGAACGCCGTGCCTGAGGGCGACGGCACGCAGGGGCTCCAGCCGCTGGGGGTGGCCGGGCAGACCACGCAGCTGAAGCTGCATGGCGTCGCGAACGGCAAGCCTGTGGCCACCGACCATGCGCCGACCAGCGTCACGCTGTTCGATCAGGGGCTGCTCCAGGTCCTGCAGGCATCGGCCACCGGGTTGCAGCCCAAGCGCCCCTATGTGCTGGCGCTCGCCACCCGCGCGGATGGCAGCGGCCCGCTGGAGCCGCTCGCCGCCTTCATGGCGAATCCGGCGGGCTCGGCCATCGTCAATGCGATTGGTCCGATCCGGCAGGTGGTGCGGGACGATGCGGGGGCCGGCGCGCGCCGCTATCTCGTGATCGCCCCGTCCGAGAACGGCAAACCCGGCGCGCCTGTGCAGGTGCAGGCGCTGTAGCCGGTCCGGGGGGCCGGGAAGGTACGGCGGATGATACAAATGGCACGACATTTGCGTAGTACCTGGCAAATGCGTAGTACCCATCCCGGCCGCGCCCCACATTCCCAGCACAATGCCCCTTTCCGCCTCAACCCTCGTCCTTCGGGCCAAGCAGCTCGAAATCGAGGCCGTCCGCCTGATGGCAAGCCGCGTGGAGTTGGCCGACCTGATCGGCCAGCTGATCCACGCCTTGCAGCGTGAACGGGGGGCCAGCAGCATCTTCCTGGCCTCCGGTGGGCAACGGCTGGCGCAGGAGCGCCAGACGGCGATGGGCGAGGCGGTCCACATCGCCTCCCGGCTGGGCGAGCGCTTCGCCAGCCAGCTGGAAGCGGGCCATACGGGCACGGCGTCGATGGTGTCGTTGATGGCCTGGGTCCAGCTCGATCTGGCCACGCTGCCGGCGCTGCGCCAGTCCATCGATCAATGCCAGACCACCGCGCACGACGCCGTGGCGGCGTTCAGCCGCCTGATTGCCGCGCTGCTGGAGCTGATCTTCCATCTGGCCGATGTGGCCATGTATCCGGGCATCGCCCGGCCGCTGGTGGCCTTCGTCTACCTCGTGCAGGGCAAGGAAGCCGCCGGGCAGGAGCGGGCCGTCGGGGCGCAGATGTTCGCCTCCGGCACCTGTGCGGGCACTGCGCCGCAGCGCGTGCAGCAGTTGGTGGAAGCCCAGCAGCGCAGCTTCCAGATGTTCGAGCGCTTCGCCGACCCGTCGCTGCTCGCCGCATGGCGGCAACGGCAGGCCAGCGCCGCGGTCGCCGCGCAGGACGGCATGCGCCGCACGCTGCTGACCACGCCGCCGGGCACGGCGCTGGTGCACGACGACAGCGAGAAGTGGTTCGAAGTCTGCAGCGAGGTCATCACGGGCATGTGGACGCTGGAGATGCAGGTGGTGCAGGACCTGCGCAAGGCCTGCGAGGCGCAAATCAAGCGTTCCCAGGCCGATCTCCAGGATTCGGCCGGGCTGCTGCGCCAGCTACTGGACAACCCACCGCCCCATACCCATGCCGTCGAGCGCTTTTTCGATGTGGCCGAGCAACCCGCCGCCGCCCCTGTGCTGCCGGGCATGCCCGATGCCGGAAACGGACCCGCCGAGGTGCACGCCACCACCGTCACGTCGCTGGAGCGCCTGCTGCGCCAGCAGTCGGCGCGGCTGGCCCAGACCGAAGTGGAACTCGATGCCGCCCGGCGCGCGCTCAAGGAGCGCAAGGTGATCGAGCGCGCCAAGAACGCGCTGATGACCCGCATGGGGCTCAGCGAGGACGCCGCGTTCCGGGCCTTGCAGAAGGCGTCGATGGACAACAACCGCCGGCTGGCGGACATTGCCGAAGCGACCCTCTCGCTCACCGGCCTCGCCCTGCCCCCACAGGACGACGATGAGCACCAGGATTGAACCCGCCCGGCCGCGCGCACCAAAAGCGGGCGGCCCATGCACTACCAACGCCCCCTAGATCGTCACTTGCCCCAACCCGGCCCAACCCGGCCCCACCCGGCCCCACCCGGCGGCGGGCATGGAACGTGCGTCAGCACTGACATCGGGCTGATGACGGCCCGGCAGTGCATCACCTTGTAAAGCATCAAGGATGACGGCGTCCTGTCACGTGCCGGCCATAGGCCGGGCGGACGGACGCCGTTTGTCTTTTCTGAGCCAAACGAAGGAAACGGAGAGGAATACCCCATGGCCTATCTCGCCCCCACCGAGTTCGTCACCAAGATGGTCGATGCCGGAGAGTCCAAGCTGCTGATGTCCACGCGTGACACGCTGATCCGGTCCTATATGGCCGGCGCCATCCTGGCGCTGGCGGCAGCCTTCGCGGTGTCCATCACCGTCAACACCGGCAACGCGCTGGTTGGCGCGCTGCTGTTCCCGGTTGGCTTCTGCATGCTGTACCTGATGGGCTTCGACCTGCTGACCGGCGTCTTCACGCTCGCGCCGCTGGCCGTGCTGGACCGCCGCCCGGGCGCCACCTGGAGCGGCGTGCTGCGCAACTGGGGCCTGGTGTTCTGTGGCAACCTCGCCGGCGCCGTCACCGTGGCGTTCTTCATGGCCATCATCTTCACCTTCGGCTTCTCCGAAGCCCCGAACGCCATCGGCCAGAAGATCGGCCACATCGGCGAAGGCCGCACCGTGGGCTACGCCGCGCATGGCGCCGCCGGCATGCTGACGCTGTTCATCCGCGCCGTGATGTGCAACTGGATGGTCTCCACCGGCGTGGTGGCGGCCATGATGTCGACCTCGGTGTCCGGCAAGGTCATCGGCATGTGGATGCCCGTGCTCGTGTTCTTCTACATGGGCTTCGAGCACTCCATCGTGAACATGTTCCTGTTCCCGTCGGGCCTGATGCTGGGCGGCAACTTCACCCTCATGGACTACCTGATCTGGAATGAAATCCCGACCGTGCTGGGCAACCTGGTGGGTGGCCTGACCTTCGTGGGCATCACGCTCTACAGCACGCACTACAAGTCGGCCAGCAAGCGCGCGCTGGGCTGATCGGATCACTACCCGGTATCGAGGCGACCGCGCCATGTCCGGCGGGCTCCAGGTCAGCGTTGGCCAACACTCGGACGCTGGCCGGAAGGCGGTCAACCAGGACTTCCATGGCGTGACCCACCCCGCCGGCCACCACCGCGTGACCAAGGGGGTCGCGCTGGCGCTGGCGGACGGCATCAGCAGCAGCGCGGTCAGCCAGATCGCCAGCGCCGCCGCCGTCCGCACCTTCCTCGAGGACTACTACTGCACCTCCGAAGCCTGGACCGTGCGGCGGGCGGCGCAGTGCGTGCTGGCCGCCGTCAACTCCTGGCTCCACGCGCAGAGCCGTCACAGCGAAGCCCGCTTCGACCGCGACCGCGGCTACGTCTGCACATTCAGCGCGCTGATCTTCAAGGCGCGGGAGGCCCACCTGCTGCACGTGGGCGACGCGCGCGTCTATCGGCTGCATCGGCACACGCTGGAGCAGCTCACCGTCGATCATCGGGTCTGCGTGTCGGCCTCTGAGGCCTATCTGGGCCGAGCGCTGGGTGCGAGCCCGTCTGTCGAAATCGACTATCGGACGTGGGGCGTGGAGCCCGGCGAGATCTACCTGCTGGCCACCGACGGCGCCTACGAATACCTGGAAGCCGCCGATGTCCACCAGGCCCTGACCGCCAGCGACGACGACCTGGACCGCGCCGCGCAGACGCTGACGGCGCTGGCCCTGACGCGCGGCAGCGAGGACAACGTCACGCTGCTGCTGGCCCGTGTCGACGCCCTGCCCGAGCCCGGCGCCCGCAACGCGATGGCGCAGACCGGGCACCTGACCCTGCCGCCGCCGCTCACGCCCCGCATGCAGTTCGAGGGCTACACCATCGTCCGGGCGCTGCATGGCAGCGCGCGCAGCCACGTCTATCTGGCGACGGACGACCACAGCGGACAACACGTCGCGCTGAAAACGCTTGCCGTCGATCAACGCGACGATGCGGCCCATCTGGAGGGCTTCCTGCTCGAGGAATGGGTCGCCCGACGCATCGACAACCAGCACGTGCTGCGCCCCCACGCGGCGGACCGGCCCCGCAAGCACCTGTTCGTGGCGATGGAGTACCTCGAAGGCCAGACGCTGGCGCAATGGATGATCGATCATCCCCAGCCCGACCTGGACGCCGTGCGCGGCATCATCGCCCAACTGGCCACCGGCCTGCAGGCGTTCCACCGGCGCGAGATGCTGCACCAGGACCTCCGCCCCGAGAACGTCATGATCGACCGCTCGGGCACCGTCAAGATCATCGATTTCGGCTCGGTCCACGTGGCAGGGCTGGCCGAGGCCACGCGGCCGCCCCACGCCGCCATGCCGGTCGGCACGCTTCAATACACCGCGCCGGAGTACTTCGTCGGCGATGACGGCACGGCGGCCTCCGACCTGTTCTCGCTGGCCACCCTCGCCTACCAGATGCTGACCGGCAAGCTACCCTACGGCCTGCAAGTCACGCGCATCCGCGACCGCGCCGACGTCCGCCGCCTGCGCTACACCAGCCTGCGCGAGCAGCGCCCCGAACTCCCGGCCTGGGTCGACGACACCCTGCGGCGCGCCCTGCACTCCAACGCGCTGAAGCGGCACGAAGCCCTGTCGGAATTCGTCCAGGCATTGCGGGCGCCCACCGAGCCGCTCTGGCAACGCGCCACGCCCCCGCTGCTGGAGCGAAACCCGCTGCGGTTCTGGCAAGCGCTGGCGGCACTGCTGGGGGTGGCGGTGGTGGTCTTGCTGGGGCTGCGGGTAATGGGGGTGTAGCGGAATGGACGTAAAAAACCCGCCCAGCCTTGCGGCCGGGCGGGAAATCGCTTCCACGGGAAGGTCGGCGAAAGGGTTAGCGCACGGGTTGGCGCACCGATTTGAATGCCGCGCGGAGTTCCTCGGCAAACAGTTGCGGCTGCTCCCAGGCGGCGAAATGCCCGCCCTTGGCGGCCTGGTGGTAGTACATCAGCGAGGGGTAGGCCTGCTTGCTCCAGCTTTCCGGCGCGCGGTAAATCTCGTGCGGGAATACGCTGATCGCCACCGGCACCTTGATCTCGCGCGTCTTCTGCGCGTCGGCGCTGAAGTTGTTGTTATTGTTTTCCCAATAGAAACGCGAGGACGAGGCGCCCGTATTCGTCAGCCAATAGAGGGTGATGTCATTCAGGATCGCGTCCCGGGACACCACGCGCTCGGGCACGCCGTCGCTGTCGCTCCATTGCACGATTTTCTCGTAGGTCCAGGCGGCCAGGCCCAGTGGCGAATCAGACAACGCGTAGCCAATGGTCTGCGGCCGGGTCACCATCATTCCGCCGTAGGCGGCATTACGGCCGAAGAAGGTGCTCAGCGACTGGTAGGCATCGCGCTCCGGAGCGGTCAGTTCCGACGGCGGCGCATCGCCGCTGAGAATCGACTTCATCAGCGGACCCGGCACGGTGGCGGGCATATTCAGATGGATGGCCAGCAAGCCCTTCGGCGCCTGCCGCGCGAGGGCATCGGAAATGACCGAGCCATGGTCGCCACCCTGTGAAACATAGTGCGTATAACCAAGCCGCTTCATCAGGACATCCCACGCGCGCGCGGTGCGGTCCGGCCCCCAACCCAGTTCGGTGGGCTTGCCCGAAAAGCCGTAGCCGGGAATCGACGGAATCACGACATCGAACGCGTCATCCGCCGAGCCGCCAAAGGCGGTGGGGTCGGTCAGCGGGCCAATCGTCTTGGTGAACTCGAAAACCGAGCCCGGCCAGCCGTGCGTCAGGATGACCGGCAGGGCCTTGGGGTTGCGCGAGCGGACGTGGATGAAATGAATATCCACCCCGTCGATCGTCGTGACGAATTGGGGCAGCGCATTCAGTTCCTTCTCGGCCTTGCGCCAGTCATATTGGGATCCCCAATATTTGACGAGTTCCTGAACCTGCGCCGTCTGGATGCCCTGGGATTGATCGCTGACGATTTCCTTGTCGGGCCAGCGCGTGGCCGCAATCCGCTTGCGCAAATCGTCGAGCTGGCGCTGGGGCACATGCACCTTGAACGGACGAATACTCTCGTCGGTGCTGGCGCGCTGCGCGGCGGCAGCCTTCGGCGCCGAATCCGCGGCAAATGCCGGCTGCATGGCGCCGGCAAAGCCAAAGGCCGCGAGCACTGCCGCGCCAGAAATGGCCCGGCGGGCCAATGCGAATTGCCAAACGGATGGGGTCACTGCACGGGACATAAAGATTTCTCCTGGTTGATTCGCCCAATGCAAAGAAGTGGGCTTGTAGGGGGCTTGTACGAACCCACGCAGTGTGACCGCCAAGTGCCCGCCCAACGTGTCGCCAATGCACGGTTTTGGCTCGCCATGTATCCTCACGCGGCCAGATACATTGCGATACAGAGTCGGATGGATGGCGCGCCGGCCGGCTGATATAACTGGCCCGAAATTCGGCACCGGTACTCCCTTCGTCCCCCTCCTCAAGACCAAGAAAAAAGTGATGAACTTCGAATCATTCGCCTCCCCCGCCTTTTTCACGAATCCGTATCCGCTGTACGACCAGATCCGCAGCGCGGGCGCCCTGCTGCCGCTCGGGCGCAACATCTTTGTCACCGGCCACTTCGCGGTGATCGATGCCTTGCTGCGCGACCGCCGCATGGGCAAGACCTACCTCCAGAGCGTGGAGGCGCGCTACGGCGAAGCCGCCACGCAGGACCCGGTGTTCCAGGCGCTGAGCCGCACCTTCCTGATGATGAATCCGCCGGCGCATACCCGGCTGCGCGCGCTGCTCATGCAGGCGTTCAATCGCAAGCAGGTGGAGGGGCTGCGAGAGATTGTCGAAACCACCACGCAGGCGCTGCTCGACCGTATCGGCGACAAACTCGGCGCCAACCCCGGCGACAAACCCGAATTCGACCTGATTGCGGATTTCGCCTTGCCGCTGCCGGTGGAGATCATCTGCCGGCTGCTGAATATCCCTGCCGCCGATGGCGTCGCACTCGGCACGGCCGCCAGCCGGCTGGCCTCCGCGCTCGACCTCGCGCCGCTCAACGCCACCCAGCTCGCGGCGGCGAACGAGGCAGCGCTCGAGCTGGAGGCGTATTTCCAGACCGTGGTGGCGCGGCGACGCGCACATCCCGGGGAAGATCTGATCTCCAGCCTGCTCGGGGCGGAGAACGACGGCGCCACCCTGAGCGAGGCCGAGATCATCTCGAACGTGATCCTGCTGTTCGTGGCCGGCCATGAAACCACCTCGAACATGATCGGCAACAGCATGATCGCGCTGTTCCGGGCGCCCGCCGAGCTGGCGCGCCTGAAGTCGCAGTTGTCTGACGCCCCGGCGGTCTCGCAAGCCGTGGCGGAATGCCTGCGCTATGACGGCGCGGTGCAGATGGTGGTGCGCACGGCATTCGAAGACGTCACCGTCGAAGACGTGACCGTACCGCGCGGCAGCATCGTCTTTATGCTGATCGGCGCCGCCAACCGCGATCCGGCCGTGTACACCGACCCCGACCGCCTCGACCTCGCCCGCGACGCCACGCCCTCGCTCGCCTTCGGCGGCGGCATTCACTACTGCCTCGGCACCCGGCTGGCCACGCTCGAACTCGAATCGGCGATTGCAGGCGTGCTCGCCCGCTTCCCGGACTTGCAGCCGGTTGACCTCGATCAACTGTCCTGGCACCGCCGCAACAACCTGCGCGGCGTGGAGACGCTGCGGGTTCGCACGCGGTAACGCGGGCGGCGGCTCCCCGGGGCTGGGGTATCCTTGCGTGTCCCTTCCGCACCTACCCCAGCCACCATGACCACCCCCACGCCCAGCACGCCCCCCGATATCCGCCTGACCAGCTTTTCCCATGGGGGCGGGTGCGGGTGCAAGATCGCGCCGGGGGTGCTGTCCGAGATCCTGCGGAGTAGTGGCGGGTTGCCGATGCCGCCGGAGTTGCTGGTAGGCATCGAGACCGCCGATGACGCGGCGGTCTACCAGTTGAACGACGACCAGGCGCTGATCGCGACTACCGATTTCTTCATGCCGATTGTCGACGACCCGTTCGACTTCGGCCGCATTGCCGCCACCAATGCCATCAGCGACGTCTACGCCATGGGCGGGCGGCCGATCATGGCGCTGGCGCTGGTGGCGATGCCGGTGAACCAGTTGCCGTTGGAGGTGATCGGCCGGGTGATGGAAGGTGGGCAGGCGGTGTGCCGGGCGGCCGGCATTCCGATTGCCGGCGGGCACACCATCGACTCGGTCGAGCCGATCTACGGGCTGGTGGTGATGGGTCTCGCGCATCCGTCGAAGATCCGCCGCAACCGCGACGCCCGCGCCGGCGACGTGCTCGTGCTCGGCAAGCCGCTCGGCGTGGGCGTGCTGTCCGCCGCGCTGAAGAAGGGCCAGCTTGCCGATGACGGCTACGCGCGGCTGATCGACACCACCACGCGCCTGAACACCCCCGGCATGGCCCTCGCGGCGTTGGACGGCGTGCATGCGCTGACCGACGTCACCGGCTTCGGCATCGCCGGCCACACGCTGGAGCTGGCGCGCGGCGCCGGGCTGCGCGCGGTGCTGGACTGGTCCGCCCTGCCCCTGCTGCCCGAGGTGGCGGCGCTGGCCGGGCAAGGCCATGTCACCGGGGCGTCGCGCCGGAACTGGGAGGGCTATGGCGCCGAGGTGCAACTCGATGCCGGCCTGCCTGCCATCGCCCAGGCTCTGCTGACCGACCCGCAGACCAGCGGCGGCCTGCTGGTCAGTTGCGCGCCGCAGGCGGTGGATGCCGTGCTGCGCATCTTCCGGGAACAGGGTTTCGGCGAGGCCGCCGTGGTCGGCCGCATGGAGGCCGGCACCCCCGGCCTGACGGTCCGCGCATGAAGCCCGTCGTCCGTGTGGAGGATCGGCACGCCTTCGATACGCTGATCGATGCCCGCTCGCCCGCCGAGTTCGCCATCGATCACATTCCCGGGGCCGTGAACTACCCGGTGCTGGACAACGAGGAGCGCCGCATCGTCGGCACGCTCTACAAGCAGGCCGGCGCCTTCGAGGCCCGGCGGGTAGGCGGCGCGATGGTGGCGGCCAACCTCGCCCGCCATCTGCGTGAAGCCTTAGCGGATCGCCCGGCGAACTGGAAGCCGCTGATTTATTGCTGGCGCGGCGGGCTGCGCAGCGGGTCGATGACGACGTGGCTGCGCCTGGTCGGCTGGGACGCCCAGCAACTGGCCGGCGGCTACAAGTCCTGGCGCCGGCATGTCATCGACACCCTCGCCGTGCAGGCCCCGCTGCTGCCGCTGGTGGTGGTGTGCGGCGCCACGGGCAGTGCCAAGACGCGGCTGCTGCACGCGCTGGCCGCGCAGGGCGAGCAAACCCTGGACCTGGAGGGGATGGCACGGCACAAGGGATCGCTGCTGGGCGCCCTGCCGGATCACCCCCAGCCCTCGCAGACCGCCTTCGAAACCGCCCTCGCGGCGGGGGTCGAAGGGCTGGATTTTTCGCGCCCTCTATATATAGAGGGCGAAGGCCCGCGGATCGGCCAGCTGAACCTGCCGGTGCCGCTGGTCGCCCGGATGCGCGCCGCCCCCTGCGTGGAGATCCAGGCGGCGCTGCCGGCGCGGCTGGACTTCCTGCTGCGGGACTACGCCTACCTCGGCGAGCGGCCCCAATGGCTGGCCGACCAGCTCGCGCATCTCAAGCCGCTGCATGGCAAGGACACCATCACCGCCTGGCAGGCCATGGCCCACGCCGGCAACCTGCCCCGGTTGTTCGCCGAACTGGCGACGCGGCACTACGACCCGGCCTACGCGCGCTCCCAGCGCAAGCACTTCTATGCGTGGGATGCGCGCACCGTGATCACGGCGGACGACCTGTCCCCCGAAGGGATCGTGGCTCTGGCGCGGGAGATTGCAGCAACAGAAGCGGCAAAGCGAGCAAAACAGGGCGGATAAGCCACCGCCAGCAAGCCGGGCGAACTTCCTTCACAATAGCGCCCTGACGCCACACCGGAGCACGCTGGCAGCCCCGAGGCAGGACACAGATCCCGCCCGCCAGTGCGTGGTGATCCATAAATGCTTGCGATCTCTCTCCTTATGTCCGCGCCCTCCGGAAACTTCGACACCCTACCCGACCTCTCCTCCGACTCCGACGCCTCCACCCCCCGCAACCGCTCGGCCGACCGCCGCGCGCTGCTGGCATTGGGCGTGGGCAGCTTCGCCATCGGCACCGGCGAATTCGTCATCATGGGCCTGCTGCCCGATGCCGCCCGCGACCTGGCCATCTCCATTCCCCAAGCCGGCCACCTGATCAGCGCCTACGCGCTGGGCGTGGTCGTCGGCGCCCCGCTGCTGGCCGTGCTCGGCGCGCGCTGGCCGCGCCGCAACCTGCTGATCGCGCTGATGGCGTTCTTCGCCGTCGGCAACTTCGCCAGCGCGCTGGCGCCGACCTATGCGTCGATGATCGTCGCGCGGCTGGTGACGGGCTTCCCACATGGCACCTACTTCGGGGTGGCGGCGCTGGTGGCCGCCGGCCTGGTCCCGCGCGAGAAACGCGCGCAGGCCGTGGGGCTGGTCATGCTCGGGCTGACCATCGCCACACTGATCGGGGTACCGATTGCCGCCGCCATCGGCACATGGCTAGGCTGGCGCGCGGCTTTTGTGATCGTGGGCGCCATCGGCGTGCTGACGGTGCTGCTGGTGCTGGCCTGGGTGCCCTTCGTGCCGCCTGACCGCCACGCCAGCCCGCTGCGGGAGCTGGGCGCGCTGGCGCGCAAGCAGGTCTGGCTGACGCTCGGCATCGGCGCCATCGGCTTCGGCGGCCTGTTCGCCGTGTTCAGCTATATCAAGCCGACCATGCTCGAAGTCGCCCACCTGCCCGCCGGCGGCATCCCCGTGGTACTGGCGCTGTTCGGCGTGGGCATGGTGGCGGGCAACCTCGCCGGCGCCAAGCTGGCGGACAAGGCGCTGATGCCGACCATCGGCGGCGTGCTGGTCTGGTCGGCGCTGGTGCTGGCGGCCTTTGTCTTCACCGCGCCGCATCCGTGGCTGGCGTCGATCAACGTGCTGCTGATCGGCACGGGCGTCGCGCTGGGACCGGCCTTGCAGATCCGGCTGATGGATGTGGCGGGGGATGCACAAACCCTGGCCGCCGCGCTCAATCACTCTGCCTTCAACCTGGCCAACGCGCTGGGCGCATGGCTCGGCGGCGTGACGATTGCCGCCGGCTACGGCTGGACCTCCACCGGCTGGGTGGGCCTGCTGCTGGCACTGGGCGGGCTGCTGGTCTTCGGGTGGTCGCTGCGCAGCACGTCCCGCCGGGGCGTTACGGCCGCTGCATAGCGGCGTCTTCCACCACGCGGTGGACGAATTCCAGCTTGGCCACCACCTGCGGGGACAGCGTGAACGGGTAGCTGTCCGGCACGCCCAGGCTCCGGTTCAGGCTGTTCAGCGCGTAGGTGAGCGGGAACCAGCGGTTCATCAGGCTGCGGAAGGACGAATCCTCCACCGGCGTCTGATCGGTCAGCGTCGGCTCCTGCGCCCCCTCGGGCCGCAGCACCAGCCCGCAGGACACGGCGGTATCGAGCGTATCGACGATATGGAGGTAGTGGGCCCAGGTTTCGGCCCAGTCCTCCCACGGATGCATGGTGGCGTAAGCGCTGATGAAGGCGTCCTGCCAGTCTGGCGGCAGGTTGCCCTCGTAGTAGTGCTGCAGGGCCGTGTTGTAGTCCACCCGCTCGTCGCCGAAGCGCGCGCGGAACGGCTCAACCCAGCGCGTGCCCACCACCAGCCGCGTGAAGTAGTAGTGCCCCACCTCGTGCCGGAAGTGGCCCAGCAGCGTGCGATAAGGCTCGTGCATGGCGGTGCGGGTCTGCTCGCGATGGGCGTCGTCGGCCTCGGCGATGTTGATCGTGATGCGGCCGTTGTCGTGGCCAGTCAGGACCCTGCTGTGGTCGTCGGCGTCCTGGAGGAAGTCGAACTGCAGGCCGCCATCGGGGTCATCGTCGCGCGAGTCGATCGGCAGGTTCAGGGCCAGCAGGGTATAGAGCAGGCGCCGCTTGGCCACCTCCAGCCGGTACCAGTAGAGCCGGTTGTCCGGCACATCGAGGTTGGGGATGGTATCGGTCAGCACGCAGGACTGGCACAGGGTCTCCTCGTTGTTCGCCGGCACCATCCAGTTGCAGACCGCCTCCACGCGATAGTTATGGCAACGCCGGTAGATCGTGCCGGCCGTGTCCGGTTGCAGGCTGCGCCAGCCGGCGTCGTCATCGCCCTCGAACGCGGCGATCTGGGAAATATCCGGCAGGAAACCGAGCGTGGCGTTGCAGCGCTCGCAGGTAACGTTTTCAAAAAAGACGAGGTTGCCGCAGCGATTGCAGTGGAATGTCTTCATGGTCAGAGAGTGTTGGCCAGTCGGACCCGGCCCCGGGTCAGCATATCGCAAGAGCCATGCCGGAGCGGCATGATCGACGCAAGATGACCGAAAAAGCCGTGTGATCCATCCGCTTGCGTATAATCCGGGCTTCCGTGGCCAACGCGCCACGGACCGGCCCCGGGCCAATTCAATACCGGTCGGCGCGCAGCGCCGCCCACCTTCGCGGAAGTGCATCAGCCCCCCCGGCGGCCGTCACTTCTTGTTGTTCCCCTTGTTGCTCCCCTTCGTGCCCCCGACATGCGCAAACTTCCCAGGCTCGCCCTCAGCCTTGTGCTGGTTGCTCTGATCCAGCTACTCCCGTTCTCGTACTCGTCAGCCTTCGCCGCCGAATCGGCGTCGGCCGCCGAGGCCCCCGCAGCCGTCACCCTGACCCACGTCGAGGCGATGGCCGAACTGAAGCGTCTGCAGATTGCGCAGGACGAGATCAAGCAGCAGGCCTCCGGCAATTCGAACAACCCCAAGCTCGACGGGCTGGACGACGCCCTGCGCCAGCTGGCCGCCGATGTGGACAAACTGACCGCCACGCTGACCGCCCAGCGCGCCGCGCTCCAGGCCCAGCTCGATGTGCTCGGTCCGCCACCCGACGCGGGCACGGCCAAGGAAGCCCCCGCCGTGGCGCGGCAGCGCGCCGAGCTGAACGCGCGCAAGGCGCAGCTCGACGAAGAGCGCAAGCAGACCGCCGACAGCCAGGAAAACATCGCCAACCTGAAGGATCAGGTGGCCAAGCTGCACCGCAGTCAGTTGCGCGACCAGCTCGCGCTGCGCTCGGACAGCATCCTCAATCCGCAGTTCTGGGCGCCGCTGGTCAAGCGCTCCGCCGAAGACCGCGAGCGGCTGGGCGCGCTGCGGGACGATGTGGTGCCGCTGCTGGCGCTGGCGTGGGAGCCCGCACAGCGCGTGGGCACGGTGCTGTGGCTGGTGTTCGCGCTGGCGGTGTGGTCGCTCGGTCGCCGGCTTTTGGAGCGCGGCGCGGCGTGGTTCTGCCTCACCCAACTGCCCGAGACCCGGCTGCGGCGCAGCGCGCTGGCGCTGGCCACGGCCCTGACCACGGTGCTGACGACGGCGCTCGCGGCGCAGATCGTCTTCTCTACCTTCACGCGCGGCTACGAACTGACGCCGGAATTCCAGGAACTGATCGCCCAACTGGGCAAGCTGATGATGACCAGCGCGCTGATCGCCGGCCTGGGCCGGGCGCTGCTGTGCACCAAGCATCCGTCCTGGCGCCTGCCGGCGCTGGCCGACCCCGTCGCGCTGGCCATGAAGCCCTTCCCGACCGTGCTGGCCGGGCTGTTGCTGGTCTCGGGCACGCTCGAACTGCTGAGCCGCATGGCCGATACCAGCGTGCAGGTCACGCTGCTGGGCCGGGGGCTGGTCTCGCTGGTGGTGGTGCTGACCATCGGCGCCGCGCTGCTGCGCGCCAACCGCGTGCGGACCGAACTGGCCGCGGCCGGGGAGCGCCCCGAGGCGCGCGCCACGCTGGCCGGCCTGATCCACGCCGCCGTGACCGTGGTGGTGATCGTGTCGATGGTGGCGCTGCTGATCGGCTATATCAGCGTGGCCCGCTTCCTGACCTACGAACTGGTCTGGTTCGACATCGTCCTGTGCACGCTCTACCTGCTCACCCAACTGACGCGCGATGTCTGCGAGACGATGTTCTCGTCGGCGCACCGCAGCGGGCGCGTGATCAAGCAGCTGTTCGGGGTGGATGACAGCCATCTGGACCAGGTATCGACGGTGCTCTCCGGCATCGGCGCCAGCCTGCTGTTGCTGGTAGCCGTGCTGGCGCTGCTCACAGGTGGCTTTGGCACCACACCGGCGGATCTGCTCAACACGCTGCTGACCGTGCTCGGCGGCGAGAAGCTGCGCAGCCTGAACATCATGCCGGACCGCATCCTGAACGCGGTGATCGCGCTCGTGGTGGGGATCTGGCTGATGCGCGCCGTGCGCCGCTGGCTGGACCAGGAACTGCTGCCCAAGGTGTGTGGCGAGCCGGGCCTGCGCGCCTCCCTGATCACGCTGTTCAGCAACGTCGGCTACGTGCTGCTGGTGCTGCTCATGCTGTCGCTGCTGGGGGTGAAGTGGGAGAACCTGGCCTGGATCGTCAGCGCGCTGTCGGTGGGTATCGGTTTCGGCCTGCAGGAGATCGTGAAGAACTTCGTCTCGGGCCTGATCCTGCTGACCGAGCGGCCGGTGAAGGTGGGCGACATGGTCAGCCTGGCCGGCGTGGAGGGCGATATCCGCCGCATCAACGTGCGCGCCACCGAGATCCAGCTCGGCGACCGCTCGACGGTGATCGTGCCCAACTCGCAGCTGATCTCCCAGAACCTGCGCAACGTGACGATGAGCAACAGCACGCAGGGGGTGGCCACGCTCCAGCTGACCTTCCCGCTGAACATCGACCCCGAGGAGGTACGCGACCTGCTGCTGGACGCCTACCGCGGGAACGAGGCCATCCTCGACATTCCCGCTCCCTCGGTCACCTTCAGCCAGCTGGCGCCGAACGGCATCACGCTGAGCGTGACGGGCTACGTGAACAGCCCGCGCATCGCCGCCAACACCAAGAGCGACCTGCTGTTCGAGATCCTCAAGCGGCTGCGCGCGGCCGATATCGCCCTGTCGGTGCCGCAGACGCTGCGGCTGGAGAACACCGCCGCCGCGCTGGGCACCTAGCCTGCGGTCCGGGTCGGACCCGGTGTAGAGTGCGGGAGGCCGCCAGCCGGCTGCCTCCCCTCCCCCCTTCGACAAGGAACCGGACATGACGCTGCAAATCGACCGCCTCGACCATCTCGTCCTCAACGTGAAAGACGTGGAAGCCAGCGCCGCCTGGTACGAGCAGGTGCTCGGCATGCAGCGCGAGGATTTCGCGTCGCGCACGGGCACGCGGGTGGCAGTGAAGTTCGGCCAGCAGAAGATCAACCTGCGCCCGGTGGGCGAAGACACCGTGGCGTGGTTCACCGGCGTGCACCCCACCGCCGGCAGCGACGACCTCTGCTTCATCACGCATATGCCGCCGGCCGAGGTCATGGCCCACTTCCTGGCCCACCGGGTGCCGGTGGAGGTGGGGCCGGTGCAGCGCTCGGGCGCGCTCGGGCCGATGACCTCGGTCTACTGCCGCGACCCGGATGGGAATCTGGTCGAGGTGGCCAGCTATCCGGCTGCGACCTGATTGCGACCTGGCCGGCTTTTAAGTCTGTCTTAAGCTTCCGTACCTACAGTGGGGCCATCCCACCCACCACCACACAGGTGACGCGATGACCCCTCAAGATACCCAGGCACTCGACAACTTCCTGACCCAGCTGACGCAGGCCCGCCTGCAGGCCAAGGACCCGCAGGCCGCCGCGATGATCGCCGACGCCGTGGCGCGCCAGCCAGACGCCGCCTACCTGCTGGTACAGCGCGCCATGCTGCTCGACCACGCGCTGGCCGACGCCCGCGCGCAGATCGCCGGGCTGCAACAGCAAGTCCAGCAACTCCAGCAGGCGCAGGCCGCGCAGGGCTACGGCGCGCGCGGCTTTGCCGATGGCGACGTGGCCTGGGGCAACAGCGTCGGGCGCGGCGTGGCGCCGGCCGCTCCGGTCCAGCCGGTTTCCGTCGCCCCCGCAGCTCCGATGCAGCCGGCCCCGCCCGCGCGCGGCGGTTTCCTCAGTGGTGGGTTCGGCAGCGCGCTGGGCAGCATCGCCACCACCGCGGCCGGCGTGGCCGGCGGCGCGTTCCTGTTCCAGGGGATCGAACACCTGTTTAACGGCGGTGGTAGCGGTGGCGGCAACAGTGGCAACGGCTTCCTCGGGGGCCAGCCGTCGGAAACCGTCGTCAACAACTACTTCGACGATGGGCAGGGCTTCGGCAGCGGCACGGCCGACAGCGGCAACCTCGACGCCGGGCTGGACGACTTCCTGGACGACGACTCGTCGCAGGTCTGAGGGCGGAGGAAGGTGGCGCTACACTGGCGCCACCGCCCACCTTCGCGAGCCCCTCATGTCCGAACAGCGCCTGCTCTATCCCCCGATCGAACCCTACGCCACTGGCATGCTGGATGTGGGCGACGGGCACGTGGTGTATTACGAACGCGTGGGCACGCCCGGCGCCAAGCCGGCCGTGTTCCTCCATGGCGGCCCCGGCGGCGGGATCTCGCCCGACCATCGCCGCCTGTTCGACCCGGCGCGCTACGACGTGCTGCTGTTCGACCAGCGCGGCTGCGGGCGCTCCACCCCGCATGCCGGGCTGGAAGCCAACACCACCTGGCACCTCGTGGACGACATCGAACGGCTGCGCGAACTGGCCGGCGTGGAGCGCTGGCTCGTGTTTGGTGGCTCGTGGGGTTCCTCGCTGGCACTGGCCTATGCCGAGACGCATCCCGAACGGACCAGCGCGCTGGTGCTGCGCGGCGTGTACACGGTCTCGCAGGCGGAGCTGGACTGGTATTACCAGTACGGGGTCTCCGAGATGTTCCCGGACAAGTGGGCGCGCTTTCAGGCGCCCGTGCCGGAAGCCGAGCGCGGCAACATGATGGCCGCCTACCGCAAGCTGCTGACCGGCGCCGACGAGGCGAAGCAGCTCGAGGCCGCGCAGGCGTGGAGCGTCTGGGAAGGGGAAACCATCACGCTGCTGCCCAGCCCGGACAACAGCGCCAAGCATGCCGACGCGCATTTCGCGCTGGCCTTCGCCCGGCTCGAGAATCATTACTTCACGCACCGCTGCTGGTTCGAGGACGGCCAACTGTTGCGCGATGCGCATCGGCTGGCCGGCATCCCCGGCGTGATCGTGCATGGCCGCTACGACATGCCGTGCCCGGCGCGCTACGCGTTCGCGCTGCACGCCGCGTGGCCCGAGGCGGAGTTCCATCTGATCGAGGGTGCCGGGCATGCCTGGACCGAGCCCGCCATCATGGACCAGCTGATCGCCGCCACCGACAAGTTCGCCGTGCAGCCCTGACGACTGCCGGTTTCCGATGACTGCAAGGGCGTCGCCGCACGCCCGTGTTGGGTAGCTCACAGACCCCTCGCGCGCGTGTCCGGCGCGAGCTTTCACCCCCCACGGCAGCGACCTATCCTGAACTCACGGGCGCCCCCGGCACCATGCGGCACCAAGCGGCGGCAGCCCGGATTCATCGAATGCGGGAGCGGTCATGACGCTGCGTAGCCTGTTGTTCATCGCCTCCATCGGACTCGCCTGGGCATCGCCCGCCCCGGCCGCCGGATGCCAGTACGACATGCAGTGCAAAGGGGAACGGATCTGCCAGATGGGGCAGTGCGTCTCCCCCGATGCCGAGGAGGCCGCCGAGCCCGCGCCAAAGCCGCCCGCCGCACCCGCCGCCCGCGCCACCCCTGCCCCCGCGCCCGCCGCTGCCCCGCGCCTGTGCTGCACCGTCGCCGGCAAGCTCAAGCTGGCCCCCGGCACCGACAACGGCCTCGCGGCCGGCGAGGCCTGCCAGGGCATGACCAGCTCGGGCAAGCCCGTGCCGGGGTCGATCTGCTAAGGATTGGCGGAGCGACGCGCGGCGGCAACGGCTGGCCCTCGGCGCTCAGCTCGTCGTGGCGGTACAGCTGAAGTTTGCCGCGTCGTTCTGCTGCGCCTGCGTCGAATTGGCCGGCCCCGTGTACTTCGGATAGCTGCCGTAGACGCACACCGGCCGCGTGCGACCGTTGGTCGCCGTGGTGCTGGCACCCTTGTTGCCGTCCGTCGCCACCAGGCCCGCCGGCGCCGCGCCGTTGACCACCCATCCGTCCAGCGCCGCGAGCCAGTCCACCGTGCTCTGGAACTGCCCGCTGCCGTGCCCAAAGCCCGGAATCAGGTAGAAGCGCGAGAACGTGTCCGCCGTGGCTTGCGTGTAGCGCTGCACGAGCCGCGTGTAGTAGTCGATCGAGTTATACGGCGTGATCGACGAATCGTTGGTGCCGTGGAACATCAGCACCTTGCCGCCCTTGGCGCGGAACGCGTCGAGGTCCACATAGCTCGCGTCCAGCATGTCGCTGACCTGTGTGATGCGATTCTTCCAGTCGGCCGGATCGAAGCCCTGGATCGAATCGATCGACAGATTCCTGGTGATGATGTACCGCACCGTCGTGTCCGAGATGGTGTACTGGAACGCGTCGCCGCTGGGCGGGGTGCTATAGGCCGGCTTGCTGCCGAAGCCTTGCTCGGTGAACGTCGTGCCGTCCAGGATCGGCCACTTGCCGTAACTGCTGATGCCGCCAGGCAGCGTGAAGCCGAGGTTGAAGCGCGAGTTCAGGTGCGCCACCGTGGCGATCTGCGCGTCGGAGAGGCAGGTGTCCCCGGTGTCGGTGCCGCCGGCGCAGCGCAGCGGGTTGCTGACATCGGTCAGGACGAACTTGCTGGTGAGTGCGGTGCAAGCCGCGCCGTTGGGGTTGCTCACGACGCCGTCGGCCACGCCGTCCAGCGTGTCGCAGGCATTCATCGCCGCCGTGAACAGCGTCTTCATCTTCGCCGCACTGATCCAGCCGGCACCGCCATTGAGATACAGCGCCTTGGCGAAGTCGTTGCTGGCCACGTGCATCATCGTCACGTTGTAGGCGGGATAGCCGGCCACCACGCCGTCGTAGTCCTCGGGGTAGAACTGCGCCGCAATCAGCGCCTCATGCCCGCCCTGCGAGCCGCCGACGAAGTAGCTGCGTGCAGGGGCAGCGCCATAGCGCGCCTTGACGATGGCCGCCACGGCGTCGTGCGTCTTCTTGATCTGCAGGCGCCCGAAGTTGGCGAGCGCCTCGTCGTTGAGCGCAAACGCGCCACCGCCCGAAGCATCGTGGCCGCTGTCGCTGCCGTAGGTGACGTAGCCCTGCCGGATGGCATTGGCCACGCTGGCCGGCTGCGCCGTGAACGCACCGTCGCCGGTGACGACAGTGCCGTCGAGCCCGCCACCGCCCATCTGCAGCGTCTTGCTGTTCCAACTGGTGGGCAGGTTGACCTGGAAGTTGATGTCGGGCGCCGTCACGTCGACGGGGCGGATCGCGCCGAGCACCTTGCAGTACTCGCCATTGACGTTGCCCGCGGCGTCGGCCGCGATCCATTGCGCCGACTGGACCACCGCGCCGCTGGTGCTCAGGCCGATGTCCGGCGCACCAATCCTCATCGTCGCCAAGGCGTTGCACTTCTCGGCGGCGCTGGCGTTGGCGGGTGTACTGGGGACGGTGGTCGTCGTGCTCTGGGAGGGGGCGGCGGCGTCATCGCCGCCACATGCGGCCAGCGACGCCGCGACTGCCGTGGCCAGCGAGAACGCGCCGACCGAGAAAACCTTTCGGGAATACGCCATGCTCAAGTCTCCTTCTCATCTCTTTTTGGACGACAACAGGCCACACCGTGCGCGCGGGGCGCACAGTGCAGTGGAAACCGTGAAGAGGGATGACGGGCCGCGCACGCGTCGTGGGCGACGCGGCGGGCCGGCTAGGTGGCGATCTACCTGGGCGTCGGGCCGCCGGCAGCCTGCCCGGCCCAGTCGGCGCCCTGGCCTGCCCCGCCGCTCACCGAGTAGAGCGCGCCGGGCGCGTTGCGGGTCTTCTGGAAGTCTTCGAGCGATTGCCCGCGCATCGCCGCGTAGATGTGGAGGTTCGAGACCCCGCTGACGGCGCCGAGCTTCTCCAGCAGGAAGAAGATCACGCCGTAGTGGATCATGCCGCGCCAGTCGCGCCGGGTGATGAGGTCGCGCT
Source organism: Cupriavidus sp. 01L43 (assembly GCF_056399925.1). NCBI lineage: Bacteria > Pseudomonadati > Pseudomonadota > Betaproteobacteria > Burkholderiales > Burkholderiaceae > Cupriavidus > Cupriavidus sp. 01L43. The sequence continues at coordinate 276,997 of NZ_JBFTSH010000004.1, forward strand.
CCTCGGCGGTGAGGTCGGCTTCGTCGAACGTGGCCGCCGGATCGGCCCGGAAACGCTCGCGGAACGCCGGCAGCACCAGCTGGTGCAGGTAGCGGTTGATGCGGTAGGCGCGCACGCTGGTTTCCAGCGAGAACGGGTAGGTGCCTTCCAGCTGCTCGATGCCGCGTAGCTGGTGGCCGATGCGTTCGCGCTGGCGCTCGGCCCGGGCTTCCTGCATCGCGCGGTCGTCGGCGGCATGGTTTTCGTAGACGGCTACGGCGATGCCAGTCATCGACGGCAGGTAGTAGTCGCGATGCTTGCATTCGATGCGGGCCGCCATCGCGCCGCGCATCACCATCCACATCACCACCTCGGCGCTCTCGAAACCGCCCAGGCGCGCGTAGTCGGCATGGGTCAGCTCCAGCAGCGCCTCCGGGTCGGACTCGAACAGGTCCAGGAACTTGTGGTCCCACGCGGTGTTGTTGAAGCCGCAGCGCTCGCCATGCACCTGGTGCGACAGCCCGCCGGTGGCCACCACGGCCACGCGCAGGTCTTCCGGATAGCTCTCCACCGCCCGGCGGATGGCCTGACCAAGCTTGTAGCAGCGGCGCGCGGACGGCGCCGGGGCCTGCAGCACGCCCACCTGCAGCGGAATCACGCTGACCGGCCAGCCGGCCTCCGCGTCGTGCGGCACCATCACGGACAGCGGCGAGAAGCAGCCGTGATCCAGCGCCTTGTGCTGGAAGAACGACATGTCGAACTCGTCCGCCATCAGCGACGCGCCAACGTGCCGCGCCAGCGCCGGATGCCCGCTGACCGGCGGCAGCGCGCGCGGCCCGCCGCCCTCGTCGGCCGGCGACCACGACTCCCCCACGCCCAGCGCGAACGCCGAGTAGTGATCGAAGAAGAACGACGTGACGTGGTCGTTGTAGATGACCAGCAGGACGTCGGGCCTGGCTTCGGCCAGCCACGTGCTCACCGGCGCGTACGCCGCGAAAATGGGCGCCCAGGCGGGGTCCTGTTGCTTGCCTGCATCCAGGGCGAAGCCGATGGTCGGTGTATGGGAGGACGCAATCGCGCCGATGATGGTGGCCATATCAAGCTGTCAGGCAGTCACGGCGCGAGGCTGCGCCTTGGTGGAAACAATGGAGATCGCCGCCATGGTGGCGGGAATCGCCAGGATGGCGATCACCGCGCTGAAGCCCCAGCCCATGGACAGCAGCACGCCGCCCGCCATGGAGCCGGTGATGCTGCCGAAGCGGCCGATACCGAGCATCCAGCTTACGCCGGTTGCCCGCACCGGGGTCGGGTAGCAGGACGGGGCGAAGGCGTTCAGGCCGGTCTGCGCGCCGCTCATGCAGAAGCCGGCCATCAGCACGTAGAACGCGAACATGGCCGAGGTCACCGAGCCGGAGGCCAGCATCAGGATGAACACGGCGCCCAGCACGTAGGCGGTGCCGATCACGCGGCTCGGCGTGATGCGGTCCATCAGGAAGCCCACCACCAGCGCGCCAACGGTGCCGCCGAGCTGGAACAGCGCGGTGAGGTTGGCGGCACGGTCGATCGGCAGGCCGGCGTCCTTGATCAGCGTGGGCAGCCAGCCGCTCAGCAGGTAGATCACCAGCAGGCCCATGAAGTAGGTGATCCACAGCGACAGCGTCATGCCACGGAACGCGTTGGAGAGCAGCGTGCGCACCGGCTGCTTGCCCGAGACCTGGACCTCGCTGATGGTGAACGTCGTGTCCGGGGCGATGGTGCTGCCGCAGACGCGGCGCAGCGTGCGCGCAATCCGCTCCGGCGACATGTTCTTCACGACCATGAAGCGCGCCGACTCCGGAATCAGCAGCAGGTAGATCGGCAGGCAGGCCAGCGGAATCGCGCCGCCCACCATCAGCACCGCGCGCCAGCCGTAGTGCGGCAGCAGCGCGGCGGCGCCGAAGCCCACCAGCGCCGAGCCGAGGTTGAAGCCCGTGAACATGGTGGCCAGCAGCATGCTGCGCGAGCGCTCCGGCACGTACTCGGAGAGCAGCGTGGTGGTGCTCGGCATGGCGGCGCCCAGGCCCAGGCCGGTCAGGAAGCGCAGGAAGGACAGCATCGCCACGCTGTCGGCAAAGCCGCTCAGCAGGTTGAAGGTGCCGAACAGCGCGATGGAGCCAATCAGCAGCTTCTTGCGGCCGAAGCGGTCCGACATCGGCCCCACCAGCAGCGCGCCGATGGCCAGGCCGATCGGGGCGGCGCTCATCACCATGCCGAAGGCGGCCTTGGAGATGCCCCACTCCCGGGTGATGTCCGGGGCCAGGAAGCCCATGATGGCCACGTCCATGCCATCGGTGGCCACGATCATGAAGCACAGCACCAGCAGCAGCCACTGGTACCCCGACATTTTTCGCTCGTTGATATGGGCCCGGATATCGAGCCGTTGTCTGGTTGTCATGCCGTCTCCTGCAGCAAACCGCTCAGCGGTTCTTGTTATCGAGATGTCTAATCGCCGCGGGCGCGGCCCGCCGTGACGCAGCGGCTCACGGCAACGGCAGTCTACGTTTGGGGCGGCCGGGCAGTATTGCTTTCTGACTTGGGCCGCGTTGCCGTTTGCTTATCGGGACGGGAAAACGGGGGGGTGGGAAACCCTGATGTTGGCGGGCGAGGTGCCAGGGGTGTGCCGGGCGCCTCAGCGCCAGACGGCGCTGGACGCCCGCAGCTGGGCGATCAGCGCGTCGGCGCCAGGCGAGAGCCGCGCCCCCATCCGCGTGGTGATGCCGATGTTCCGGGAGGTGCCCGGCATCGGCAGGTCCAGCACGCGCAGCCAGCCGGCGTCGATCTCGTAGTGCAACTGGAGCGCGGACAGCGCGGTGATCATGTCGCCACGCAGCAGCAGGCCGCGCACCAGGGCGAGGTCGCCGGTTTCCACCAGCGGCTGCGGCAGGGGGTGGCCGTGGGCGGCGAAGACGTCGTCCAGCGCCTGGCGCGAGGGCGAGCCGCCGCGCGAGACCACCCACGGGTACGGCGCCAGATCGTCGAGCGAAAGCCGCTTGCGGCTGGCCAGCGGATGCGCGGCGCGCGCGATCAGCGAGATGCGATCCTCGAACAGCACTTCCGTGGCCAGCCCCTGCGACGGGTCCGGACGCAGCGCGCCGAGGATGAAATCGATGCGGCCGCTGAGCAGGCCGGCCGTCAGCTCCTCATAGGGGCTTTCCAGCGACTGGAAGCGCAGCTTCGGATGCCGCCCGTGGACCTCTGCAATCGCCATCGGCAGCAGTTGGGTCCGCCCCAGCGGCAGCGCGCCGATGGTCACCGCGCCTTCCAGCACGCCCTGCAGCGCCGCCATGTCCGCGCGGATATGGCGCAGATCGGCCAGCGCGCGCTCGAAGCGCACCACCCAGCGCGCGCCGTGGTCGGTCGGCACCATGCCGCGCGCCGTGCGCGTGAAGATCTGCTGGCCCAGCGCGTCCTCAAGCCGGGCAATCGCCTGGCTCACCGCCGACTGCGACACCCCGATGGCCGCCGCCACGCTGGGCATGTGGTGCACCTCCGCCAGCAGCGCGGCCACCTCCAGGCGCCGTTCATTGTGCAGCGCTTCCAGGCTGGCCACGGGGGCGCCCTGCCGGCCCCGCATGCGCATGGCGTCGTCCCGCACCTCGCGCAGCGCGGCCTCGATATGCTGCGCCCGCACCAGCACGATCTCCCCCGCCCGCGTCAGCAGCATGCCGCGCCCCTTGCGCTCGAACAGCGCCACGCCCAGCGCCGATTCCAGCGCGGCCACGGAGCGGGCGATGGCCGACGAGGCCCGGTGCAGCGATTCCGACGAACGGCGCACGCCCCCTGCCGCCGCGACTCCGGCGAAGACGTGGAGGTGATGCAGGCTGACGGTATCGGTGGAGAGCATGGGGGCGGATCGGGGCGGAGGGCTGGGGCGGTTGGCCGGGTGGCGCCCGGCGCGATAAGCAGATTAGAACAGTTGTCATGCGACATCGCAACCAAGCCCGCCGGGTGCGCGCCGATACTCGCTGCACCTTGTCGTACCCGGAAACCCGCCGCCCATGACGCACGCTTTCACCCTGGATTCGGATCTGCGCGCCGTGCCCTGCATGCTGATGCGGGGCGGCACCTCGCGCGGCCCGTTCTTCCTCGCCAGCGACCTGCCGGCCGACATCGCCGCGCGCAACCGCGCCCTGCTGGCCGCCATGGGCAGCCCCGACCCGCGCCAGATCGACGGCTTGGGCGGCGCACATCCGCTGACCAGCAAGGCCGGCATCGTCACGCGCGGCAAGCCCGGCCAGGCCGACCTCGATTTCACGTTCGCCCAGTTGCAGCCGGCCAACGACACCGTGGACACCACGCCGAACTGCGGCAACATGCTCGCGGCGGTGCTCCCGTTCGCGCTGGAGAGCGGCCTGCTGGCCGCCGAAGGCGACGTGACCCGCGCGCGTGTGCTGACGCGCAACACCGGCATGCTGTGCGACATCACCATGCAGACGCCCGGCCGCAGGCCGCGCTATGCCGGCGACGCCCATATCGATGGTGTGCCGGGCACCGCCGCGCCCATCGTGATCGACTTCCTCGACACGGCCGGCTCGGTGTGCAGCGCGCTGCTGCCCACCGGCAACGCCATCGACACCCTCGCCATCCGCGACCCGCAGACCGGCGAGCCGCTTCGCGTGGCCGCCACGCTGATCGACAACGGCATGCCGATGGTGCTGCTGCGCGCCGCCGATCTCCAGCGCACCGCCTACGAGTCCGTTGCCGAACTGAACGCCGACAGCGCGCTCAAGGCGGTGATCGAGGCGCTGCGGCTGGTGGCCGGCGAGATGATGGGCCTGGGGGACGTGTCGGCCAAGAGCTATCCGAAGATGTGCCTGATCGCGCCACCGCGCGACGCCGCCGCGAGCATCGCCACGCGCTGCTTTATCCCCCGCGTCTGCCACGAGGCGATTGGCGTGCTGGCCGCGATCACTGTCGGCACCGCCTGCGTGCTGCCGGGCACCGTCGCGGCGGGCGTAGCCGTGCTGCGCGGCGCCGGGCCGGTCCACACCATCAGCGTGGCGCACCCGACCGGCGAATTCACCGTAGAACTCGAGACCGACCCGGCACGCCCGGGGTCGATCGTCAGAAGCGCGCTGGTGCGTACCGCGCGTCCCATCATGCGCGGCGAGGTGTTGATTCCCGCCAGCGCGTGGCCCCTCCCCTGACTGGATTCCTGACTGGACCTGTAACGCATGATCATCGACTGCCACGGCCATTTCACCACGGCACCCAAAGCCCTCGAAGCCTGGCGCCAGCGCCAGATCGCCAGCCTGACCGCGCCGGCGCTGGCGCCCTCGCCGGACGCCCTGCACATCAGCGACGACGAACTGGCCGAGGCCATCGCCCAGAATCAGCTGCGGCTGATGCGCGAGCGCGGCTTGGACCTGACGATCTTCTCCCCGCGCGCCTCGTTCATGGCGCACCACATCGGTACCTTCGAGACCAGCGCCACCTGGGCGGCCATCTGCAACACGCTCTGTTACCGGGTCAGCCAGCTGTTTCCCGATCACTTCGTCGGCGCGGCCATGCTGCCGCAGTCGCCGGGCGTGGACATCGCCACCTGCATTCCCGAGCTGGAACGCTGCGTGCGCGACTACAACTTCGTCGGCGTGAACCTGAACCCGGATCCCTCGGGCGGCCACTGGACCTCGCCGCCGCTGTCGGACCCGTACTGGTTCCCGATCTACGAGAAGCTGGTCGAGTACGACCTGCCGGCGATGATCCACGTCAGCACGAGCTGCAACGCCTGCTTCCACACCACCGGCGCGCACTACCTCAACGCCGACACCACGGCCTTCATGCAGGTGCTGACCAGCGACCTGTTCCGGCGCTTCCCGACCCTGAAGTTCGTGATTCCGCACGGCGGCGGCGCGGTGCCCTACCACTGGGGGCGCTTCCGGGGGCTGGCGCAGGAGATGAAGCTGCCACCGCTGCGCGAGCACCTGCTCAACAACGTGTTCTTCGATACCTGCGTCTACCACCAGCCCGGCATCGACCTGCTGACGCGGGTGATGCCGGTCGAGAACGTGCTGTTTGCCTCCGAGATGATCGGCGCCGTGCGCGGCATCGATCCGGAGACCGGCCACTACTACGACGACACGCGCCGCTACATCGACCAGGCCGCGCTGACCGACGCCGAGCGCCAGCTGATCTACGAAGGCAACGCGCGGCGGGTCTACGGGCGGCTGGATGCCCAACTCAAGGCCAAAGAGCAGGCCAGGGAGCAGCGCACGGCCAGCTAGAACGATCTTTCACACGAGCCTTAAAAAAACCATAAGGAGGAGATGCATGAAACTGGGAAAACTGGGAAAACTGGGAAAACGAGGAACGGCGGCAGCGGCGCTTGCGCTGGCGGCCGGCGTGCCGGCGGTGACGAGTGCACAATCCGTCACCTTGTACGGGGTGGTCGACACCGGGGTCGAGTACATCAACCACGTCGGCGCGGCCGGCAACTCCGTCGTCAAGATGGCCAACCTGAGCGGCACGGTGCCGTCCCGCTGGGGCCTGCGCGGCACGGAGGACCTCGGCAGCGGCATGAAGGCCAACTTCGTGCTGGAGTCCGGCTTCGCGCCGGACAGCGGCACCTCCAACCAGGGCGGCCGCCTGTTCGGCCGGCAGGCGTGGGTGGGTCTCTCCAGCAACTGGGGGCAGGTCAGCTTCGGCCGCCAGTACACCATGCTGTTCTGGGCCACGCTGGACTCGGACATCCTCGGACCGAACGCCTACGGCTCCAGCTCGCTCGACAACTACCTCCCCAACACGCGCGCCGATAATTCGATCGCCTACAAGGGCAAGTTCGGCGGCTTCACGGTGGGCGCCACCTACAGTTTCGGGCGCGATACGGTGAACGCCGGCCCGAGCCCCTCCGGCGCCAACTGCGCCGGCGAGAACGCGGCGGACAGCAAGGCGTGCCGCGAATGGTCGGCGCTGCTGATGTACGAGACCAACTGGTGGTCGGTGCACGCCGCATACGATTCCCTGCGCGGCGGCCCCGGCGCCTTTGCCGGGCTGACCTCGAGCGGCCTCAAGGACGACCGCCTCTCGCTAGGCGGCTACATGCTGGTCGGCAAGGCCAAGGCCGGCCTCGGCTGGATCGGCCGCCGCAACGAGGCGCTGGCCGCCCTGCGCAGCAACCTGTTCTACGCGGGCGTGGCGTACGACATCGCACCGGCCGTCACGCTGGCGGCGGAGGGCTACTATCTCCAGTACCGCCACAGTAACGACAAGGCCTGGCTGGGCGCGCTGCGCGCCAGTTACGCGTTCTCCAAGCGCACGTCCGTCTATGCCACGGGCGGCTATATCGACAATCATGGTTCGCTGTCGCTGTCCGTCGACAGCGCGTCTACCGGGGCCAACCCGGTGGCGGGCGGCAACCAGCTCGGGGCAATGGTGGGGGTCAAGCACACATTCTGATGTGCAAGAGCGGTAGCAAATAGCAGCGACAGTGGTAGCGGCATGCGGGCCCCGCCCCCTTGGGCGGGGTGCCGTAGCCTGGTCCAGGCCAAAGTGCAGCAAAAAGCCAATGAATACTTTGGCGGGCCGATGTGACTGTTTTCGCGGAGGATGACGCACTGGTTGTACCTGCCGGATCGCTGGTCTAGACTGCACTCGGCGGCCTGTCAGGAGACCAACGATGCTGCCTACGCCCCTCTCGGAACGGATGCTCTCCCGCGGCATGCTCGACGTGCTGATACGGGCCGGCCTGATCGCCGTGCTCTCGGTGTTCTGCTTCCGGATCTTCTACCCCTTCCTCGACCTCGTCCTGTGGTCGGTCATCCTCGCCATCACGATCTATCCGCTACACGTCCGGCTACGCGCCCGCATGGGCAACCGCAGCGGCCGTGCGGCCACGCTCATCGTCCTGCTCTCGCTGGCGTTGATCATGGTGCCGGCCTACCTGCTCGGGATCGCGCTGCTCCAGTCAGCGGAGGAGGCCATGAACGCCGTGCGCGGCGGCAACATGCGCATTCCGCAGCCGCCGGACTTCGTGGCCGGCTGGCCGCTGATCGGTCAGCGCCTGCACGATGTCTGGATGCAGGCCGCCACCGACATGACCAGCCTGGTGCAGAAGTTCCTGCCCGAGTTGCGCGACACGAGCCTGCTGCTGCTGGGCAAGCTGGCCGGGCTGGGTGTGGCCATGCTGGTGTTCATCTTCGCGCTGATCATTGCCGGCGTGATCATGGCCTATGGCGAGACAGGACACCGCAGCTCGGAGCAGATCGCCTCGCGCATCTTCGGGGTTGACCGCGGGCCGCGCATCGCCGCGCTGTGCACCGCCACCATCCGCGCCGTGGCGCAGGGCGTGGTGGGCATCGCCTTCATCCAGATGCTGCTGATCGGCATCGGCTTCATCATGAAGGGCGTGCCGGGCGCCGGGGTGCTGGCGCTGGTGGTGCTGCTCCTGGGCATCATGCAGCTGCCGGCCACGCTGATCACCCTGCCCGTGATCGCCTACGTGCTCTACAAGGAAGGGCCGAACGTGGCGACCATTACCTTCGCGATCTACGAGTTCATCGCCGGGCTGGCCGACAACGTGCTCAAGCCACTGATGCTCGGGCGTGGCGTGGATGTGCCGATGCCCGTGGTGCTGATCGGCGCCCTGGGCGGCATGGTCACCGGAGGCGTCATCGGCCTGTTCATCGGCCCCGTGATGCTATCCGTGGGCTATCGGCTGTTCTGGCTGTGGGTGGAAGAGCCGCCCGTGGCCAGCGAGCCCGTGGCCATCGAGGTGGTGTCCGGCGCGCCCCTGCCCGGCGCACCTGGCACACCCACCGTTGCCCCCGTAGAGATCCCGCGGGCCTGACGCGGACGTGCGCGTCCATGCCCGGCCCGCTCCGCACAAGGCATCTGGTGCTGCTTGGCGTCTGTTGCGTGCACGGCTGCGCGCGGCTGGGCGCCGACATGACGCCGCAGCGCGAGGACTGGACCGCGACTTGGCGCAGCGAGGCCATCGACACGGTCACGGAAACCGGCGCGCAGCCTGACCTCCGCGAGTGGTGGCAGGTCTTTGCCGACCCGGCGCTCGAACGGCTTATGGCCGAGGCCGATGCCCACAATGCCGGGCTTCAGATTGCCGGCCTGCGCGTGCTGGAGGCGCGCGCCCAGCTTGGCATCGCGCAGGCTGGCCGCTTTCCGCAGGTGCAGCAGGTGGGCGCCGACGTGCTGTACACGGACCGCCGCCAGTCCGGCGGCCGAAATCCCGCCAACAGCCGCTTCTGGCAGTACAGCGCCAACTTCGATATCGGCTGGGAACTGGACTTCTGGGGACGCTTCGCGCGCGCCATCGAGTCCGCCGATGCCGCCTACTTCGCCGCGCAGGCCAATCGTGACGATGTGCTGGTCCTGCTCCACGCGCAGATGGCCGAGACCTACTACGCGCTGCGCACGGCCGAAGCGCGCCTGCGCATCGCGCGGGACAACGCGGCGCTGCAGCATCGCAGCTTCGAGATCACCGAGAAGCTGTTCCGCAGCGGCCAGACCGACGAACTGGACCTGCAGCAGGCGCGCACCCAGTACCTCGGCACCCTGAGCACCATCCCCGAATTCGAAGGCCAGATCCTGCGCACGCGCAACGCGCTGGCCGTGCTGATCGGCCGCCCGCCCGGCACGCTGCCGAACCTGCCGGAGCTGGCCGCGCATGAGGGCGAACTGCCGCTGATCGGCCGTGCCGTGCTGCAGGACGTGCCCGCCAACCTGCTGCTGCGCCGGCCCGACGTGCGCGCCGCCGAATGGCAGATCGCCGCGCAGTCGGCGCTGATCGGCGTGGCGCTGGCGGATCTCTATCCGTCGCTGACGCTGATCGGCAGCATCGGCTGGTCCGCCAGCACGCTCGGCGGCACGCCCAACAACTTCACGCTGCTGGGTGGGCCGAGCCTGCGCTGGAACGTATTCGACTACGGACGCATCCGCAACAACGTGCGGATGCAGGACGCGCGGCTCCAGCAACTGATCGTGGCCTACCAGGAGAGCGTGCGGCAGGCCGCGCGCGAGGCCGACGACGCGGCGAGCGGGCTGATCAAGGCGTTCGAGCGGGACGTGATCCTGCGCGATGCGGCCATTTCGGCGCGGCGCTCGCTGACGCTGGCCAATGCGCTGTACCGCGAGGGCTATTCCGATTTCCAGCGCGTGCTTGACGCGCAGCGCGCGCTGTCGGCCCAGCAGGACACCTATCTGGTCAACCGCGGCAGCGCCGTGTCGAACCTGATCGCGCTGTACAAGGCGCTCGGCGGCGGCTGGCACACGGACCAGATGCTCGTGGACGCCGCCACGCGCACCCAGATGCAGCAGCGCACCGACTGGGGCGTGCTGCTCGACGAACCGCGCCGCGTACCCACCGGTGCCGCCCCATGACAGACACCACGCAGGCCCCACCCCCGCCGACCTCGCCAACCGCTCCGCCTCCGCCCGCCGATCCGGCGCGCAAGGGCATCCGCTGGGTCGTCGTGCTGATCGTGATCAGCCTGGTCTGGTACCTGCTCGCCGACCGGCTCACTCCCTACACCCAGCAGGCGCGGATCCAGGCGTTCATCGTGCCGGTGGCCTCGGAGGTGTCCGGCCGCGTCACGCGCGTGCATGTGCGCAACAACCAGGACGTGCAGGCCGGCGCCATGCTGTTCGAGGTGGACCCGGGGCAATATCGGATTGCCGTGGACCGCGCCCGTGCGGACCTGGAGGCCACGCGCCGGCAGATCGGGGCCAGCACGGCCGGCATCGAATCGGCGCGCGCCTCGCTGCGCGCCGCGCAGGCGCTGGAGGTCAAGGCGCGGCAGGACAGCGACCGGCTCGAACGGCTCTATCGGGAGGACGCCGGCACCATCTCGCTGCGCCGGCTCGAAATCGCCCGTGCCGATCTGGAACAGGCCACCAGCAAGGTGGCGGCGTCCCGCGCCGAGGTGCAGCGCGCCATCGAGCAGGAAGGCGGCAGCGCGGAAGACAACGCCAAGCTGCGCAGCGCGGCGGGCGCGGTGGAGAAGGCCGAACTCGACCTGTCGAACACCCAGGTGCGCGCGCGTTCCGCCGGGCTGGTGACGGACCTGCGCACCGATACCGGCCAGTTCGCCGCCGCCGGCAACCCGGTGATGACGCTGATCACGATCCACGACATCTGGGTCACGGCCGAGATGACCGAGAACAACCTCGGCCATGTGCAGCCCGGCACGCCGGTGTCCGTGGTGCTCGACGCCCTGCCGGGGCGCATCTTCGAAGGCCGCGTGCGCAGCGTCGGCTATGGCGTCAGTGTCGGGCAGCCCGCCCCGCCCGGCACCCTGCCCACGGTGCAGAACAGCCGCGACTGGCTGCGTCCGGCGCAGCGCTTCCCGGTGGTCATCGAACTGGATACGGCCGAGCTGCGTGGACTGACCGGCATCCGCATCGGCGGCCAGGCCGAAGTCATGGCCTTCCCCACGCAGGGCAATCCGCTCAATCCGCTGGGCCGCGCGTTCCTCTACGTGATGAGCTGGCTGTCCTACATCTATTGATCGCCCACGCGCCGCCATGCCTCTCGCCCGCCCACCCCGGCAGCAACGTCCCATCCGGCTGGCGTTCGGCACGGCGCTGTGCATGGCGATCAGCTTCGGGCTGGCGCTGCCCGTGCCGATGCTCGCGCCCGTGCTGTGCGCCTTCCTGCTGGCGATGGTCAACCAGCCGCTGTCCTGGAAGGCCGGCGTGGCGCTGACGCTACTGGTCATGCTGACCACCGGCGTGGGCCTGCTGCTGATTCCCCTGTTGCAGTACGCGCCGTTCAGCGGCGTGCTGGTGGTCGCGCTGGGGCTGTTCGTCACCTTCCGCTATGGCCTGCGCGGCGGGAGCAACCTCGTGGGGACCTTCCTCGCCGTCGGCCTCACCTTGATTCCCTCCGCCGGCGTATTCGAGTTCAGCCTGGCGCTGGAGGTGGTCAGCGCGCTGGCCAAGGGCATGCTGATGGCGGTGGCGGTGCTGGCGCTCTGCCACTGGCTGTTTCCGGAGGCCGGCGGCGCGGCGGCGCCCAAGCCCGCTGCGCTGCCCGAACTACAGGCCACGTGGATTGCCCTGCGCGCCGCGCTGGTGGTGATGCCCGCGTTCCTGCTGGCACTGACCGATCCGTCTGGCTATACCCCGGTGCTGATGAAGGCCGTGAGCCTGGGCCGGCAGACCTGCACGACCACCGCGCGCGACGCCGGGCGCGAACTGCTCGGCTCCACGCTGCTCGGCGGCGTGCTGGCCATCCTGTTCTGGTGCGCGCTGAGCCTGTTCGTGCACCTGTGGATGCTCTTCCTGTGGATGCTGCTGTTCGCGCTGCTGCTGGCGCGCAAGCTCTACCGGCTCAGCCCCACGCGGCTGACGCCAGGGTTCTGGCTCAACACCCTCGTGACGCTGATCATCCTGCTGGGCCAGTCGATCCAGGACAGCGCCGCCGGCAAGGACGTCTACACGGCCTTTGCCGTGCGGATGGCGCTGTTCATCGGCATCACGCTCTATGCCTGGCTGATGGTCTACTGGCTCGAACGCAGCCGCTGGGCGCAGGCCGAGGCGCACCCCTCCGCCACGCCGCCACCCGGGTAAACACGGGCGATCTGGCACCCGGACTTGCGAGCCATTTAGTTATACTCCATAACAATTTCGGCATCGCAGATAACGGCCACCGGCGCGCCACGCCCGGACAAAGGGCCGGACAAAAGGCCGCGGAGGAGACCATGAAGACCCCGAAGATCGCCATCGCCGGCGGCGGCATTGGCGGGCTGACGCTCGCCTTGCTCTGCCATCGGCACGGCATGGATGTGGAAGTCTGGGAAGCCAGCGAGCAGATCCGCCCGCTTGGCGTCGGCATCAACCTGCTGCCGCATGCGGTGCGGGAACTCGCCGCGCTGGGGCTGCAGGACGCGCTGGCCGAGATCGCCATCGAGACATCCTCCCTTTCCTACTACAACAAGCTCGGGCAGCAGATCTGGCACGAGCCGCGCGGCATGGCCGCTGGCTATGCCTGGCCGCAGTTCTCGGTGCATCGCGGGCAGTTCCAGATGTTGCTGTACGAGACGGCGGTGCAGCGGCTGGGCGCGGACCGGGTCCATACCGGCCATGCGATCGAATCCATCGCCTCGGTGGGCGGCGGCAAGGCGGGCGAGCGCGCGCGCTTCGTGCTGCGGCGCCGCAGCGACGGCGCCACCGTCGAGGCCGACGCCGACGTGCTGGTGGGCGCCGACGGCATCCACTCGGCCGTGCGCCGGCACTTCTATCCGACCGGCGACGCACCGCGCTTCTCCCGCCGCCTGCTCTGGCGCGCCACCACCGAGGCCGCGCCCTACCTCGACGGCCGTTCGATGTTCATGGCCGGCCATCAGGACCAGAAGTTCGTCGCCTATCCGATCTCCGCACCGCTGCACCGGCAGGGCCGCTCGCTGATCAACTGGATTGCCGAGCTGCGCGTGCCGGACAGCTACCCGGACGAGCCGCCGCGCAGCGACTGGAACCGCGAGGTGGACAAATCCGTGTTCCGCGACGCCTTTGCCGACTGGCGCTGGGACTGGATCGACATTCCCGCGCTGATCGACGGCGCGCCGGCCATCTACGAGTTCCCGATGGTGGACAAGGACTGCCTGCCGCGCTGGACCTTCGGCCGCGTGACGCTGCTGGGTGATGCGGCGCATCCGATGTACCCGATCGGCTCCAACGGCAGCGCCCAGGCGATTGTCGATGCCCGCTACCTGACCGACTGCCTGCTCGGCCACGCCGACCTGGACTACGCGCTGCGCGAGTACGAGGCGGAACGGCTGCCGCGCACCGCCGGCATCGTGCTGCGCAACCGGATGAACGGCCCCGAGCAGGTCATGCAGATGGCCGAGGAGCGCGCGCCGCAGGGGTTTTCCCAGATCGATGCGGTGATTCCGCGCGCCGAGCTGGAGGCCATCGCCCAGCGCTACAAGAACCTGGCCGGCTTCGGCCAGCAGCAACTCCAGGCCGACGCCCCGCGCGCCTGAGATCTCATAACAACACAATAGGGAGACAACATGAAGCCGCAATCCATTCGATTCACCCTGCCGGCCCTGCTGCTGGCCGCCGGCCTCGCCCATGCCGAGGTCACCGTCGGCGTCAGCATTTCCTCGACCGGCCCGTCCGCCTCGCTCGGCATTCCGCAGAAGAACACCATGCCGTTCCTGCCCGAGACCATCGGCGGCGAGAAGATCCGCTACATCCTCATGGACGACGCCTCGGACCCCACGCAGGGCACCAAGGTGGCGCGGCGCTTTGTGACCGAGGACAAGGTCGACATCATCCTCGGCTCGTCGTCGGTGGCGCCGTCCATCGCTATCTCGGAAGTGGCGGACGAAAGCCAGACCGTGCAGCTCGCCTTCTCGCCCATCGAACTGAAGCCCGGGCGTGGCGCGTGGACCTACCGGCTGGCCCAGCCCGTGAAACTGATGGCCGACGCAGTGGCCGCCCGGGCGCAGGCCAATGGCGTCAAGAGCGTCGCCTTTATCGGCTTTGCCGACGCCTACGGCGAAACGTGGCTCAAGGAGTTCACCAGCGCCGCGTCGGCCAAGGGCATCCGCATCCTGGCCACCGAGCGCTACGCGCGCTCCGACACCAGCGTGACCGCCCAGGTGCTCAAGATGATGGCTGCCAAGCCTGACGCGATGCTGATTGCCGGCGCCGGCACCGGCGCGGCGCTGCCGCACACCACGCTACGCGAGCGCGGCTACACCGGCCCGGTCTACCAGACGCACGGCGCGGCCACGCGCGACCTGATCCGCATCGGCGGCAAGGCTGTCAACGGGGCGATCCTGCCGGCGGGGCCGGTGATCGTGGCCGAGCAGCTGCCGGCGGACAGCGCGCCGCGCAAACCGGGCCTCGACTACGTCACGCGCTACGAGAAGCAGTACGGGCCGGAAACCCGCACGCAGTTCGGCGCCCATCCGTATGACGCGGGGCTGGTGCTGCAGCGCATCGTGCCAGTGGCGCTCAAGCACGCCAAGCCGGGCACGCCCGAGTTCCGCAAGGCGCTGCGCGACGCCCTGGAAAGCGAGCGCGACATCGTCGTCTCCCACGGCGTACTGAACTACACGGCGCAGGACCATTTCGGCTTCGACAATCGCGGCCGGGTGATGCTGACCATCGACAACGGCAACTGGAAGCTGCTGAAATGACGCTCGCCCTGCCCACGCCGGCGCTGGAACTAGTGGCGGACTTCGAGATCGCCGTGGCACCCGCCACGGACCTCGGCGCGGGGCCGCTCGGCCAGCGCCGCGTGATCCCGATCCTGTCCGGCACGGCGTCCGGGCCGTTGCTCAATGGCCGCATCCTGCCCGGCGGCGCGGACTTCCAGCTGATTCGCCACGGCAGCGGCGACGGCTGGAGCACGGCCGACATCGAGGCGCGCTATGTGCTGGAAACTGACGACGGCGCACTGATCTATATCGTCAACGCCGGCGTGCGCAGCGGCACGGAGGCCGATATCGCCCAGCTCAACGCGGGCGGCACGGTGGACCCGTCCCGCCTCTATTTCCGCACCGCACCACGCTTCGAGACCGCCGCATCCGCCTACCTCTGGCTGATGCGCCACACCTTCGTGGCCACCGGGGCGCGCTACCCGGACCGCGTGGTGCTGCGCTATTTCGTCGTGCGCTGACGATGGCGGCAACAGGTAAGACGAGGACGACGCGCGAGCCGCTGGCGCCGGATCCGGCCCTCGGCGAGGGCGCAGACGGCGAGGGGCACTTCAACCCCCATCTGCCTGACGTGGACTACGGCGTGCTGGACACGCTGACCGGCTACGCCATCCGCCGCGCGCAGATCCGCATCTACGAGGATTTCGTCCGCTCTCTTGCCGCGTGGCAGATCACGCCGCCGCGTTTCTCGGCGTTGCAGATCATCGCGCGGAATCCTGGCGTGCGGCTGACGGACCTCGCGCGCATCCTCGGCATCGCCCGCTCCGGGGCGGTGATGCTGTTCGATGCGCTCGAAGCCATGCAGCTGGTCGCGCGCGAGCCTTCGCCCACGGACCGGCGTGCGTACGCGCTGGCGCTGACGGCCACGGGCCGCCAGACGCTGGCCGCCGTGACCGAGGCGGTCTGCGACCACGACGCCCGCATCGGCGCGCAGCTCTCCGAGGCAGAGCGGCAGACGCTGCTGCGCCTGCTGGACAAGCTGGCGCCGGGCGAACCCTAGCCGTCTTACGTGGCCGCGATGGCCCCGACAGCCGCCGCCAGCATCAGCATCAACGCCGCCGCGCGCTTGCGCGTGATGGCGCCGGTGACCTGGCCCCTGGCGCGCAGGCGGCGCAGCAGCCGCCCATCGAGATTGATCCGCGCCAGCAAGCGCGTGGCCAGGCGCAGGCCGACAGGCACCTCGCGCCGGCAGATCGCCACCTTGCGTACGTACTGGTCTACCTCCCAGTACCACGTGGTATGCGCCGGAAAGTATCCAATCGAGCCAGCCCGCAGCGTGTGGGTGCGTCCGTGGGCATCCGTCACGCGGGTCTCGCCTTCGAGGATGTAGACGATCTCGTCGAGCGCGTAGTGCCACTCGAAGGCGCCTTGTGTGCAGTCCCACACAGAGGTCCAGGCAAGTTCATCCGCCGCGGTCGAATGCTCGCTGTAGTGCGTCACGGGTTGGCCGCTGCGCACCCAGCCGGGCTGGATCTCGCAGGGCTTCATCGGGAGGGCACTGGCCTTGCTGAAGGCCCCGGTTTCGCGAATGGATGCAGGTGCCTGGTCAGCTCCGTGGGCCGCCATATGCTCGTCTTTCATCGGCAATCATTCCTGTTTGAGGTTGCTGACCGACGAAAGATAAGCCAGCGTGACACCCGCGCTCCGTGCGGGGCCGCACCATCGGTGACATTTGGAACAACAGTTTGGAACGGGGGTCCGAATCCGGCGAGCGCGGCGCCCGCCGGTGGCTTAAGGTATGCGGATGCGGACATCTTCCTACCAGCACGATCCGGCGCAGCGCGTGAGCGCGCTCGACTGGGACGCCATCACGCAAGACCTCGACGCGCAGGGCTGCGCAACCATCCCCGGCCTGCTCACACCCGCCGAGTGCGACGCGCTGGCCACGCGCTACGGCGACGACGCCCTGTACCGGTCGCACATCGTCATGGGCCGGCACGGCTTCGGGCGGGGCGAGTACAAGTACTTCCGCTACCCGCTGCCGCCGCTGGTCGAAGGGCTGCGCACGGCGCTCTATCCGCATCTGGTGCCCGTAGCCAACCGCTGGCACGCGGCCATGGGCATCGAACGGCAATTTCCGCCCGAGCACGCCGCCTTCCTCGACGCGTGCCACCGCGCCGGCCAGCGCCGGCCCACGCCGCTGCTGCTGGCCTATGGCGAGGGGGACTACAACTGCCTGCACCAGGACCTGTACGGCGCACAGGTGTTCCCGCTCCAGGTGGCGATCCTGCTGTCGGCGCCCGGCACCGGCTTCACCGGCGGCGAGTTCGTGATGACGGAGCAGCGCCCGCGCATGCAGTCGCGCGCGGAAGTGGTGGCGCTGGCGCAGGGCGACGCGGTGGTCTTCGCGGTCAGCCAGCGGCCCGTGCAGGGCACGCGCGGGCCCTACAGGGTGAACATGCGTCACGGCGTGAGCCGCCTGCGCTCGGGCATGCGCCACACGCTCGGCATCATCTTCCACGACGCCGAGTGACCGGCGGCGGCGCTACAATGCCCGCTTTCCCGACCCAACCGATAGCCGCCCATGCTTCCCGACGCCGAAGCCCTGCGCCTGCTCGTCACGCGCACCATGCCGTTTGGCAAGCACAAGGGCACGCTGATTGCCGACCTGCCCGGCAACTACCTGAACTGGTTCGCGCGCGAGGGCTTCCCGCCCGGCGAGATTGGCCGCCTGCTGGCGCTGATGCACGAACTCGACCACAACGGGCTGTCGGACCTGCTCAAGCCGCTGCGAGAGGGCGCCGGGCGCATCCCCCTCCCCAAGAAAAACGGGCCGCGCTAAGGCGGCCCGCTCGGGTGCATCGCCGTACGGCGATCCGTGATCAGTTGGCCGGCATCGAATCCGGCGGCAGTTGGTAGCTCCACGTCTCGCTGAGCACCTTGTCGCCGGAAACCAGCGCCTCGCGCATCTCCACCACCTTCTTCGGGTCCTTGACCTTGATCCGCAGCGTCACCCGGTAGCCCTTGGTCACCGGGTTCGGCTGCAGGATGTTCTCGATGACCTCGGCGTTGTCGCTGACGCTGAACGACGCGCGCACCGGCGCGTTCGGCGGCAGCTTGGCCAGTGCGCCGCCCTCGAAGTCGACCACGAAGCCCAGACTGCCATCCAGATGGCGGATCAGGTTGGCCTGCATGATCTCGCCCGCGCTGCGCAGCGTCTGCTTGACCCAGGCGAGGTCCTTGTCGACCATCGCGCGCTCGTCCATGGTCCAGTGCATGGTGTAGTCGGCCCTGATCGGCTGGCCCTTCGGCGGCAGCTGGTCAGGCGTCCAGAACGCGACGATGTTGTCGTTGGTCTCGTCCGGCGTGGGAATCTCCACCAGCTCGACCTTGCCGCGGCCCCAGTCGCCCTGCGGCTCGATCCACGCGCTCGGGCGCAGGTCGTAGCGGTCCTTGAGGTCCTCGTAGGCCGAGAACTCGCGGCCGCGCTGCATCAGGCCGAACCCACGCGGGTTGTTCACCTGGAAGGTGCTGATCGCCAGATGCTTGGGGTTGTTCAGCGGGCGCCACAGCCATTCGCCGTCGCCGGTGTGGATGGAGAGCCCGTTCGAGTCATGCAGCGCCGGGCGGAAGTTGTTGGCGTCGCGCTGCTGGTTCGGGCCGAACAGGAACATGCTGGTCAGCGGCGCAATGCCGAGCTTGGTCACCGCGCCGCGCATGAACACGCGCGCCTGGACCTTCAGCGTTGCGTCCGTGCCCGGCATCAGCTCGAAGCGGTAGGCGCCCGTGGCGCGCTGGGAATCCATCAACGCGAAGAACACCAGCGGCTTGCCCGGCGCCGTAGGCCGCTCGATCCAGAATTCGCGGAAGGCCGGGAACTCCTCGGCCACCGGCAGGCCGGTATCGATCGCCAGCCCGCGCGCGGAGAGCCCGTAGACCTGGCCCTTGCCGATCACGCGGAAGTAGCTCGCGCCCAGGATGCTCATCACTTCATCGAGCTTGTCTGGCCGGTTCAGCGGGTACAGCACGCGGAAACCCGCGTAGCCGAGGTTGTTGGTCGCGGCCTTGTCGAGCTTGAGGTCGCCGAAATCGAAACGGGTGGGCGAGTAGCGGATCTCCTGCACGTTCCTGCCGACGATCTCGTTGATCTTGACCGGCGTGCTGAAGTGCATGCCCTGATGGTAGAAGCCCAGCCGGTACGGCGTGGGCTGGTCCTTCCACTCCACCGCATCCATCTTCGGCTGGATCTTGATGTAGTCGGCAAACTGCATCTTCGAGAAGGCCGGCGGCAGGTTGCTGACCGGGGCCACATAAGGCTGGTCCGCCATCGATCTGGCGCGGGTGGTCACGTCGTCGAGCGAGAAGGCGGCGGCTGGCGTGCTGGCCACGAACGCGCCCGCGAGCGCGATGGCCGGCAAGGCAAGTTGCATCTTGTTACGTAATGACGCGGCAAAGACGGCAAGAACCACGAATCCCTCCAGAAAAATCGAATCGAAAACAGGCTGACAGCGCCCGGGAGGCAAAGTTGCCGTCCCATTTGGGTAAACTGCCGACGCAGTCCACAAAAATAACCGATTTCGCCCGACGTGCCGATCAGACGTTGGACGACAGCCGGCCGGCGCCGCTTCCTGCACCCTTGTGCACACTTTCAGGGCACTTCGGGGCATGATTGCGAGCCTGGCTCATTGGGGAAGACTCACCACATGCGATTGCTTTCGACGCTGGCCCTTGCGGCCAGCCTGGTTTGTACGCCGGCGCTGGCCGGCGCCGCACCGGCCGCCGCCGGCGACAAGAACGCGTTCATCGCCGACCTGATCGGCAAGATGACCCTGGAGGAGAAGATCGGCCAGCTGCGGCTCATCAGCATCGGCCAGGACATGCCGCAGCCGCAGTTGATCAAGGAAATCGCCGCCGGCCGCGTGGGGGGCACCTTCAACTCGGTGACCCGCGCCGACAACCGCCCGCTCCAGGACGCCGCCGCGCAGCAGAGCCGCCTGAAGATTCCCATTTTCTTCGCCTATGACGTGGTGCACGGCCATCGCACCGTGTTCCCGATCAGCCTCGGCCTGGCATCGAGCTGGGACATGGCCGTGGTCGAGCAGGCCGCGCGCATCTCGGGCAAGGAAGCCAGCGCCGACGGCCTGGATGCCACCTTCGCGCCGATGGTCGATATCTCCCGCGATCCGCGCTGGGGGCGCACCTCCGAGGGCTTTGGCGAAGACCCGTACCTCGTCTCCCAATGCGCGCGCGCCAGCGTGCGCGGCTTCCAGGGCGCCACGCCGGCCAACCCGGACAGCGTGATGGCCTTCGTCAAGCACTTCGCGCTGTATGGCGCCGTGGAGGGCGGGCGCGATTACAACACCGTGGACATGAGCCCGCAGCGTATGTACCAGGACTACCTGCCGCCCTACCGCGCCGGGCTGGATGCGGGTGCCGGCGGGGTGATGATCGCGCTGAACTCGGTGAACGGCGTGCCGGCCACGTCGAACAAATGGCTGCTGCGCGACCTCCTCCGCAAGGAATGGGGCTTCAAGGGCGTGACCGTGAGCGACCACGGCGCCATCGACGAGTTGCTGCGCCACGGCGTGGCCGACAACGGCCGCCAGGCCGCCCGCCTCGCCATCGAGGCCGGCGTGGACATGAGCATGGCGGATTCGCGCTACCTGGAGCAGTTGCCCGACCTCGTGAAGACAGGCGAGGTGCCGGTGCGGCTGATCGACGAGGCCGTGCGCGAGGTGCTGGGCGCCAAGTACGACATGGGCCTGTTCCAGGACCCGTATCGCCGCATCGGCACGGCGGCGCAGGACCCGGCCGACGTGAACGCCGAGAGCCGCCTGCACCGCGCGGAGGCCCGCACCGCGGCGCGCAAGTCGCTCGTGCTGCTGGAAAACCGCAACCAGACGCTGCCGCTGAAGAAGGGCGGCACGGTGGCCGTGATCGGCCCGCTGGCTGACGCGCCCATCGACATCATGGGTAGCTGGTCGGCAGCAGGCAAGGCCACCCAGTCCGTGACGCTGCTGCAGGGCATGCGCGACGCGCTGGCCGGAAGCGGCCAGGTGCGGTACGCGCGCGGCGCCAACATGACCGACGACGAACGCGTGGTCGGCTACCTGAACTTCCTGAACTGGGACAACCCCGAGGTGGTGCAGGACAAGCGCTCCCCGGGCGAGATGATTGCCGAGGCCGTGGAGACGGCGCGGCAGGCCGATACCATCGTGGTGGCCGTGGGCGAGTCGCGCGGGATGTCGCACGAGGCCTCCAGCCGCACCACGCTGTCCCTGCCGGGCAGCCAGCAGACGCTGCTGCGGGCGCTGCGCACCACCGGCAAGCCGCTGGTGGTGGTGCTGATGAACGGCCGCCCGCTGACCATCAACTGGGAGCGCGACAACGCCGACGCGCTGCTGGAAGCCTGGTATCCGGGCACCGAGGGCGGCCACGCCATCGCCGATGTGCTGTTTGGCGACGAAAACCCGTCCGGCAAGCTGCCGATCTCGTTCCCGCGCTCGCTCGGCCAGATTCCCACGTACTACAACCACCTGCGCATTGGACGGCCGTTCACGCCGGGCAAGCCGCCGAACTACACCTCCCAGTACTTCGAGGAGGAATCCGGCCCGCTGTATCCGTTCGGCTATGGCCTGAGCTACACCACGTTCAGTCTCTCCGACGTGGCGCTCTCGGGCCAGGCGCTGCCGCGCAACGGCCAGATCACCGCCAGCGTGACGGTGAAGAACACCGGCACGCGCGAAGGCGAGACCGTGGTGCAGCTCTATATCCAGGACGTGACCGCCTCGGTGGTGCGGCCGGTGAAGGAGCTGAAGGACTTCCGCAAGGTGATGCTCAAGCCCGGCGAGTCCCGCGTGGTGAGCTTCCCGATCGGCGAAGACAAGCTGCGCTTCTACAACGGCAAGCTGGAGTACGTGGCCGAGCCGGGCGATTTCAACGTGCAGGTCGGCCTGGATTCGGCCTCGGTGCGGCAGCAGCGGTTCACGCTGCAACGTAGATGACGCGTGACAGGGAGTCAGCGGTTGCCGTCGAGCAGTTCGTTCAGCAGATCGTCGAAGCCGGCCTGTGCGTCTTCGAGCGCCTGGAGCGCGGCGTCGAAGGTCTGGAGCGCCATCTTCGACGGCTTGCCGCTGCCCTGCGGCGGATACTGGCTCTGCAGCGCGGCAAACGCCACCTGTACCTGGCGCGTGGCGTTGACCACGCGTTCCATCGCCTCGTTTTCTTCCGCGCGCTTCTGTTCGTCGTTCATGCCAAGGTTCCTTCCATGTTTGTGAGGCGTATCGTACAAGAACTCGGCGACGCCTCTGGCGGTCGAACGCCCTCATCCCTCAAAATCAGGTAGCTTCGTCGCCACCTGCCGCCGCGCCTGCCCCATCGCCCCATGTCTGACCTTGACGCCCCCCGCCTCACCACGCTGCTCCGCCGCTCGGTCGCCGCCACGCTGCTGACCGCCGGCGGCTTTGTCTGCTACTGGACCTACCTGGCCGTGAACCAGGAAAAGCTGCTGTTCGATGCCCGCCGGCGCCCGCCGCGCGACCTGCCCGAAGGCATCGTCGCCTATTCGCACACCGTGCCGGGCGGCCTGTTCCGGGGCTACGTCTACCACGCGGACCACGAAGGCGTGCGGGACCTGCTGTTTTACCTGCCGGGCCGTGGCGAGGACGTGCTGGAAACCCTGCAATACGTGAAGTGGCTGGCGCCGGGCATGGGCTTCGCCACATTCGACTATCGCGGCCTGGGCCATTCTGACGGCATGCCTTCAGAGGCCGCCGCCGTGGCCGATGCCAGCCAGTTCCTGCTCCATATCCGCCGCGCCTTTCCCGGCGTGCGCGTGCACGTGGTGGGGCGCTCGCTCGGGACCGGGGTGGCCATCCAGCTCGCCGATCTGCAGGATTTCGAAAGCCTGCAGCTGATCACCCCCTACGACTCGCTGCTGGAAATCGTCCGCAAGCGCTTTCCCCTGGTGCCGCTGCGCCAGCTCATGCGTCACCATTTCGACTCGATTTCGCACTGCAAGAAGGTCGTGCAGAGCACCAAGGTGCTGCTGGCCGAGACGGACGACGTGGTCCCGCACGAGTGCTCGGAACGGCTGATGGCGGCCTGGCCGGGGCCGGTTTCGCTCCAGACCATTCCCGGCGTGGACCACTTCACCATCGTCGAACGGCCCGAGACGTGGCAGGCCCTCTGCGAATTCGCGCAACAAGTGCCCCATCATCCACACGAACGACCGACCGTCCGTGTGGATAAGGTGCCACCCATCGATCATTCAGATACCGGAGTGGCGTTGCCGCTACCTGCAGCACGGTAGAATGCGCGCCATGAAAAGATTTGCAGTCAAGGCTGCCGCCGTCACCGCGGCGCTGGCAGCGAGCGGCGTGTTGCTCGCCGGTTTTGCCGCGGTCATCAGCCTGCGGCAGCTCCCCAATGTCGATGCCTTGCGCGACTACCGCCCCGACGTGCCGCTGCGTGTCTACACCAGCGACGACGTGCTGATCGGCGAGTTCGGCACCGAGCACCGCGAGTTCATCCCGATCGAGCACGTGCCGCAGCGCATGTCCAATGCACTGCTCGCCGCCGAGGACGACCAGTTCTTCCATCATGTGGGCGTGGACGTGCCGGGCCTGTTCCGCGCCGCGCTGGCCAATCTGGGCGAAGGCTACGCGCAGGGCGCCTCCACCATCACCATGCAGGTGGCGCGCAATTTCTACCTCTCGCGCGAGAAAACGCTGTCCCGCAAGTGGTACGAGATCCTGCTGGCCTGGCAGATCGACCGCACGCTGCCCAAGGCGCGCATCCTCGAGCTGTACATGAACCAGGTCTACCTGGGCGAGCACGCCTACGGCTTTGGCAGTGCCGCGCAGACCTACTTCGGCAAGCCGCTCGCGGCGTTGTCGCTGGCGGAGTCCGCGATGCTGGCCGGGCTGCCCAAGGCGCCCTCCACGATGAATCCAGTGGTCAACTTCCCGCGCGCCAAGCGTCGGCAGGAGTACGTGCTGGGGCGCATGCTGGCGCTCGGCATGATCAACCAGGATGAATACCGCGAGGCGCGCGCCGCCCGGCTGGTGGTCAGCAACGCCGGCAATGGCCGCTTCGCGGGCCATGCCGAGTACGTGGCCGAACTCGCCCGGCAACTGGCGCACGACCGCTTTGGCGACGACGCCTATACACGCGGGCTGAATGTCTACACCACGGTGTCGTCGATGCGCCAGACGCTGGCCTACGACGCCGTGCAGGCCGGCCTGGAGCGCTATGGCAAGCGCCACGGCGCCAAGCCTGCCGATGCCCCTAACGCCGCCCTGCCCCAGGCCGCGCTGGTCTCGCTGGACAGCCGCACCGGCGCCATCGAGGCCATGATCGGCGGCGCGGACTTCGCCACCAATCGCTTCAACCACGCCACGCAGGCCCAGCGCCAGCCCGGCTCGACCTTCAAGCCCTTTATCTATTCCGCGGCGCTGGAGCGCGGCATCTCGCCGGCCACGCTGATCAACGACGCGCCGCTGGACAATCCGCGCTGGCAGCCGTCGAACGACGACAACCGCTTCGTGGGCCCGATCACGGTGCGCCAGGCGCTGGCCGAGTCGCGCAACCTGCCGGCCATCCGCACCTTGCAGGCCGTGGGCGTGCCGTACGCCATCGAGCATGCCGGCAAGTTCGGCTTCGCCACCAAGCGGCTGCCGCCCTACCTGCCGCTGGCGCTGGGTACCGGCAGCACCTCTCCGCTGCGGCTGGCGGCCGCCTACGGCGTGTTTGCCAACCACGGCCATCGCGTGGAGCCGTACCTGATCGACAAGATCACCGATGGCGAAGGCAACGTGCTGTTTACCGCCGGCACGGGCGATGCAGGTGCGGAACCGCCGCAAGTGATTTCCGCGCGCAACGCTTTCGTGATGGACAGCCTGTTGCAGAGCGTAGTCGATGCCGGCACCGGCAACGGCGTGCGGCGCTACCTGCGGCGCGGCGACATCGCCGGCAAGACCGGCACGACCAACGATGCCGTGGACGGCTGGTTCGCCGGCTATGCGGCCGACGTGGTCACGGTGACGTGGATGGGCTTCGACGACAACCACAGCCTGGGCCGGCACGAGTTCGGCGCCACCACGGCGCTGCCGATCTGGGCCGCCTATATGGAAGGCCGGCTGGCCGGCGTGCCGGAAGCCCCCTTCCCCCCGCCTGCGGACCTCGCCAAGTTCAACGGCGACTGGGCCTATGCCGAGAACGCGGACGGCGCGCACGGCATCGCGGCGCTGGGCTTCCCGCCCCCGCCCCCGCCAGCGGTGGCGGACCTGCCTGCCGATGCCGGCGTGCCGGTGACGCCGGGCCCGGCCGGCCCCACGCCCGCCGCGACCCATTTGCCGCCCGCTGCCCCGGCCAGCCCCGCCGCGCCGCTCTGAACCGACGACACGCTCCCTCCCATGCCCGGTGAACATGCCTCGATGATCTGGACGGTGGCCGCGGCGGCCACCGCCGGCGTGCTGCTGCGTCCGTTCCGTCTGCCCGAAGCCTTCTGGGCCATGGCCGGCGCGCTGCTGCTCTGCGTGGCGGGCCTGCTGCCCTGGCGCGAGGCGCTGGCCGCCGTGGCGCGCGGCAACGACGTCTACCTGTTCCTGGCCGGGATGATGCTGATCTCGGAACTGGCCCGCAAGACCGGCCTGTTCGACCATGGGGCCGCGCTGGCCGTGCGCGGCGCGCGGGGCTCGGCGCGCCGGCTGTTCGTGCTGGTCTACGGCTTCGGCACGGCGGTCACGGTGTTCATGTCGAACGACGCCACCGCCGTGGTGCTGACGCCGGCGGTGCTGGCGGCCACGCGCGCCGCGCGGGTCAAGCATCCGCTGCCCTACCTCTACGCCTGCGCGTTCATCGCCAACGCGGCGAGCTTCGTGCTGCCGATCTCGAACCCGGCCAACCTGGTGCTGTTCGGCGAGCGGATGCCGCCGCTGGCGGGCTGGCTCGCACGCTTCACACTGCCGTCCGTGGTCGCCATCGTCATGACCTTCGTCGTCCTGTACTGGACGCAGCGCCATGCGCTGGCGGAACGCATCGACTCGGACGTACCCGTGCCGCCGCTGACGCCGCAGGCATGGCTGACCACGCTCGGCATCGTCGGTACCGGGCTGGCGCTGCTGGTGGCCTCGCTGCGCGGCCAGGACCTGGGCTGGCCCAGTTGCCTCGGCGGGCTGGCCACGCTGGCCGCCGTCTGCGCCACGCGGCCCCGCCTGCTGGTGCCGGCGCTGAAAGAGGTTTCCTGGGGCGTGCTGCCGCTGGTGGCGGGGCTGTTCGTGCTGGTGGCGGGCCTGGAACGCACCGGGCTGGTCGATACGCTGGCGCACTGGGTGCGCGATCTTTCCACGATGTCCGCGCAGGGTGGCCCGGCCGGCCTGCTCGGCGCCGGGCTGGCCGGCGTGGTGGTGGGCGTAATCAGCAATATCGTGAACAACCTGCCGGCGGGGCTGCTGTCGGCCTCGGCGCTGGCGGCCGGCCACGCCTCGGACACCGTGACGGCAGCGGTGCTGATCGGCGTGGATCTGGGCCCGAACCTCTCCGTCACCGGCTCGCTGGCCACGCTGCTGTGGCTGACCGCCCTACGGCGTGAGGGCCATGCCGTGGGCGCCGGCACATTCCTGAAGACTGGCGCCCTTGTCATGCCGCTGGCGCTGCTGCCGGCATTGGCCGTGCTGCGCTAGCCGGTTTGCCCGCGCGGACGGGGCCGGTTGTGGCGCCCTGCCATCTGCCATATAGTGAAGCACCGCGCACCACTGCCCCAGCACCCGCTCATGCCACACAAGGATCATTCCGGGGATTCCCTCCCCGCGCCCGCCTCCACACCAGTCTCGGAACGCATCCGGGGCCGCCTGCAAGCCGCCGGCGAGCGTTTCCACGCCAACGACAACATCGCCCGCTTTATCGAGCACGGCGAGCTGGACGCGTTGCAGGCCGAAGTCGAGGCGCGCATGGAAGAGGTGCTGCGCACGCTCGTCATCGACGTGGACCAGGATCACAACACGCGCGAGACCGCGCGCCGCGTGGCCAAGATGTACCTGAAGGAGATTTTCGCGGGCCGCTACGCCAAGGCGCCGGAGGTCACCGAGTTTCCGAACGTCGAGCAGCTCAATGAACTGATGATCGTGGGCCCGATCCGCGTGCGCAGCGCGTGCTCGCACCACCTGTGCCCGATCATCGGCAGTCTCTGGGTCGGCGTGATGCCGAACCGCCATTCCAACCTGATCGGCCTGTCCAAGTACGCGCGCATGGCCGAATGGATCATGTGCCGTCCGCAGATCCAGGAGGAAGCGGTGGCGCAGATCGCCGATCTGCTCCAGGAGAAGATGAACCCCGACGGCCTGGCCATCGTCATGGAGGCCGAGCATTTCTGCATGCACTGGCGCGGCGTGCGCGACACCGACGCCAAGATGACCAACAGCGTCATGCGCGGCTCGTTCCTCAAGGACGACAAGCTGCGCCGTGAGTTCCTGACGCTGCTCAACCTGAATCGCCGCTGAGGATTTGCCGATGCTAGTCCGCCTGATCTACGCCAGCCGCGCCAGCGCGCCGATGGAACCGGCCATGCTGGACGATATTCTCGAAACCAGCCTCGCGCAGAACCTGCGCCATGGCATTACCGGGGTGCTCTGCCACGGCAACGGGGTGTTCCTGCAGGCGCTCGAAGGCGACCGCGAGGCGGTTTCGCGCCTGTACCTCAGCATTGGCCGGGACAAGCGCCACCACGACGTGGTGCTGCTGCACTACGAGGAAATCGCCGAGCGGGCCTTCGCCGGCTGGTCGATGGGCCGCGTCAACGCGAGCAAGATCAACGCCGCCACGCTGCTGCGCTACTCCGCCCAGGGCGAACTGGACCCGTGCCGGATGCCCGGCGCGTCGTCGCTGGCGCTGCTGAAGGAGTTGATCGCGGGCGCCGCCATTGTCGGCCGCGCGCCGGAACGCGGGCGGCACACGTCCTAGCGTCGGTCAGGACGCTGGCAGGCTGGCACTCCTGGGTGCCTGATCATGCACCGCCAGCGCCGTCAGACCGAGACCTGGCCGAACAGGCCGCACTCGAGATCGCTCTCGAACTCCTCGACCCATACGTTGCCGGGGCTGGCGTCGTAGACGCTTTCGGCCCCGGTGCGCTGCCTTCGCACGGTGACCTGCCGGGCCGACGTGCCATTGACGTCTGAGATCTCGAACTCTTGTGACGCAAGACCGACTTGCCGGAACACGGCCTCGACGTCTTGCCGTTCATGGGCGGGAAACTCGGAGAATGGGCGGTTTGCCATGGCACACCTCACCGTGGAAGAGCGTCGCGCCAGGATTGCGCGAGCGCCGCCACAGCATGCCACCAATCTGCCCGGCACGTGATGGCGGGCCAATGACCCCAATGGCGGTAGATGTATTCCCGGCGGGCCCTGGCGGGCGCCGCCCGGCACCGCCCCCTTCGCCAGCACCATCCCAGCACCTTCCCAGCCCCTTTCCAGCCCCACGCCAGACTGCGAACAGCGTCGAGTAGAAATCGATGATGGCAATCAATTTTTCGCCAAATTACGATTCTCTTCGTATCGAATTTATTGCGAAAATATCTTATCTTTCCGAATCTGAAATCGCCGGCGTCAACAATCTGCAAAGGGTCGATCATCGCGTTCCACGCCGCGGCATTGCAACAACACTGTTGCAATTGTCATGGACTTCGCAGATACGTCATCGATATCGGACTGGTCCTAATTCATCGGAAATTCAAGATAGACATCATCGCTATCCAGCAGGCATTTTCCTAAGCATTGCGAAAGCACTACACTTCACGCAACGCGCTGTCATTTCACTGTTTTATACCGAATGCGCTGCCAGTCAGCGAGAGGAAATCGAGGCATGTCCGGAAGAATCATTCGAGTTGCACTGGCCGATGATCACCCACTCGTGGTGGCAGCCCTGCGAGACTGCTTCCAGCGCACGCCTGGCTTTGTCATTGCGTGCGAATGCACGAACGGCAGCGAGCTGACCAGCGCCCTGAGCCACACCCCGGCGGACGTCGCCGTGACCGATTTCAGCATGGGCCACGGCGACCGCTCGCTGGACGGCTTCAACCTGCTGCGCCGGCTGGTGCGGCTGCATCCGAAGACGCCGGTCGTCGTGATCAGCGCCCAGACCAACACCGGTGTCATTCATCGCTCGATGAAACTCGGCGCGCGCGCCTTCGTGAGCAAGGAGGACGATCCGCACGAGGTGATCCGCGCGTGCATCCAGGTCACGTCCACCAGCGGCGATTTCTTTTCCCCCTCCATCCGCGCCGTGCTGGAGGCCGCGAGCACCGCCGCGCCATCCACCGAACTGACCGTGCGCGAACTGGAGATCGTGCGGCTCTACGCGCAGGGGCTGCAGCTCAACGAGATTGCCAGCAAGCTCGGCCGCTCGGTCAGCACGGTATCGAGCCAGAAGACCGTGGCCATGCGCAAGCTCAGCATCCAGACCAACACGGACCTCATCCGGTATGCCTACGAGCACGGGTTGATCTGATCCTTCATGCAGCAGATTCTCGACCGCACGCAAGAATCGCTCGCCCAGGCCTTCGCCTCGCTCGCGCGCAATGCCCGACGGCAGCAGCACCTCTACTACACCACCATCGGCCTGCTGATTGCCATTGTCGTCGTCTCCGCGGTGCTGCTTGCCGTGCTGGCAGCGGCGCGGGAGATCGACTACCGTCGCGGGCATGTCGCCCAGTATGTCAGCGCGATCTCGCTGCAATTGCAGGCCGAGGCGACCTTCCTGCGGCGCACCGCCCTGACCGTGGTGAATGTGCAGCGGTACCGGCCGGCCCCCAACCCGGCGCACGCCGATGCCGACCTGCCCCGGGCGCTGCTCCAGCAGGTCCACGCCAGCGGGATTGCCGCGCCGCCCGACGGCCGCTACACCCTGCTGATTCCCCCCGAGACGCGCGCCGCCTGGGGTGCGGCGCTGCCTGATCGACTCTGGCAGCTGCAGCAGGTGGCCAATGCCGCGCTGACCACCCAACAGGCGCTCGATCTCCATCACCCGGCCTATATCGTCGATGCCGACGCGGCCTACGCGATCGTCCTGTCGCCGGGTAGCACATCGGCCACCGCTCTCGCACTGCAGCCGGGCTTGGTGGCAACCTTGCGCGACAGTTTTGCCCAGGCGCTGCGGGCTTTGCCCGCCGGCCTGGCGCCGGGCACGAGAGGAGATCCCCGCTGGACCGGTCCGGTCGTCGACCCCATGCTCCAGTTGCCGGCGATGACCGCGCTCCTGTCCGTCCACGACGGCGAGCGGCCCGTCGCCTTCGTTGCCGGGAGCGTCCCGGTGGGCGCCCTCCTTGCCCAGTTGCAACGGCCCAGCGACCCTGCCACCTTGATGCTGGTGAACCATGCCCACGCGCAGATCGACGTGTCGCCGCCGTCCCCGCCCGCCCCGCCGGCGGTGGTTCGGCGCATCTTGACTGACGCGCGCGATCGCTCGTCCGACGCCTTTGCCTTCACCCGCGCCGGTATGGTGCTGATCCAGCCGCTGGGTCACGGCTTCGGCGCGCTGGTCTATCTGCTCTCGTACGGCCTCCTGTTCAGCGCCGTGGCGCAGGCGTTGGGGCTGATCGGTCTGATCGGGGCGCTGCTGATCGCTGCCATTGTCGTGACGGCGCGATATTGGGATGTCCACCTGCTGCGCCGCAGCCACGCGGAAGCCGCCCGTGCGCTGGAGAGCGAGACGATCAACCATATCCTGGTCAGCGCCACGCCGATCGGGCTGTGCATCGTCCGGCTCCAGGACGACGTGGTGCTGACGTCGAATCAGGTCGCCGATTCGCTATTGAGCCTGAACAAGGGCGGCCGGCTGCCCGCGCACGTGGTGCAGGCGCTGCGGCATGGCGCACGCCGTGACACGCCGGGCGATATCGTGTCGGTCGCGCAGGTGGTGGTACCCGCCCGGGAGCCGGACGACGCCCCCAAGCCGCACGACGAAGCACATCAGTTCCTCCAGATCACGCACGCGCGCGCCCGGTATCGGGAGGAGGACGTGCTGTTCTGCGCGATCCAGGACGTGACGGCCCAGCAGCAGATCGAGCACGAACTGCGCGCGGCACAGCAGACCTCCGAGGCGATGATGCGGGCCCGCTCGAACTTCTTCGCGTCGATGAGCCACGAGATCCGCACGCCGCTGAATGCGCTGCTCGGCAACCTCGAACTGCTTGCGCGCGATGAGGGCCTGGAAGCCCACGCGCCGCGCCTGCGCGCGCTGAACGCGGCGTCGGAGGGCTTGCGGCGCATCGTCAACGACATCCTCGATTTCTCCAAGATCGACGCCGGCGAGATGACGCTTGCCGCAGCGCCGTTCCGGCCCATCGACGAACTGGAAAGCGTGGCGCTGGCCTTCGCCCCGCTGGCGGCGGACCGGCCGATCCGCTTCCATGCCAACCTGATGCCGTCGCTCGATACCGTGCTCGTGGGCGATCGGACCCGGCTGGCACAGATCGCCAACAACCTGCTCAGCAACGCGTTCAAGTTCACGTCCTGCGGCAAGATCACGCTGGCCGCCGAGGTCAGCACCGATCCCCGGGGCAGGACGACGCTGGTGTGCCGCGTGCTGGATTCCGGCGTCGGCATGCCGCCCGAACTGGTCGCGCGCGTGTTCCAGCCATTCGTGCAAGGGGATGCCGGAGCGACCAGCCGCCATGGCGGGACGGGCCTCGGGCTGTCCATCTGCGCCCGGCTTTGCGAACTGATGGACGGCCGCATCGCCGTGGAGAGCGTGGAGGGCGTCGGCACGGCGTTCACCGTGGCGATTCCGCTCGAACGGGCCGCCGGCTGGGCCGCCCAGCCCCCGCCCGCGCCGGGCGGCCGCGCCATGGTCCTGTGCCAGGAAGCCGAGTCCGGCGAGGCCATCGACGCCTGGCTGCAATCGGCCGGATGGCAAACCCATGTCGCGTACACCCTGGGCGGCGCGCTGGCATACCTGCGCGGGAACCGGCCCCATGTACTGGTCGCAACCGGGGACTACGGCCTGCCGGAGCTCGCGGCCCTGCGCGAGATCCGCCCTGCCGGCGTGGCGTGGCTCACGCGCAACGGTCCTGATCGTCCCGCGCGCCGTGCACCGGGCGTGCATGAGGCGATGGTTTACAGCCACAGCGCGATCTTTGCAGCCATCGAGGCGGCGCTGGGCGATTCCGGCGAGGATGAGGGCGACGCCGACAATGCAGAGGACGAAGCCTCGGCAGCCCTCGCCAACGATGACAACCCCGCCCCGGGCCGGACGATCCTGGTCGTGGAGGACAACGCGCTGAACCAGACGCTGGTCGCCGAACAGTTGCAGACGCTGGGCTGGCATCCGGTGGTGGTGGGCGACGGGCGTCAGGCGCTGGCGATGCTGGAGCAGATGTCCGCCGAGCCCGACCTCGTGCTGACCGACATCCACATGCCGGTGATGGATGGCTACGCGCTGCTCGAGTCCCTGCGGCGCACGCGGCCCGCCCTGCCCGTGCTCGCCTTCAGCGCCGTGACCCAGACCGGACAGGCCGTGGATTGGGATACGCTGGGCTTCGCTGGCCATATCGGCAAACCTGCCTCGCTGCGGGAGATGGAACAGGTGCTGCGGACGTTCGCGATGCCGCTCCCCTCGGCACCGGCCGCGCCACCGGCCCCGCCCGTGCTGCCGCCCGCCGACATCTCGCGCTACCAGTCGCTGCTGCGCGAACACCTGCAGACCGATCTGCCCGACCTCACCCGGATCATCGCCGCGCACGACCCCGCCGGGTTGCGGCACTGGGCGCACCGGTCGGCGGGCGCGTTCCAGATCGTCCAGGCCCACGATATCGTGGGCGTGTGCCGAAACGTCGAACACCTGTGCGAGGCCGCTGCCACGTGGACGCCCGAGGTGGCTGGCCTCGCCGACCAGCTCCATACCGTGGTGCAGCACTATGCCGAGGGCGACACCGCGCCGCAGGTCTGAGGCCACCCGCGCCTACCACAAAAGCGCGATTTGCGGGGACGGCGGCACCGGACGATAATGGCGCGGCCGCGCCGGTCCGGTTCCCCCGGGGCCGGGGCGCGGCACGAATACGCCAGTCGCCCCCCTTTCATGCCGCCCGATCAAGGTCTTCCCCAGCCCCAGCGCACCTGGGCCATCCTCACGGTTTTCTGCGGCCTGATCATGGCCGTGCTGGACGGCTCCATCGCCAATATCGCGCTGCCGTCCATCTCGCGGGCGCTCGATTCCGATCCCGCCCGGACCATCTGGGTCGTCAACGCCTACCAGCTCACGGTCACCGTCTGCCTGCTGCCGCTGTCGTCGCTGGGCGACATCCTCGGCTACAAGCGCGTGTACCGGGTCGGGCTGGCCACCTTCCTGGTCGGCTCGGTGCTCTGCGCACTGGCCACCAACCTGCCGATGCTGGTCGCGGCGCGGGTGCTGCAGGGCATTGGCGGCGCCGGCATCATGAGCGTGAACACCGCGCTGGTACGGTTCATCTACCCGCCGACCAAGCTCGGGCGCGGTATCGGGCTCAACGCGCTGGTCGTGGGGGTGACGATTGCGGTGGGCCCGTCGCTCGGCGCGCTGATCCTCGCCGTGGGCAGCTGGCCGTGGCTGTTCGCCGTGAATATTCCCGTGGCGTTCGCCGCGCTGGCGATCTCACGTACCGCGCTGCCGGAGACGCCCGCCCAGCCGCGCGAATTCGACTACCCCAGCGCCGTGCTGTCAGCCATCGTGTTCGGGATGTTTGTGCTGGGCGTGGACGCGCTCGGGCATGCCCCGCTGCGGCTGGCCGGCGCGGCGGGCCTGGTCGCGGCGATCGGGCTCGGCTGGCTGCTGGTGCGGCGCCAGCGCGGGCGCCTCGCGCCGCTCGTGCCGGTGGACCTGTTCGCCAGCCGGGCCTTCACGCTGGCGGTGGGCACGTCGTTCTGCTCGTTCATGACCCAGATGCTGGCGTTTGTGTCGCTGCCGTTCTATCTGGAATACCAGCTTGCACGCAGTCTCCAGGAGACCGGACTGCTGATCACGCCCTGGCCGCTGATGGTGGCCGCGATGGCGCTGGTATCGGGACGCCTCTCCGAGCGGTATCCGGCGTCGATCCTGGCCGGTGCCGGCCTGATCTGCCTGTCCGGCGGCCTGATCGGACTGGCCCTGCTCGGCAAGGATGCCTCCAGCCTCGACATCGCCTGGCGCACGGCGCTCTGCGGCATCGGCTTCGGGTTCTTCCAGTCGCCAAACAATCGCGCGATGATCACCGCCACGCCGCCCGAGCGCAGCGGCGGCGCGAGCGGCGCGCAAGCTACAACGCGACTGCTGGGACAGACCACCGGCACGGCCGTGGTGGCGCTGCTGTTCGGGCTCGATCCGACCGGCGCCGCGCGCGGCGCGCTGTGCGTGGCCGCGGCAGTCGCCGCCATCGGCGCCGCCATCAGCCTGAGCCGCCTGCGCAGCCAGGACGACGCGCGACCCGCGGTTGCCCGCCCGGAACCGCCGGAACCCGATGCGTAGGCGATAGCCTAGGGCCCCCGGCCGCCCTCACGATGGCGCGCCTGACCGTCAGGTTGATGGCGGGTCGGGCCGTCATCGTGCCGAAGGTCGGGCAGCATGATCTTGCCGTGCCCGCCGGCATCCTGCACGCGGTTGTGGTCGCCACGGATGCAGATCATCGTGCAGCCGGAGAGCGCCAGGAGGCATGCCGCGCACGCCCACCGGCTCCATCCCACCCACCACCTCCGCCGCCGCCGCAGTCTGGCCATGGCGCCTCGCCCCACATCAGGTAGCCCGAAACAAAAAGCCGGGTGGGCGTCATCCTGCCGATGACCCGCCACCCGGAACCGCTACCGGGTCTTCACCCGGCCGTCTTCCCGGTTTGTCAGACCGGTCCCATGTCGTACCAGACCTTGGCGTCGCCCTCCGCATGGGTGGTCGTCACGTCAGGATCGCCCGGCTCCTGATCGGCGCCCGCCCACCACTTGGCCTTGTACTGATGCAGCCCCTGGCCCTGGTAGTTGTTGGTCACGATGGCATCGCCCGGATAGCCCTCGGGACGCCACGTGCCCTCGTCGCCGCTACTGCCGCCGGCCAGCACCAGGAGTTCCACGGTATCCGAGTCCCGGTCGCCGCTGCCGCCCGCGCCAGTCACCGTCACCGTCACCTGGATGGTGGTGTCGCGGTCGACGATCGGCGCGTTCCCGGTCACGGAGATCGTGTCGGCGCCATCGAACGACAGGCCGTTCGCGTCCCACGCATACAGCAGCGGCGCGGGGCCGGTCGAGTCGACGGCCGACAGCGAAATCGGCGCGCCTGCCTCTACCTGCAAGCGACCCGTGATCTTGGCCACCACCCCGCCGGACGGCGTCTCGCCAGGCACCACGGAGAGGAAGATCGCGCTCTGGTCGGTCTGCGTGCCATCGTTCACGGTCAGCTTGACCCAGTAGTCGGTCTGCTCGTCCACCGACGGTGCCGTACCCTCCACCAGCTCCTCGGTACTTCCGGAGAACGGCAGGCCCGGCGCGTCCCAGAGGTAGGTCAGCGGATCGTTGTCGGGATCGAACGACGCTTCCCCGGAGAGCGCGAAGGGCGTGCCGGCCTCGATCACCACCGAAATCCGCGATGTTGGCGGCGCCGCGGTGCGCGCCTTGACCTTCAGCGTCTGTGTCGCCGTGCTGGTGCGGTTGCTCCCGTCACGCACGGTCAGCGTGATGGTGTACGAACGGGCCACGGTGGGCAGCAGGCCGCCCACCGTCGACGTGGTCTTGTCGTCGATGAAGGTCAGACCCGGCGCGCTCCAGCTGTACGTCAGGTCAGAGCCCACCGAACGCAGCGCCGTGAATTCCACGTCGTCGCCCTCGAACGCCTCCGTGGGGCCGTCGATCACCGCTACCGGCGCCCTGCCGCCGTCCTGCACGTTGATACCGGAGAAGTAGAACGGGTCCATGTCGACGACGCGCGTCTGCACGGGTGCGCCCAACCCCTCGCGCGCGGCGTTGACCAGCACGCCGCTGTCCATGTCGATGGTCCACGTGAACAGGCCGCCGAGGTTGTGCTTGCGCACATACTCGCCCTTGGCGTACACCGAGCGCGGGGTATCGACGGACAGGAACAGGCCGCTCTCCGGGCTGTACAGATAGTCCGCGTCGGCCACCTCGTCCGTATAGACGTTGAAGCCGTTGATGCCGGTCTGGTGCTCCAGGTCGAGGTAGTTGTAGAGCAGGTCGAAGAATTCCGTGGTGCCCGACTCGAACGTGCCGGTGGTGGTGCCGGAGCCCGGGTTGTACGTACCCTGCAGCGGCGACCAGCTGTCGATCACGGCGTTGCGCCCGCTACGGCTGTAGGCGGCAAAGCCAATGTTGATATTGGTCGACGGCACGCCCTGTCCGAGCAGGTACTTCACGGCACGGTCAATGCTGTGGCCTTCGGGGTCCGCCGGATCGACATCGAACAAGTTCGAATGATGGGCGAGCTTGGGCGCCCACGGCGTGCCGAAGTAATCGTAGGTCATCAGGTTGATGCCTTCCACGCCCGACGCGATCATCCCCTTGATATCGGACGTCAGCAGCGTCGACATGGACGCGCCCGCGGCAATGCTGACCCGGATGCTGGGCAGGCGCTGCTTGAGTTCGCGCACCAGCGTCTGGAAGTTGCCAGCGTCCTCGGGGCCGTGCGGATTGCCGGCGCCCGCGTTGCCCGGATACTCCCAGTCCAGGTCGATCTCGGTGAACATCGGAAAACGCTGGACGATGAACGCCAGGCTGTCGATCAGCGTCTTGCGCTGGCTCGGATTCGCCGCCACTGCGTGGAACGCCTCGCTCATCGTCCAGCCGCCCAGGCTGAGCGACAACTTCAGGTTGGGGTTCTTGTCCTTCAGCTTTTTCAGGCCGCCGAGCACGCCCTGGGCCTTGCTCTGGATGAAGAGATCCTGGTAGTCATTGCTGACCCAGCTGGTGAACCCCACGTTCAGGAACGACGCCACATCGCCCCAGGGGTCAACGAAGGTGGCTTCGTGCAGCTTCTTGCCGAAGTCGACCGCAGCGTTGTCGATCACGTACTGCTTTTCGCCCTTGTCGCCGACGATACCGGCGAAGCCGATGATGATCTTGTCGTAGGCGGCGGCGTTCACCAGCATCATGTCCAGGCCGCGCCCGGCCGATGCATTGTTGAAGTTGCCCTCGAGGCGACCGTCGTACTGCGACCAGTCCGTGAAATACCCGAACACCTTGCGGCCTTGCGGCACGGCCCCGTAGGGGTTGTAGACGCGCTTGACCACGCGCGTGGCCGTGTAGGAAAAGTCCTCGGTCTCCGTGGCCGGATCGAACTTGTTCTGCTGGTAAGTGCGCTCCGTAGCACCTACCGATTGCGGCTTGGCGGGATCGCCAGGGTCGCCGTTGTACACCAGCGCACTGCCGGCGCGCCCGCCCTTCAATGCTTGCCTGCGGCCCTTGAAGCGCGACAGCGGCGTTTTCGGCGGCGCCTGCTCATCGGGAGCCCCATTCCGATATCCCGTGGATGCGAATCCGGTCCGCCCTTGCTGGCCCGGGTTGCTGTTGTCCGATACTTTTGCCATGACTATCTGTCCTTGCAGAATTAGATGAATGCCGCCGGTTCCCTTCGCGTTGACAAAACCCTCGCCAGGCGGCCATGCCATCTTTCTCTCGGGCCAGACTTAATGACATGGAATGGGGATTGAATATTCTGTGTCAGGATTAATCGCAGTTTCCTGAAAATAGATCCGAAGAAATCGTCATTCTGCGAGGTGAAGAATGGATGACGTGGATTTTCGTGAATCCACACTGTTATGTAACCGTGCCTTTGGGTACGCGGATGAGCAAGGAAGCCGGACCCGAATGGGTTATGATCGCCGCCACAAGCGGGATAGCACGATGTTAGATTGTTCGCGCGCGGCGCCGGGTTACGCCGCGCGGACAGCGTGAATTCCTGAACAGAATGGCGACAACCGTTGCGCACCCTGCCGCATTGTTTCAACCCCGTGTGATATTGCGGGTGCCACGTGCGACGGCGTCACCCGCTCGGGGCACATCGACACGAAAATATCTTCCATGGGAGCCGGTGAATCGCGCCCGTACGCTTGTCGTCCATCGCAGACGACATGAGGGTTGCGAAATGATCCGTAATGGCGATTCGGTATTTTTTGACTGGGACAATGACCGCGTGATTCGCGGCGGCGTGGAGACAACGATAACCGGCCAGCAAAAGCGCTTGCTGCGGTTATTGGTAGAGGAAAAACCAGCGGTTAAGCCGAAGGATTATTTACTGAATGGCGTCTGGGGCAAGCGTGCCGAACTGGTGGACGAGCTTTATCTCGTGCAACTGGTCTACCGGCTGCGCAAGGCACTAAGCCCCGTCGGCCTGGACGGGCACATCGTGACCGTGCCGCGCGAGGGCTACCGCTTCATCCCGGTGCCGAATGCGGTGCTGGCGCCCGATCCCGCCGGCCAGGCCCGTGCGGAACTCGAGCATGCGCGCGGCCTGGCGCATGTGCTGGCCCGGCTGGGCATGCCGCCCGCCACCCAGCCCTTGCCGGCCACGGAGGACGACCTCCATGTCGATGAGACACAGGGCGTCATTTCCTACGGCGGGGTGGTCGCCAAGGTCACGCGCTTTGAGCTACGCCTGCTGGCCGCCTTGATCGAGCACCGCGACACCGTGATGTCGCGGCAGCAGATCATCGAGGCAGTGTGGGGCGCCGACGCGATGGTCGATGAGAATTGCCTCACGCAACTGGTGTCGCGGTTGCGGCGGGCGTTGCACCCGCTCGGCCTCGACAACTGCGTGGCGGCGGTGCCCAAGGTGGGCTACCGCTTCCGCCAGCAGGGGTATGGCGGGGCGCGCCCGCCCGCCATGTAGCGCGCGCCTTACTCCGCCTTGGCGCCCGAGTCCTTCACCACCTTGGCCCACTTGGCGATTTCGCTACGCTGGTACGTGGCCAGCGCCTCGGGCGTGCCGAGCACGGGATCGAGCCCCAGCGTCTTCAGCTTGGCCTGCACGTCGGGCAGCTTGAAGATGCGGTTCAGCTCGGTGTTGAGCTTGGCCACCACGTCCTTGGGCGTGTTGGCTGGCGCGAAGACGGCGAACCAGGACTCGGCCTCGTAGCCGGGCAGGCCCTGCTCGGCAATGGTGGGGATGTCCGGCGCGGACGGCGAGCGCTTGGCGCTGGTCACGCCAAGCGCGCGCAGCTTGCCCTCCTTCACCACCGGCAGCGCCGAGGGCAGGTTGTCAAACATCATGGGAATGTGTCCGCCCAGCAGGTCCGGGATGGCCATCGCCCGGCCCTTGTACGGCACGTGGGTGATCTTGACTTGCGCCATCGTGTTGAACAGTTCCCCGGCCACGTGCAGTGACGTGCCGACACCGGGCGTGCCGAACTGCAGCGCGCCGGGCTTGGACTTGGCCAGCGCAATCAGCTCCTGCACGTTCTTCGCCGGCACGGACGGATTGACCACCAGCACATTGGGCGTGGACGCCAGCAGGATCACCGGCGCGAAGTCCTTGACCATGTCGTACGGCATCTTGCTGTACAGCGCGCCGTTGATCGAGTGCGTGCCGACAGTGCCGAGCGCCAGCGTGTAGCCGTCCGGCGCCGCATGGGCCACGGCCTCGCCGCCGATGTTGCCGCCCGCGCCGGGCTTGTTGTCCACCACCACGGGCTGGCCCCACGACGGGGAGATCTTCTCGGAAAAAATCCGCGCGAGGATGTCCGGCGCGCCACCGCTCGGAAATCCCACCACCATGCGGATCGGCTTGTTCGGATAGTTCTGGGCCTGGGCCTGGGCCGCCCCCGGCACCGCGGAGAGCGCCGCCGTCACTGCCACGCCCGCCATCGTGGCCATGGCGGCCATAAAGCGGCGGCGCGGGTATACACGTACTCGCATGAAGTTGTCTCCTGATTGTCTTGTCTTTTTTTGGGATGGGCGGCGATCTTCTGCCGCCTGTCATCTTATACGGCGATATTTCCGAATTCCTTAGACACCTGGTCGTGCAGGCGGCGCATGCCGCGCAGCCAGCGGTCGTAATCCTGGCCCTTGCGGCGGTAGTACTCGAGCACCTCCGGGTGCGGCAAAATCAGGAAACTCTCATTGGCCACGCCTTCGAGCGTCTTCTCGGCAACATGCTCCGGCGTGACGGAACCTGCCTGCAGGAAGCCCTTGCGCTCGCCGCCCTCGCCAAACAGCATTTTGGTCTGCACGCCCTGCGGGCAGATGCAGCTGACCCGGATGCCCTGCTCTCCATAGGTAATCGACAGCCATTCCGCAAAGCCGATGGCCGCGTGCTTGGTCACCGCATAGGGCGCCGAGCCGATCTGCGACAGCAAACCCGCCGCCGACACCGTGTTGACGAAGTAGCCCTCGCCGCGCTCGAGCATCTGCGGCAGTACCGCCTTGGCCGCGTGGATATGGGCCATGACGTTGATCTCCCAGATGCGCTGCCATTCGGCGTCAGTGGCGTCCAGCCCCTTGCGCAGGATGATGCCGGCGTTCGAGCAGAAGATGTCTACCTGACCAAAGCGCTCCGTGGCCGTATCGACAAGCCCCTGCACGGCGGCCGCATCGGCCACATCGACGCGCTGGGCGAAGATCTGGCAGTCGGGCGCCGCCGCCGCGGCCTCGGCGGCCACCTGGGCAGCGCCGGCGTGGTCGATGTCCGCCACGGCCACGCCGCGCGCGCCGGCCTGTGCGAACGCCAGCACCAGCGCCCGGCCGATGCCCGTGCCGCCGCCCGTCACGATGACGGTCTTGTTACGAATCTCCATGCTTGTCTCCTCTTGGTGTTCGAATGTTCGAGCGTTCGCGTGTTCGGTCGTCAGGCCGCCTGCCAGAGCCGTGCGGCCAGCGTATCGGCCAGTTCGCGGATGCGCGGGCCGAGATTGGTTTCGAGAATTTCGGGCGAAAGACGCGTGGACGCCCCGCCGATATTGATCGACAGTACCTCCGCGCCATCCTGCAGGCGCACCGGCGCGGCCACGCCGCTGACCGTGCGGTCCCACTCCGCATGGGCCAGGCAGAAGCCGCGCCGCGCGTGGTCGCGCAAGGCGCGATCGAGCTTGGCGCGCAGACCCGGCCAGCGCGGGCCGTGGTGCCGCTCCAGTTCCGCCAGCACCGCCGTGCGGCGTGCCGGGGCCAGCCCGGCCAGCCACGCACGCCCGATGGCGGACGTGGCCATGGGCAGCCGCGAGCCCGGCGTCAGGCGCATAACCAGCGCGCCGCGCGGCTGGCAGACTTCCAGGTACAGCATGTCGTGGCGGTCCGGGGCCGCCAGCGCCACGGTGCAGTCGGTCGCGAAGGCCAGCGACT
Organism: Cupriavidus sp. 01L43; assembly: GCF_056399925.1. Classification (NCBI taxonomy): domain Bacteria; kingdom Pseudomonadati; phylum Pseudomonadota; class Betaproteobacteria; order Burkholderiales; family Burkholderiaceae; genus Cupriavidus; species Cupriavidus sp. 01L43. Next base: position 318,350 of record NZ_JBFTSH010000004.1, read on the forward strand.
GCATCAGCGGCTGGGCAATGTCACGGATGCCGGCGCCGGAAAGGTAACGCTGCCCGGGCAGCATCGCGCCCTGCCCGATGCGGTACTTCTCCTGTCCCTCCACATAGACCAGATAGCCGAGACTCGCCAGCGTGTAGGTCAGCCGCGACACCGTGGGACGCGGAATGCCGGTCCGGCGCGACAGCTCCGCATTCCCGAGGAAATCGTCGTGCGGCCCGAACGCGCGCAGCAGCTCCAGCCCGCGCGCCAGCGCCGTCACGAAATTGCGGTCCTCCCCGTCAGCGGGATGGGCCGCGTCGCCGGACAGGAGTCCGGCATCGGCCGGTTGCGGAATCGAGGTGGTGCGCTTCATGGCAGATTCATAACAGTTTCCGCGCGGCGGCACGCCCGCTATGCAGCGAAAACATGTGACCCGGAAACGGCGCTTATGACAACCGGACAGTCAACGCGACGTGTCTTATAGATAGCTTTTAGCTGAGTGAGTACGCGTTCAAGAGCCCTCACCCCTTCAAATTAGCCAGCAACTGTTCGGCCAGGAAATCGCATGGCGGACGGGCGGAGCCGGCGCTTCGGGCGAGGATCACTTCGAGCGGCGGCAGTTCCGGCAGCCCTTCCGCCGCCCCGAGGGCATCTATTTGCGCCGGGATGCTGCAACGGGCGAGCGGGGCGACGGCCAGGCCGGCGTCGACCATGCTGATCAGGCCAAGCAGGCTCGGGCTCTCGTAGGACATGCGAAACGGGATGCCGGCCTGCTGCAGCGCGTGGATGGCGCTGGCGCGCCCCGCGCTGCCCTGCGGAAAGACGGCGATCGGCAATGGCCGCTCCTTCCAGATCTGGGTTGCCCCTCGCGCGGCCACCCAGTCCATCGGCTCATATCGGAGGAACTCGCCGCTCACGCCACGCGACCTGGTCATGCAGGCGAGGTCGAGCGTGTTGTCCTTCAGGAGGGGAACCAGCGCGTGGCTGGGCATGCCGATGACGCGGATCTCCACGCGCGGATGGGCGGCTGCGAACTTGCGCAGGACGGAAGGCAGCAGGGACGACGCGTAGTCGTCCGGCACGCCAATCGTCACGCGGCCGCGAATCTCCGGCCGCACCACCGCCGACCAGGCCTCCTCGCGCAGAGCCAGCATCTGCCGGCCGTAGTCGGTGAGCATCCGGCCGTCGTCGGTCAGCGCGACGTTGCGGGTATTCCGCACGAACAGCGGCTTGCCCAGGACATCCTCGATCGCCTTGATCTGCATGCTGACGGCCGAGGGCGAGCGGTGCAGCGCCTCCGCCGCGCGAGCGAAGGAGCCCGCATCCGCCACGGCAACGATCATTTCCAGCACATCGAGGTCGAGCTTGCGCATGCGATTCAGATAATCTGATGAATCGCTTCAGTATATTCCGTTTTACTTAGGGATCGGTCCCCCCGACACTGTCTTCATCTCTCGGACGGTGGCAGACATGAAAGCAATGGTGGATTTCCTGGTGGTGGGCGGGCTGCTCGCCGTGACCCCGGGGCCGAACATGGTCTATGTGATGGCGCGCTCGGTTTCGCAAGGCACCCGGGCGGGCCTGATCTCGCTGGCGGGCGTCATGCTCGGTTATCTCTCGTACATGTTCGGCGCGGCCTTTGGCATCAGCGCGCTGTTCCTGGCGATACCCGGCGCCGCGCGCCTGCTGACGCTGTTCGGCAGCGGCTATTTGCTCTACATGGCGTGGCGGATCCTGCGCCCCGGCGGCCGTTCCCCGCTCCAGGTGGCGCAGGCGGATGCGCAACCGACACGCAGGCTGCTGGCGATGGGGGCCGTGACCAGCCTGCTCAACCCCAAGCTCGCCCTGGTCTTCATCTCCGTTCTGCCGCAATTCATCGACTACCAGGCCGGCGACGTGCTGAGGCAATCGCTCACGCTGGGATTGGCGCTCACGGCCGCCTTTGCCTCGGTGAATGCCTGCGTGGCGATTGCTTCGGGAAGTGCGGCCACGGCGATGGCCGGCCGTCCGGGCCTGCTCACCGCCCAGCGCTGGATCGTTGGTGTGTTGCTGGTTGGCCTGGGCGTGAAGCTGGGCGTCCAGGCCTGGTAGGCAGCCGCACTCAGCCCCTCATTCGAAATCCGACATCTCGTACAGCGGCCGGATTTCGATCTCGCTCGGCCCTGGCATGGGGTTGGGGCAGCGTTTCACCCAGGCGACGGCTTCGTCCATGTCCTTGACTTCCCAGAGCCAGAAGCCGGCCACCAGTTCACGGGTCTGGGCGAACGGTCCGTCGATGACCGTACGACCGGCACCATCGAACGCCACACGCCTGCCGTGCGACGAGGGCTTGAGGCCGTCCGCCGCGCGCAGGATGCCGGCCTTCGCCAGTTCCTCGTTGAACCTGTGCATCGCCTCGAACATCTCGGTTTTGGGCAGGTCGCCCCTTTCGCTGTCTTCGGTCGCTTTCACTAACACCATGACACGCATCGTCTGTCTCCTTGTCTTTCGATTTCACGGCGCCACGGCCTGCCCGTGGCGCAGCCCATCGACCGAAGTCACCGTGGCGATGGCCGCGAGGTTCTTCAGCGCGTGGCCGTGGTCTTCGTCGCTGCGCGCCGCGCAGGCGTCCTGGATGACGATGACCTGATCGTCCCGGTCATGCGCGTCGCGCGCGGTGGACTCCACCGACGTTGCGCAGCAGGTCTTGCGAACGCGCATGGGCTGCGGTGCCGCCGCCGGCAAGCTTGCCTTGGGCATCCACAATGTCATTGATCAGGTCGAGCACGAGCAAGGCGGTTCTCATGATGGCTCCCGTGCTCAGTCGTCGCTCTTGTACCGGGCGTCAAGCTCGTCGTAGAGCGGCTTCTTGACCAGGCGCTGGCGCTCGCTGAACGGTGCCACGATCGCGGGGTCCTCGTTCATCTGGCCGTTCGACTGCAACTGGCCCAGTGCCTGCTGCATGCCGCGTACCGCGCCCTGCAGCGCCGCGTTCGCGTAGAGGACCAGCCCGTAGCCGAGCCGCTGAAGCGCGTCTCGATCCTGAACGGGCGTCTTGCCGCCGATGACGATATTGATCAGCAACGGAATCTGGAAGAGTCCGGGCAGGCGCTCGATGTCGGGCAAGTCTTCAATCGCCTCGAGAAACAGGATATCGGCGCCCGCCTCCGCAAAGCGGTGCCCCCGGTCGATGGCGTCCTCGATGCCGTGCACCGCCGCAGCGTCCGTACGGGCGATGATCTGGAACGCGTCATCCTGCCGGGCGTCGGCCGCCGCGCGGATCTTGGCGACCATCTCGCTCGTGCTGACGACGTGCTTGCCCGCGAAATGTCCGCATTTCTTGGGCATCACCTGATCCTCGAGCTGGATCGCATCCGCCCCGGCGCGCTCGAGCGTACGCACCGCGTGCTGAACATTCAGCGCGTTGCCAAACCCTGTATCGGCATCGACGATCATCGGCAACGCCACGGCATCCCGGATGCGCGCGGTATGTTCGGCGATGTCGCTCAGGCCGATGAAGCCAAGGTCAGGCAGGCCGAATGACATGTTGGTGACGCCCGCGCCGGTCAGGTAGACCGCCTGGAAGCCCAGGTCCTCGATCACGCGCGCACTCATGGCGTTGAACGCGCCGGGCACCAGCAGCGCCTGTTTCGCCGCCACCTGTTTTCGGAATGCCTGTCGGCGGGAGGATGAAAGGGAGGTCATGGTGTCTCCGGTAGTGAGGTTCGATCGCCAGCCGGCAGATAGCGCTGCGACCACGCTTCAATCAGGTTCGCCGCGTAGGCCGCCGACGCCCGGTCCTGCAACAGATGATCGGCGCCATCGAGCGACACATAGCTCTTCGGCTGCGCCGCCGCGGTGAAGATATCGAGACCGTTCTGCACGCCCACGGTAATCGCATCACGGTATCACCGTTGGCGTTCAAGTCCCCGACGAATGCCAGTAAATGCCCTCCCCGCCACCTGCCTCCCACCCCAAAAAGTGACATTCATTTGAAATGTCTTTACTTTCAAACGGTCGCTTCGTATGGATTTGGTCACATCATTGACATATCAAGAAGACAGACTCCACGTCTCGCCCACCGGCACCCCACCTGAGTAGGGTGATCCTTGTCCATCAAGACATTGGCAGACAAAGGCGGCGTGGAATCCGTACGGAATGCGGGCGATTGCGACCCGATCCGTCACCTGAACTTCTCTGACCTAGAACCCATGACAACCACAAAACCTGTTCATTCGCGCATATACAGGCCGGTGCTCGGTGCCGGTGCACTGTGTCTGGCCCTGCTGTTGAGCGCCTGCGGCGGCGACGACAACAACACCCCGCCGCCCGCCCCGGGTGGCGGCGACGGTGGCAACGGCGGCCCCGGCACCACGCCCGCCGCCTGCACCACGGCGCACTGCGCGCCGGCTCCCTGAGCCCAAGCCCTGACTCCGCGCCGCCCGCGCCCTCCCCATTCAACCGACACCGACCCGGCATGACATTCAACCCGTCCAAGCGCAGCTTCCTGCGCAACACGCTCGGCACCGCGGCTGCGGCTGCCACGCTCGCATCGTTCCCGCCCAGCATCCGCCGCGCCCTGGCCATCGAGGCGAACAACGCCACTGGCACGATCCAGGACGTCAAGCACGTGGTGCTGCTGATGCTCGAGAACCGCTCCTTCGACAGCTATTTCGGCACGTTCAAGGGCGTGCGCGGCTACGGCGACCGCTTCGCGATCCCTCTGGCGAACGGCAAGAACGCGTTCTTCCAGACCGACGCCACGAACAACACGATCACGCCCTATCGGCTTGACGCCACGCTGGGCAATGCGCAGCGCGCGGGCAGCACCCCGCATACCTGGCCCGATGGGCAGGCGGCGTGGGACCACGGGCGCATGAATCGCTGGCCCGTGGCCAAGAACCGGCTGTCGATGTCGTACTACGACACCGCCGAGGTGCCGTTCCAGCGCGCGCTGGCCGATGCGTTCACGCTGTGCGACGCCTACCACTGCTCGATGCACACCGGCACGATCCCGAACCGCCTGTTCTACTGGACCGGCACGAACGGCCCGAGCGGCGCCAACGTGGCGGCCATGGTCAACGAGTTCAATGGCGGCAATGACGTGGGACCGTCGACCCAGGGTTGGACGTGGAAGACCTACGCCGACCGCCTGGTGGATGCGGGGGTGAGCTGGAAGGTGTATCAGAGCCTGGCCGACAACTACGGCTGCAACGAGATGATGAGCTTCCAGCACTGGCGCACGGCGATGGAGTCGATGCCGGTGGCACGGCGCCCGGTGGCGCTGCCCGGCACCTCGCCCGCCTACGATCCGACGATCGACGACGCGCTGAGCCCGCTCGCCAAGGGCTTTGGCAACACCATGCCCGACGGCCTGCTCCAGTCCTTCCGTGACGACGTGCAGAACGGCACGCTGCCGGAAATCTCGTGGATCATCCCGCCGTCGCTCTATAGTGAACACCCGGGGCCGTCGAGCCCGGCGCAGGGCGGCTGGTACGTGCAGCAGGTGCTGGACGCGCTGACCGCCAACCCCGAGGTCTTCAGCAAGACCGTGCTGCTGATCAACTACGACGAGAACGACGGCTTCTTCGACCACCTGCCGCCGCCCTCGGCCCCGTCGCGCAATGCCGATGCCACGCTCGCCGGCGGCAGCACGCTCAGCGATGCCGACATGGCCTTCGAGTATCACAACTACGCGCCCGCCACGACGAACCAGTCGGCCAGCGATGGCAAGCCTTACGGTCCGGGCCCGCGCGTGCCGATGTGGATCGTCTCGCCGTGGAGCCGCGGTGGTTTCGTCAACTCGCAGGTCTTCGACCATACGTCCACGCTGCTCTTCCTGGAAAAACGCTTCGGCGTGAAGGAGCCGCAGATCGGCGCCTATCGCCGCGCCGTGTGCGGTGACCTGACCTCGGCCTTCAACTTCGTCAGCCCGAACAAGGACGCCCTGCCGACGCTGGCGGGCCGCAGCACCAAGGTCACGGTCGACAACCTTGCGCTGACGCAAAAGGCTTCGGTCGCGATTCCCGTGCCGGCCACGCCCGTGTTGCCGCCGCAGGTGGCCGGCACGCGTCCCTCGCGCGCGCTGCCGTACGAGCTGCACACCACGTCCCGCATCGACGCCGGCGCCAAGACCGTCACGCTGATGTTCTCGAACACCGGCACGGCTGGCACGGTCTTCCACGTCTACGACAAGCTGCACCTCGACGCCATTCCGCGCCGCTACGTGGTGGAGGCGGGCAAGAGTCTGGACGGCCTGTGGAACGTGGCGGCCGACAACGGCAAGTACGATCTGTGGGTGCTGGGCCCGAACGGCTATCACCGCGAATTCGTGGGCGACCTGAACGAGCAGTCGGCTGCCGGCGGCACGGAAATCCAGGTCTGCTACGAACCGTGCGATCCGCCCGTGCTGCAGGTCAAGCTGTACAACCGCAGCGACAAAGCCTGCACGTTCAGCGCGAGCGCCAAGGCCTATCGCACGGACGGCCCGTGGGGCCAGAAGGTCGAGGCCGGCAAGGTGGGCGAGCTGACCTGGACGCTCGGTGACAGCGGCAACTGGTACGACTTCGAGATCAGTTGCGATCTGGCACCGTCGCTCCGCCGCCGTATCGCGGGCCGTATCGAGACCGGCAAGGATACGGTGAGCGATCCGGCCATGGCTCAGCTGTCGTAACCTGCCTTGGCTTGACCCGTCCGCCTTCTACGGCTGGCGGGTCATGCGCCACGGCGGCCTGGGCGCCAGCGCGTTGCGCAGCATCTCGACGAATCGTTGCGTGCGCATGGACGACTGGCGTGACTGCGGCACCAGCGCCATCACATCCGCATCGGGCAGCCGGTACGCTGGCAGCAGCGCCACCAGCCGCCCGGCGGCCAGTTCATCGGCCACATCCCATTCCGACCGCGCCATGATGCCCTTGCCGGTCAGGCACCAGTGATGAACCACGTCGCCATCATTGCTCTCCATCGTGGGACGCACCCGTACGGTCAGTTCCCGTGATCGCGCTGGGCGATGGTTCCTGTCGCCGTCGCCGTCGTCTTCGGCAAAGCGCCACAGCGTCACATCCTCGTCGTTCTCCCTGAGCACCAGGCAGGCGTGCCGCTCGAGGTCCGCCGGCGTCTCCAACGGCGGGGCCTTGGCGAGGTATTCGGGCGCGGCGCACAGGATGCGACGGTTCGGGGCAAGGCGATGCGCAATCCAGCGCGAATCCGGGATCGTGCCGATGCTGACCAGCACGTCGAAGGCATCGCGGCCATGCACGGGTTGGCGCGGCAGCATCAGGTTGTCCGACAGGTACAACTGCACCTCGAGATTAGGATGGGTGCTGTGAAACTGCGCCAACAGCGGTCCGAGGTAGCGGCGCCCGAAGCCAAACGGCCCGTGGACCTTCAGCTTGCCCGCCACAACCTGACTACGCTGCTGTAGCGCCTCTTCGATCACCTGCATCTGCTCCAGAACGCCAGTGGCGTGCTGCGCCAGGAGGTGTCCTTCGTGCGTCAGTTGCAGGCGCCGCGTGGTCCGCTGGGCCAGCCGGATCCCCAGGCGCGCCTCCAACTGGCTCAGCCGCTTGGTCACGGCCGGCGGCGTGACATTCTCTTCCCGGGCCAGGGCGGCCAGGCTCCCCAGACGGTCCAGCGCCAGGATGAACCGCAGATCCTCGATGTCCAGCTTCATTATTAACCTGTAGGTGAATGAAGCCATTCTATGGCATTAACCACCTGAGGGCCCGGCCCCTCTACACTGCAAGGCTCGAACCTCCAGCCCGTGCTGGCACACGCATAACGGATTCCCATGAACTTGCAAGCACTTGAAACGCCGGTCCTCGTGCTGGACCGCCTGAAGATGGAGCGCAATATCGCGCGGCTGCGCGACCGCCTTGCGCCCTTCGGCGTCACGCTGCGACCACACGCCAAGACCAACAAGTCCGCCGACGTCGCGTCTCGCATCGGCGCACCGGGCACGCCCATCACCGTGTCAACGTTGAAGGAAGCAGGCTACTTCCTCGACCACGGCTGGCGCGACATCCTGTACGCAGTGGGCATCGTGCCGTCCAAGCTGCCCCATGTCGAAGACCTTCTGCGACGCGGCGCCGCGCTGACGCTGTTGCTGGACAACGTCGAGGCCGCCCACGCACTCGCCGACTGGTGTCGCGAACGCGCCCTGAACGTGCCGGTGTTGATCGAGATCGATACCGACGGGCACCGCTCGGGCGTCAAGCCGGCGGACCCGGCATTGCTCGATATCGCCGCCGCACTAGGCAAGGACGAAGGCACGGGCGCCTGGCTCGCGGGCGTGCTCACCCATGCGGGCGATTCCTACAATTGCCGTTCAGCCGAGGCCATCGAAGCCGTCGCCGAGCAGGAGCGCGCCGGCGCGGTCCAGGCGGCGGAACGGCTGCGCGCCGCCGGTTACCGGGCGCCGGTGGTGAGCGTCGGCAGCACGCCTACCGCGCATTTCGCCCGCTCGCTCGAAGGTGTGACGGAGGTCCGGGCCGGCGTGTTCGTGTTCTTCGATCTGGTGATGCACGGCATCGGGGTCTGCAACGTGGATGACATCGCCCTGTCGGTGTTGTGCACGGTGATCGGCCACCAGCGCGAGAAAGGCTGGCTGATCACGGACGCGGGATGGATGGCGATGTCGCGCGACCGTGGCACCGCGAAGCAGCCGATCGACCAGGGCTACGGGCTGGTGTGCGATATCGACGGCAAGCCGCTGCCGGATCTGGCGATGGTCGACGCCAACCAGGAGCATGGCATCGTCAGCCATCGCACGGATCCGTCCGCCACGCCGATGCTGCCGGTCGGCACGCTGTTGCGCGTGCTGCCCAATCACGCGTGCGCCACTGGGGCGCAGCATGGCGCCTACACGGTCGTCGCGGGCAGCACTGTGGTGGAAGCGCAATGGCCTCGTTTCGGGGGATGGTGAGCGCGGTTTTGCGATAGCATGGCGCCGGTAACCAGGATCAGAAACACAAGGAGACCCGCGCTTGCCCGAAGCCCTCCCCGCCAGCCCCGCCGGCGAGATTCCCACCTTCGAGACATCGGATTTCGCGGGCGATGGGTCGTTCTACTTCGACCTCGTACGGCTGCAGGACCGCGACGACATCCCCCGCGGCTTCCTGCACCGGCACAACTACTATCACCTGCTCTGGATGACCCGGGCGAGCGGCACGCACATGCTCGACTTCGCGCATTTCGACGTGCGCGACCACTCGGTGTTCTTCCTCTCGCCCGGGCAGGTGCATGCCTGGACGTCATCCGTGAAGCCGCACGGCTACGTGCTGAACTTCAGCACTGACTTCTTCGCCCGGATGTTTCCGCGCGCCGACGACGCCGCGAAATTCCCGTTCTACCACCCCACGCGCGCCCAGAGCGCGCTCTATCTCACGCCCGACCAGCATGACGGCCTGCTGCCATTGCTCGACGAGATGGAGCAGGAGGCGCGGAATCGCCAGCCCGGCTTCCCGGACGTGGTGCAGGCCTGCCTGCTGATCCTGCTCACGCGCCTGCGCCGCCTGTGCCCCGAGAACGAGCCCGCCGGCGGCGTTGGCCCGCATCAGGCCCTCACGCGCCGCTTCACGATGCTGGTGGAAACCCACTACCTGCGCTTCGGCACGATCGGCCAGTACGCCGAGGCGCTCTGCGTGAGCGAGCGCCAGCTCAACGAGGCAGTCAAGCGCACCCTGGCGCGCACCGCCAGCCAGGTGGTACAGGAACGCGTGGTGCTGGAAGCCAAGCGCTGGCTCAGCAACACCGAAACCGGCATCGCCGAGATCGCGTTCCGGCTCAATATCGAGGATCCGGCCTACTTCGCGCGCTTCTTCAAGAAGCAGACCGGCCTCACGCCGGGCGATTTCCGCAGGAAGCACTGCCGTCCGCTCGACTAACGCGCGAAAAAGTCCAACTCAACGTCTGATCCGTCCTAACACTGCCGCCGCGCGCGTGCGTACAGTGCTCCTCATGGTGCATCCATAAGCACCAAAAAGTACCAAAAGCACAGGAGACAGACATGTACCGAGTCATCGCCCCGTTGCGGGGCCTTGCCGTGGCCGCCGTATTGGCCGTTATCCCCTTCAGCGCGATGGCGGAATACCCCGATCATCCCCTGCGCATCATCGTGCCGTTCGCCGCTGGCGGCGCCACCGACGTGATCGCGCGCACCGTGGCGCAGGCCATGTCGGCCCGGCTCGGGCAGTCGGTCGTGGTGGAGAACAAGGCCGGCGCCAATGGCAATATCGGCGCCGTCTCGGCCGCACGCGCGGACGCCGACGGCTACACGCTGCTGATGGCCACGTCGAGCCATGCCATCAACGCATCGCTCTACCAGAAGCTCAACTACAGTCTCACGCGGGATTTCGTAGGGTTGTCGAACCTGGCGTCCGTCCCCCTGCTGCTGGTGGTGAATCCGACCGTACCGGTCAATTCGGCGGCCGAACTCGCCGCCTACGCCAAGTCCAACGCCGGCCGTGTCAATTACGCGTCGGGCGGCACCGGCACCGCCTCCCATCTGGCCGGCGAGCAGTTCAGCACGCTGGCTGGTACGAAGATGACGCACGTGGCCTACAAGGGCGGGGCGCAGGCGCTCAATGACGTGATGGGTGGCCAGGTGCAGGTCATGTTCGCCAACCTGCCCGAAGTCCTCGCGCAAGTGCAGAGCGGCAAGCTCAAGGCACTGGCGGTGACGGGCAACAAGCGCCACGCCGCCCTGCCCGACGTGCCCGCCTTCTCGGAAACGCCGTTCCAGGGCATGACCGCGCGCTCGTGGTTCGGCCTGTTCGCACCGGCCGGCACACCGAAAGCTGCCGTCGAGAAGCTCTCGCAGGCCATCGTCCAGAGCGTGGCCGACCCCGCCGTCAAGGATCGGCTGAAAGGGCTGGGCGCCGACCCGGTCGGGGACGATCAACCCGCATTTCAGAAATACGTGAATCAGGAAGTGGCGCGCTGGGCCGTGCTGGTCAAGCAGTCCGGCGCCACCGTCGATTGACGCCACGCATCGCCATCGCCATCGCTATCCCTGGAGGAAACCCCATGCTGTACGACGTTCGCACCTACACCTGCCGCCCCGGCACGATCAAGAAACACCTGGCGCTGTATGCCGAGCACGGCTACGAGACCCAGAGCCGCCATCTGGGCAAGCCGCTGGCCTATATGCAAACCGAGACCGGCAATGTGAACAGCTACACGCACATCTGGGTCTATGAAAGCGCGGCCGACCGCGAGGCCAAGCGCCAGGCGCTGCAGAAGGATCCGGCCTGGGGCGAGTACCTGAAGATAAGCGCCGACGCCGCCTACCTGATCAGCCAGGAAAACCGGCTGATGACGCCGGTGTCGTTCTTCAAGCCCTAGCCGGCACGGGTGGCCTACAGCCGCCCGGCCCAGTACTCCCGGAACGCCCGGCGAGGATCCTCCTGCGCGCGGGTGCCGGAGGCCTCGCCATCGAATACCAACGTGGTGCGCCGCGTAGCCGAATACGCTGGCCATTGCGGGGTCTTGGCATTGGCGGGGTCGCCCGTCGCGGCGAAGCTGACCCAGGCGCTGGCCAGTTGATCGGCCAGACGCAGGCTGGTGTCGCTCGGCCCGTTCAGCCCCATGCGGATGTCGTGCAGACTCGGTCCGATATCGACGCCATGCGGCGCGCCATAGCGGCCGCCGTAAGCCGGGCTCGGCGTCTTCCACAGATATGTCCACACCGGCGCGCTGTTGCCACTGGCGTGCGCGGCGGCCTTGCGATCCGCCTGCAGCTGGGCGATGCGACGGAACGTCATGTCCGTATCGATCCGCGCCTGCAGCACGAACGGCGTGGCACGCGGGTCCTCATCCCGATACATCCCAACCAGACGCGACGCGTCGTCGCCCACGCGCGTCTGCGCGAATCGCAGCAGCCCGGCATCGTCGAGATCGAAATTGATCTGGCGGTACGCGCGCTCGTCCAGCGTCGTGCTGATGATCATCGGCACCTGCGACGAGATGGCCGGCGCATCCGGATCGAACGGATGGCGGGGAATCGCCACACCGTCTATCGACGGCGCGAAGGCGCGTGGCGCCTCGCCCTTCAATCGGTCTGCGGCTTCGAAGCGCATTTGCGCCGCCAGCAGTTGCTCGAACGGCAGCGTATGCAGTCGGTCCACCGAGCCCTTGCCGATCTGGAGCGTGGACAGGTACTTGGCCGCGACCTCCGTGGACTGCGCCGCCGTCAGCACACGAATGCCCGAACCGCTCATGACGCCAGCGCGATGAAACAGCCCCTGCGCCGACGGCATCGCCATCAGCGTGCTGGTCTTCAGGCCGCCGCCCGACTGGCCAAACACCAGCACGCGCGACGGATCCCCGCCGAACGATTCCACGTTCTCCCGCACCCAGCGCAGCGCCGCGACAATATCGAGCATGCCCACCGCGCCCGACTGCGCATAGCGCTCGCCGCCGGCCTCGGCCAGATTCAGATAGCCAAACGAGCCAAGCCGGTGATTGATGTTGATGAACACCACGTCGCCGAAGCGCGCCATCATCTCGCCGTCGAACTGCGGCGAATTGCCCGATCCCGCATAGAACCCGCCGCCGTGCAGATGCATGAGCACCGGCCGCTTCGCGGCCTTTGCGGGCGATGGCGTCCACAGGTTCAGCACCAGGCAGTCTTCGCCCATGCCGCCCGGCTGCAGATCGTAGGCGATCAGGTCCGCGTAGGCACGGCGCCGGTCGGCCGGCATCTGCGGCGCGTAGTTGCCGTAGGCGGTGGCATCGCGCACGCCGCTCCACTTCGCCACCGGCTGCGGCGGCATGAAGCGGTTGGCACCGCCTGTGTCGGCGCCGTAGCGCAGGCCCTTGAACACGTGCACGCCCCCTGACCGCAGGCCCCGCACCTTGCCATCGGCGGTCTCGACCACCGAGAACACCGGATCTTCTGCCATCGCGCGCACGCTTCCCGTGACCGCACTCCCCGCCGTCAGCACGGCAGCCGACTTCAGCCACTGCCTGCGCGACATTCCCTTGTGCTCCATCGCCCCTCCCTTTCTTTTGGTCTTGTGTTTGTCTGCTGCGTGATGCGACGTTACTTGCCCGTAAAGGCTGGCTGGCGCTTCTCCTTCCACGCCAGCGCCCCTTCGCGGATGTCTTCCGATTGCGTCGCGCGCCGGATGTCCTCGGCAAGCGCCGCGGTGTCCAGGTCTCCGCGCGCGATCGCGTTCAGATGCCGCTTCATGCCCTGCACGGCAATGGGCGCCAGCCCGGCGATGGTCCCGGCCAACTGCGCCGCACGCTCGCGCAGTTGATCCGCGGGGAGCAGTTCGGTCAGGAACCCACACGCCAGCATCTCGGGCGCCTGGATCCGTTCAGCGGTCAGGAACAGGCGCTTGGCCGCGTTCAGGCCCAGCCTCGTCACGTAGCGGCGCATGCCGCGCTCATAGAAATGCAGGCCCAGGCGCGCGGCTGGCATGAACATCTCCACGGCGTCGGTGCCGAGCCGGAAGTCGCACGCCAACGACAGGTCCGTGCCGCCGCCGTAGACGCCACCCTGGATTTCGGCGATGGTCACCGCGCGGCAATCCTCCATCGCATTGACCAGCGGCTCGAAGCCCGCGCCACGCTGGCCGGCGGCGAGCTTGCCGATATCGAAGCCGCTGCAGAAGTACTTGCCCGTGCTGCGCAGGATCAGCACGCGGACATCGCTGCCGTTCACGGTTTCAATGTGCTGCAGCAATGCCTGCAGATCGTCGGGGCCCAGCCGGTTGGCCACATCGGGGCGCTGCAGCGTCAGCGTGGCCACATGGGCGGCAATATCGAGCGTGGGAAGCGAACCTTCGGAAGCCATGCGTCAAATCTCCGGATCAAGAAAGGGTAGTCTCTCGCGCTCGCAGCGCGACGTCGAATCGTTCGATGCGCGCCTGCGCGAAGGCCGGACGCTGCTGCACGCGCTGCCACCAGTCGGCCACCGCCGGCATGCGGTCTGCCGCCATGGCCTCTGGCGCGAGTTCGGCGATCCGCGCGATAAACGGCACCGCGGCGATATCGGCCAGCGAATAGGGTGGGCCCATCAGCCAGGGCCCGTTGTCGAGCATCGATGCCATCTTCGGCAGCAATGCCAGCAAGGCGTCGAGCGCCGCGCGCTTCTCCTCGTCCGAGTACGGCTTGCGTGCGATACGGCGCCAGGCTTCGCGCCGCTCCGGCGTCGGGATGCGCGCAAGCTTCCCCGCCAGATCCGCATCGCTCCATTGCGACGCCACGGGCTGCAGCGCGATGCTCCAGTTCAGGATCAGCAGGTTAGGCAGCAGCTTGTCGTCGGTCCAGCGGACAAAGTTGCGCATCGTGGCCCGCGCATACGGGTCGGCCGGGCGCAGCGGGGGATGCGGCAGGACGTCGTCGAGGTATTCGCAGATCGTGCCGCTTTCGTACAGGAAACGGCCATCGTCCAGCACCAGCGCCGGCACCACGCCGTTCGGATTCATCGCCAGGAACGCTGGCGAATGGTGCTCCTGCGCGGCCAGATCGACAGGCACGCTCTCGTAATCGACGCCCTTCTCCGCCATACACAGCCGCACGCGGCGCGACGCGCTGGATAACCAGCCGTGGAACAGTCTCATGTGGGCGATCTCCGGTCAGGGAATCAGCACGGTGGCGCCTGTCGTGGCGCGGCCTTCGAGGCTGCGATGGGCCTCCCGGACGTCGGACAAGGCAAAGCGCTGCCCCACCTCCAATCGCAGGTGCCCTGCTTCCACCGCCGAGAAAAGCGCCAGCGCCGCGCGACGTAGCGACGCCGCATCGGCGATGAACGTACGCAGCGTCGGCCGCGACACGATCAGCGACTTCGCATGCAGTAGCTGCAGGTCGAATGCTTCCACGTCGCCGGACGCGGTGCCGTAGTTGATGGCCATCCCGCATGGCTTCAGGCATTGCAGCGATGGCACGAAGACGTCCTTGCCGACCGCGTCGTAGACGACGGCGACACCCTTGCCCTGCGTCAGCGCCATGACTTCCGCGACGAAATCCGTGTCGCGATAGCAGATCACGTGATGGCAGCCGTGGTCCAATGCCACGCGGCGCTTGGCTTCGCTGCCCACGGTGCCGATCACTGTCGCGCCGAGCGAGCGTGCCCATTGCGACAGCAGCACGCCCATTCCGCCGGCCGCCGCATGCACCAGCACCCCATCGCCGGGCTGCACCACATACAGCCGCCGCAACAGGTACTCGGCCGTCAGTCCCCGCAACAGGGTGGCGCCGGCCACCTCCTCGGAAATCGTGTCCGGCAGCGGCACGACGCGATCGGCCGGCACGTTGCGCGTGACCTGATACGCGCCCGGATACATGGCCGCCACGCGCTGCCCGACCACAACGCCCGACACCTCCCGCCCGACCGCCGTGACGATGCCCGCGCCGACCGATCCCAACGTGATGGGAAACGGCGTCGGCGTGTGCGGGCCATGCGCGCCGTTGCGCTGGTAGATGTCGGCGAAATTCAGGCCGATGGCCGATTGCCGGATCTGGACTTCAGTGGGCGTGGGCGCCGCAACCGGCACTTCGTCGAGTTCGAGCACGTCGGCGTCGCCATGCTTTCTTATACGGACTGCGTTCGTATGCATACGGTCTGTGGTCTCCAAGCCGGCGGGGGTATGCGCGGTTCCGCTGCCAAAACGTGGCCACGCGGGGCCTATTGGCCGTAAGTGGGCCGGGGGAAGCGTAGCGCATGTGCGGTCAAGTCGCATCATGGTAAATCCGTATACGTATATTTATGCTGCCTATTCGTATACTTTACCGGCGATAACGAATTCTCGAAGAGGACCGATGACTCACGACGCACCGCTGTCCGGCTACACCGTCCTGGATCTTTCCATCGCCCGCGCCGGCCCGGTGGCCGTGCGGCTGCTGGCGGACTGGGGGGCGGATGTCATCCGCATCGAACCGCCACCGCCGCGCGACCGCGGCTCGGTCACCGGGCGCCGCCGGGGCTCGGACGAACAGAATCTGCATCGCAACAAGCGCAGCCTCTGCCTGGACCTGAAGACGCCCGAAGGGGCTGAGATCCTGGCCACGCTGGTGCGCCGCGCGGACGTGGTGGTGGAAAACTTCCGTTCCGTGGTGAAGGAGCGGCTGGGCCTGACCTATGAACGCCTGAGCGCGCTGAACCCGCGTGTGATCCTGGCCAGCATTTCCGGATTCGGGCAGGACGGCCCGTACTGCGAGCGCCCCGGGCTCGACCAGATCGTGCAGGGCATGTGCGGACTGAGTTCCGTGACCGGCATGCCCGGGGACGGTCCGCTACGCGTGGGTATCGCCATCTCGGACACCACGGCCGGCATGTTCCTGGGGCAAGGCATCCTGCTGGCGCTGCTGCAACGCGAGCGCACGGGACGCGGCCAATGGGTCCACACCTCGCTCATCGAGGCGATGCTGAACAAGCTCGATTTCCAGGGCGCACGCTACACGGTGGAAGGCGTGGTGCCCACGCAGCAAGGCAATGCGCACCCCACGCTGGCCCCGATGGGCACGTATCGATGCCAGGATGGCGTCGTCAACATCGCCGCCAGCACCGACCGCATGTGGACCCACTTCTGCCAGGCACTCGGCGCGGATGCGCTGTTGGCCGATACCTCGCTGCACAGTGCCGCCGGGCGAAATGCACAGCGCGAGCGGGTCGACGCGGCAATCAACGATTGCACAGCCGCGTTCACCGCTGCGGAGCTGACGGACAGGCTCAACGCCGTCGGCGTGCCGTGCGGCCCGGTCTTCGATATCGGCCAGGCGTTCGAGGATCCGCAGGTCCAGCACCTGCGCATGACACGCCCCGCCGACCACCCCGAACTGGGACCGCTGGCGCTGCTACGTTCGCCGATCAACCTCTCCGCCGCGCCGCATCCCGAGCGATTCTTCAGCGCGGCGCCCGACCCCGGTGCCCATACGGACGCCATCCTGCGTGACCTGGGCTACGACGATGCCCGCATCGCCCGACTGCGCGATGGCAATATCGCGGCGTGACCGGCCGCACCCGACAAGCCAAAACAATAAGCGGAGACAAGCGATGAACCCTCGATACTTGCGCGCCAGGCGCGTACTCGCGATGGCGGCGCTGGCGGCAACGTCCGCCCCGCCCGCGCTCGCGGCCGACGACTACCCGAATCGCCCCATTCGCGTGCTGGTGGGCTACACGCCGGCCGGCGCGGCCGACTACGTGGCGCGCATCTTCGGCGAAGCCTTGTCCAAGCAACTGGGCCAGACCATCGTCGTCGATAACAAGCCCGGTGCGGGCAGCACGCTGGCCTCCACCGCATTGGCCAGCGCCCCGCCGGACGGCTATACGCTGGCGTTGGCCACGGCCACGCTGTATGGCATCGACCAGCGGCTCTACAAGGCGCGCTACAAAGGGGAGGATTTCACGCCCATCACGCGCCTGACCGTCTCGCCGTTGATCCTGGCCGTCAACAAGAACCTGGGTGTCGCGGACGTCAAGGCGCTCGTGGCCAAGGCGAAGGCCGATGCGGGCGGCTTCAACTACTCGTCGTCCGGCATTGGCGGTTCGCCGCACGTGGCGGGGCTGCAGTTCGAGAAAGCCACGGGCGTGCGCATGACGCATGTGCCGTACAAGGGCGGCGCGCCGGCCTTGCAGGCCGTGGCAGCCGGTGAAGTGCAAATGTCATTCGGGACGGCCGCCTCGGTGTTGCCGATGGGCACGCAAGGCGTCGTGAAGATGATTGGGGTGACGACGCCGAAGCCGTCCGAAGTGGCGCCCGGCCTGCCATCGCTGGCCGAAACCGGGCTCCCGGGGTTCAACTTCACGTTCTGGTTCGGTCTCTATGGCCCGGCGGGCTTGCCCCCGGAGATTCGGGACAAGATCTTCGCGGCCACGCGCAAGGTCATGGCCGACCCGCAAATCCGCGCCAAGCTGGCCGCCAATGGCAGCGAAGTGTCGCTATCGGAATCGCCGGCGGAGTTCGGCGCGTGGGCCTCCGCCGATGGGCGCAATGCGCTGGAGCGTATCGTGCAGGCCGGCGTGAAGCTTGATTGACGAAGATCCGACGATGAAGAGCCCCGGCGCCGATCAGCGCCGATCAGCGCCGGCCGCGCCCCCGCCCCGCACCGTCGCCGGGCATCGAGGCGATCATGTCCGCATAGACATCGCCACCCGTGGCGATGTGGCGCACCATGGCGGCCGCGGCGGCGTCCTCGCTGCCGCGCAGGATCGCTTCCAGCACTTCCTCGTGCTCCGCCAGCGAGGCGCGGATGCGCGCGGGCTTTTCGAAGCGCAGATCGCGCATGCCGCGCATCCGTGCGCGCATGGTGAGGATCTGGCGCGACAGGATGTCGTTACAGCTGGCTTCGTAGATGATGTGATGGAACGTGTCGTTGGCCTTGCGGTACGCCCCGCCATCGGCCTGCTCGGCAGCCGCCCGGCATGCCTCCAGTGCCGTCTGGATCGCCTTGCGCTGCGGCGCCGAAATGCGGCGTGCGGCCAGCCGGGCGGCCAGCGACTCCAACTGCACCAGGATCTCGCTCATCGCCACGTATTCGCGCAGCGTGATCGATGCCACGATGGCGCCCTGACGCGGCACCAGATCGACCAGTCCGGCGGATTCGAGCTGGATCAGCGCCTCGCGCACCGGGGTGCGCGACACCTTGAAGCGCGCGAGCAACTGCTGTTCCTCCAGCTGCGTGCCGCTGGGCAACTTCCCGCTCAGAATGTCTTGCTCGATCGCCGTACGGATGGTCTCGGACAAGCTCTTCTTTTCATCGGACATGGAACACTGCGAGCGCGCTGAGTGGGGATGGCGCGATTCTACTACCGCGCCCGCCCGCGTATGCGCAATTGCCCGCTATGTGCACAAAAGCGACGCCACTCAGTCCAGCGAGATCTTCCCCGCCTTGACGATCTCGCCGTACCGCACCGTGTCGCGCTCGATCAGCTTGCGGAAGGCCTCCGGCGTATCGCTGACCGGTACGAAGCCGAGCTCGGTCAGCTTCTTCGATACCTCGGGGCTGGTGGTGGCGGCGGCGATGGCCTTCGCCATGCGGTCCACCACCGGCTGCGGCGTGCCGGCCGGCGCCAGCAGGCCGGTCCACGAACTCATGACAAACCCGGGGAAGCCAGATTCCTCCATGGTCGGGATCTGCGGTTCGCCGGGCCAGCGCTTTGCCGACGCCACCGCCAGCACGTTGATCTTCCCGGTCTTCACGTGGGGCATGGGCACCAGCAGCGGATCGAACGCAATCGACACCTCGCCGGACACCAGCGCCGGCAGGATCGGCGCGCTACCGTTGTAGGGCACGTGCGTCATCTTGAGCTTCGACTCCATCGCCAGACGTTCGCCGGTCAGGTGCGCCGAGCTGCCAACGCCGCTCGAGCCGAAGGTCAGCGCGTCCGGGTTCTTGCGCCCATAGGCGACGAGTTCGCCGACGGTCTTTACCGGCAGCCGCTTGCTGGCAAACAGGAACAGCGGCAGTTCCGCCATCTCGGCCACCGGCACCAGGTCAGACGGCTTGTAGCTCAGCTTCGAGTAGAGCGACATGTTGGCGCTGTAGGCGGCCAGCACCGACACGAACGTATAGCCGTCAGGCGCGGAACGCGCCGCGACACCCACGCCAAGCGTGCTGTTGGCGCCCGGCTTGTTCTCGATGATGATGGGCTGGCCAAGGGTCTGCGAGACCCGCTCGAACACCACGCGCGACACGGTGTCGGTCGACCCGCCCGGCGTATAAGGAACGATGACCTTGATCGGCTTCGTCGGCCATTCTGCTGCGCTCGCCCCCTGGCCGATGGCCAGTCCCGCAATGAGGATGGCCGCCATGCGTGCGGCGCCCGTGGCGCGTGTCTTGATACTCAATTGCTGTCTCCGATTCTGTTTCTTTGAATTGCCGCGCGAGTCGGCGGCTCATTATGGGGGACGCAACGGCCAAACCAACGAGCGCCGCGCAAGTGGTGTTCGATATCCGGCCATCGGGGGGGCCCGGCGCGCCGCATTCGTTACCAACGCACAAAACTGTTGATCCGCGAGGTGTCTTCTTCGCTCGGCGCCGGGCAGCTAGATTGGGCCCGTGCCCCCCACCGATCGCAGACGTCCGCCGCAATGACTGAATCCGCCCCCTCCCTCCCCTCTCCCGCAACCCGGCACCCGACTGACAGCTACGTCGGCCGCAATGCCGCTTACTGGCAGCGGAATCTGGCGGTTGCCGTCTTCGGCTCCTTCACCACGCTGGTCAGCCTCAGCATGCTGCTGCCGTTCTTGCCGTTGTACGTGGAGCAACTCGGCGTGACGTCGCAGGACGAAGTGGTGCAGTGGTCAGGCGTGGCGTTCGGCATCACCTTCCTTGCGACCGCCGTGACCGCGCCCCTGTGGGGCAAGCTGGCCGACCGTTTCGGGCGCAAGCCGATGCTGGTACGCGCCGCGGTGGGCATGGCCATCGTGATGTCGATGATCGGGCTGGCCCACAACGTCTATGAACTCGTTGCGCTGCGCTTCGCCGCGGGGTTGATCGGCGGCTACGCGTCGGCGGCCACCGTGATGATCGGCACGCAGGCGCCGCCCGAACGGGCGGGCTGGGCGCTCGGCGTGCTGTCCACCGGTGCGCTGACGGGTAATCTGGTCGGCCCGCTCATTGGGGGCCTGCTACCGAACCTGATCGGGATTCGCGGCACGTTCTTCGCCGGCGGTGCCATGATCGGCGTGGCGGCGCTGCTGACGATCTTTGGCGTGCGCGAGGATTTCACGCGTCCGCCGAAGGCCGCCAGCCAACCCGTGCCCTCCGACGGTGCTCCCCGCAGCGCGCATCGCTTCGCGTTGCCGGCCTTGCTGGTGACCGCGGCGATGGTGTTGCTGGCCAATATGTCGATCGAGCCAATCATCACCGTCTATATCGGACAACTCGATGTACCGCACGACCGGCTGGCCACGGTGGCCGGCATCGTCATGGCGTGCTCGGCATTTGGCAGCGTACTGACGGCCTCGCGGCTAGGGGCGCTGGCCGACCGCGTCGGTGCCTGGCATGTCATCATCGGTTGCCTTGTGGCCACCGCCCTTGTCCTGATTCCCCAGGCGTTCGTGACCAACTGGTGGACGCTGGCCGCGCTGCGCGGCGTAATGGGGATGGCGCTCGCCGGGCTGCTCCCCGCCATCGGCAAGCTCGTACGCCAGGCCGTCAAGGAGCACCAGTCCGGCAAGATGCTCGGCTACCTGCAATCCGCGCAGTTCTCCGGGCAGGTGATCGGGCCGTTGATCGGCGCGCAGATCAGCGTGCACCTTGGCATGCGCGCGGTGTTCTTTGTTACCAGCGCCCTGCTGCTCGCCTGCGCCGTGTTCGATCGCTGGGCCAAGGCGCGCTGAACCGGCATGTCAGCCCCAGGGACGGGCTGAATCGGTTCGCATTCACAAGTCATCCGCAGGCAACACCGGTGGTCTATGCTGGAAGACAGCACATTCACCGGGACCATTCATGGCCTATCACCGAGATCCCCGTCCTGGCCGCGCCCTGGGCAGCGCGTTGGCCGGATGCATTCTCATTACCCTGCTCGGGCTTGGCGTGGCCGGCTGCGACACGCCGCCCCGGGACACCTCCTCCACGCCCCCGCCCCCGCGCGAGCCCATCGCCGCGAGCGACGACGTGTACCCGCCGCCCTCCACCGTGCACGACACCCGCCCCAAACGCACGACCCCCTAGGGGATAGGTCCGGGGCAGGCAAATGTTGCCAAGTCAGATGACGTTGACGGGGACGCGCGGAGGCCCCTGTCCGGTTACTTCACCGGCGTCAGGATCGGCGCGCCCTTTTTCTTGATCAGGAACACCACGAACTTCGCCGGCTCGGTATTGCTGGCGTTGCGCCCGACCGTGTGGATATCGTTCTGGCCTTCGTAGAAGGTATCGCCCGCCTTGAGCGTGACTTCCTTGCCGCCCTTCAGGCCCATGATGATGCTGCCCTCCAGCACATAGACGAAGGCGTGCGCATCATGACGATGCACGGGATCCACGGCGCCCGGCGGATAGTCCACGACGATCATCTCGCCTTCCTTGCCCGGATACTCGGGCAACGGCTTCGTCATCAACTGCTTGACGCTGGCCTGCGGCGCGGCGGCTGCCGGCCCGGCCACCATCAGGCACGACAGCATCAGGGTTGCAGCAACGGATGCGACTGTCTTCATGGCATTACTCCAGGTTGGCCTTGTCGAGTCCGAACGCCTTGTCCGAGGACCCGGGCACCATGCGGAACGCCACGTTCAGGCGGTTCCAGGCATTGATGGCCCCGACCAGGAAGGTCAGATCCGACAGTTCCTTTTCGCTGTACTGGGTGCGCACGCGCTCGTAGATAGCGTCGGGCACGCCGTCGGCGGCAAGGTGGGTCAGCGCTTCGGTCCAGGCCAGCGCGGCGCGTTCGCGCGGCGAGAAGAGCGTCGATTCGCGCCAGATCGCCACGTGGTGCAGGCGCAGTTCCCGCTCGCCGTGGATCTTGGCCATCTTGATGTGCATGTCGACACAGAACGCACAGCCATTGAGCTGCGACGCGCGAATCTCGACGAGCTCGTGGATCGGTGCCTCGATCGTGGTCTTCTGGAACAGGGCCCCGAACTCGATGAGCTTCTTGGTCAGTTCCGGGGATTGCTGGAAGTAGTTCGTACGTTGGGTCATGACGTTTCTCCTGTGGTCGATGCCTGAGACCATGGTAGGTGGCGCGTGGACCCCACGCCAGACCGACTCGGCGCGCACAGTGTTTCCCGCCAGGCATCAATCCGGATGCCCACGCCAGCGCACGCCGCCCCCCCGTTTACCCCCAAAGAATCAGGGATAACACCAAGACCCCGAGCACTGGCGCGGGATGCGTATTTCGCACAGCGGAATGCATCGCCCGATTGCTTGACGCTGGTCGAATCGCCATGCAAATTCGCTGAAAACGAACGACCGTGCTAGAACGCGAACCGCCTCCACTGCCCCGCTGTGGGAGACAGGACTTGCGGCAAGGACACGGCGTCACCGGACCCTCGGCCCTGCCGGGTTCCAGGAGAGTGGCGCGCCACCTGGCGCGGCAACGCAAGGAGACAACACATGCAAGACAACCGACACGCGGCACCAGCGCCAGGCTGGCCGCGCTTGCCCGCCACATCGACGGCCACCCCGCGACAGCGCTGAACCGCCAGCATCCGCGCCGGTCAGGCTGACGCAACGCCGATCCGGCCCGCGCTGCCGCCCCAACGGCAACGCACCTCCACGCGCCCCGGTCCCGCGCCGGCGCGCACCTTGTTTCGCGAACCGTACGAGGTAATCCCGTGGCATTGTTTTTCCAACAGTTTCTCAACGGCCTGACGCTGGGCGGCGTGTATAGCCTGGTGGCGCTGGGGCTCACGCTGGTCTACGGCATCCTGCACGTGCCGAACTTCGCGCATGGCGCGCTGTACATGGCCGGTGCCTATGTGTCGTACTACGCCATGACCACGCTGGGCCTGAACTACTGGCTGGCGATGCTGGCCGCCGCGGCCGTGGTGGCCGTGCTGTCGATGCTGGCGGACCGCCTGGTGTTTCATCCGCTGCGCAACGCGCCCGAGATCCACGACATGATTGCCGCCATCGGCATCCTGCTGTTCCTGGAAGCCGGCGCGCAAGCGCTGTGGGGCGCGGACTTCCACCGCATGCCCACGCCGTACGGCCAGATGGTGGAGTTCCTCGGCCTCACCGCGCCGATGCAGCGCCTGCTGATCATCGTCGCCGCGTTCGGCCTGATGGTGCTGCTGCACCTGTTCCTGACGCGCACGGTCACCGGCTCCACGATCATGGCGATGGCCCAGAACCGCGAGGGTGCCGCGCTGGTCGGCATCGACGCCACGCGCGTCACCCTGCTGGTCTTCGCCATCTCGGGCGCGCTCGCCGCCATCGCCGCCACGCTGTACGCGCCGATCAACCTCGTCTACCCCAGCATGGGCAACCTGGTCATCACCAAGGCGTTCGTGATCATCATCCTCGGCGGCATGGGCAGCATCCCGGGCGCGATCGTCGGCGGCCTGATCATCGGCATGGCCGAGAGCTTCGGCGGCTTCTATATCTCCACCGACTACAAGGACATCATCGCGTTCATGCTGCTGGTGATCATCCTGTCCATCCGCCCGCAGGGCCTGTTCGCCGCCAAGACGGCGTAAGGAGCGATCCATGAAAGCACTGCAAGGAAAGACCGGCTGGGCCCTGCTGCTGGCGGCCGCCATCGCGTTTCCGCTGGTCGTGCCCAACAGCTACTTCCTGACCGTGATGACGCTGGCGTTCATCTACGGCATCGCCACGCTCGGCCTGAACCTGCTGACCGGCTATACGGGCCAGCTCAACCTGGCGCACGGCGGCTTCATGGCGATTGGCGCCTACACGGTGGGCATCCTGACCGTGGACCACCAACTGCCGTTCTGGCTCGCCTTCGCACTCTCCGGCGTGGTCTGCATGGCGTTCGGCTACGTGGTGGGCGTGGTGTCGCTGCGCCTCAAAGGCCATTACTTCTCGATCTTCACGATGTGCGTCGGCTACATCATCTACCTGCTGATCGAGAAGTGGGAAGGCCTCACGCACGGCACGGTCGGCCTGATCGGCATTCCGGTGCCGGCGGCCATCGGCCCGATCACCTTCGACAGCGTGCCGGCGCAGTACTACCTCGTGCTGACCTTCCTGGTGATCGGCATGTTCATCATGCATCGCATCGTCAGCTCACTGCTGGGCCGCAGCTTCCTGGCGGTACGCAACAGCGACGCGCTGGCCGAAGCGCTGGGCATCAACCTGATGCGCACCAAGGTGCTGTCGTTCGTGCTGTCGGTGGGCTTCGCCGGCTATGCCGGTGCGCTCTACGCGGGGCAGGTGCGCTTCCTGGGCCCGGACATCGCCCGTACCGATGTCACGTTCGACATGGTCATGGCGATGCTGGTCGGCGGTACCGGCACGCTGCTCGGACCGCTGCTCGGCTCGGTGCTGGTGCCCTGGGTCACCCAGACGCTCCAGTTCCTGCAGGACTACCGCATGCTCGTGTTCGGCCCGGTGCTGATCCTGCTGATCATCTTCTTCCCGGATGGCATCGTCGGCTCGTACCTGAAGAAGCAGGCCCGCCGCGCCGCCGCCGCACGCCGTGGCCAGCATGCCGCCGCGCGCCCCGGCAACGTGCAGCCGCCCGTCCCGACCACCCGCCCCGGAGCCGAGAATGCTTGAGATCCGCAACCTCACCAAGAAATTCGGCGGGCTGACCGCGGTGCACGACGTGTCCGTGTCGTTCGAAGCCGGCCATGTCAACGCGATCATCGGCCCCAATGGCGCCGGCAAGACCACCTTCTTCAACCTGATCGCCGGCACGCACGCGCCGAGTTCTGGCCAGATCCTGTTCAAGGGGCAGGACGTGGCCGGCCTGCGCGCGGACCAGATCGCCCGGCTCGGCGTGGCGCGCACGTTCCAGGCCACGGCCCTGTTCGACCGCGCGACGGTGCTCGACAACCTGATCGTCGGCCACCGGCTGCGCACGTCGTCGGGGCTGGCCGACGTGCTGTTCAACTCCCGGCGCCTGCGCCAGGAAGAGCGGCTGTGCCGCGAGAAGGCCGAGGCGGCGCTCGACTTCGTCGGCCTGACGCATCTGGCCCATGAGGTGGCGGCCGACATCACCCAGGAAGCCCGCAAGCGCGTGGCCTTCGCGCTGGCGCTGGCCACGGACCCCGAACTGCTGCTGCTCGATGAACCGGCCGGCGGCGTGAACCCCGAGGAAACCGTGGGGCTGGCCGAACTGATCCGCAAGATGGTGCGGCACGGCAAGACCGTCTGCCTGATCGAACACAAGATGGACATGATCATGCGGCTGGCCGACAAGATCATGGTGCTCAACTACGGCGAGAAGATCGCCGAAGGCACGCCGGCGCAGGTCCAGCAGGACCCGCGCGTCATCGAAGCCTATCTGGGAGCCGACCATGTTGCAGCTTGAACGCGTCTCGCTGTCGTACGGCAGCTTCCGTGCGCTGGACAACGTCTCGCTGCACGCCAAGGCCGGTGAACTGGTGGTGCTGCTCGGCGCCAACGGCGCGGGCAAGAGCTCGATCTTCCTGGCGATGAGCGGCATCCATCGCACCAGCGGCGGCAGCATGCGCTTCGATGGCCGCGAGCTGTCCGGCATGAAGCCGTCGCAGATCGTGCAGGCCGGGCTGGTGCACTGCCCCGAAGGCCGCAAGCTGTTTCCGGCGATGAGCGTGCAGAAGAACCTGACGCTGGGCGCCTACGTGCACCGCCGCGACAGCGCGGGCATCCGGGAGACGCTCGAGGAAGTCTTCGAGATGTTCCCGATCCTGCGCCAGAAGAAGGACGATCCGGCGGGCTCGCTGTCCGGCGGGCAACAGCAGATGGTGGCGCTGGGCCGCGCGCTGATGGGCCGCCCGCGTGCGCTGCTGCTGGACGAGCCGTCGCTGGGGCTGGCGCCGCTGGTGGTCAAGCAGATGTTCGAGGTGATCCAGCGCATCAACCGCGCCGGCACCACGGTGCTGCTGGCCGAGCAGAACGCCTACGCCGCCCTCGGCATCGCGCACCGCGCGTACGTGATCGAGAGCGGCCGGATCGTGATGGAAGGCGACCGGGAGTCGCTGCTCAAGGACGAAGGCATTCGGAAGGCTTACATCGGCGGGTAGATCGAACAACACCAGACAAGCGCAGTACCAAATCCAAAAAGGAGACAGCAATGCAGCACAAGACGATGGGTCGTTTCTTCCCGCTGGCCGCATGCGCCGTGGCCGCGCTCTTCGCCGCCACGCCCGCGCTCGCGCAGGAAGTGGTCAAGATTGGCTACACTGGCCCGCTCTCCGGCGGCGCCGCGCTGTATGGCAAGAACGTGCTGTCCGGCATCCAGATGGCCGTGGACGAGATCAACGCGCAGGGCCTGGCCGTCAACGGCAAGAAGGTCAAGCTGGAAGTGGTGGCGCTAGACGACAAGTACGCGCCGGCCGAGGCCGCCATCAACGCCCGCCGCCTGGTGCAGCAGCACAAGACCCCGGCCGTCTTC
Organism: Cupriavidus sp. 01L43; assembly: GCF_056399925.1. Classification (NCBI taxonomy): domain Bacteria; kingdom Pseudomonadati; phylum Pseudomonadota; class Betaproteobacteria; order Burkholderiales; family Burkholderiaceae; genus Cupriavidus; species Cupriavidus sp. 01L43. The sequence continues at coordinate 345,264 of NZ_JBFTSH010000004.1, forward strand.
GTGCCGCATTCGGGCGGCATCTTCGCGCTGCAGGCCTTCAACGAGCAGGAGAAGTTCCTGGTCATGGCCTACTCGAGCGTGCCGCGCATCACCGATGCCGGCAACAAGCTGACCATCCGCATCCCGCCGGCCTATACCGGCTATATCGAGCCGTTTATCAAGGCCCAGATGAAGCGCTACGGCAAGAACGTGGCACTGGTGCCGGCCGACCATGACTACGCCAAGGCGTGGGTGCAGGCCTTCGTGCCGGCCTGGGAAGGCGCCGGCGGCAAGATCGTGGGCAACAACCCGATGTCGTACACCAAGGCGACCGATTTCTACACCGGCGTGTCGCGCGCAATCGCCGAGAAGCCGGACGTGATGTTCGTGGGCGGCCCCTCGGAGCCGACCGCGCTGGTCGTCAAGCAGGCGCGCGAGCTGGGCTTCAAGGGCGGCTTCATCGTCATGGACCAGGCCAAGATGGACGAGATGGCCAAGGTCACCAACGGGCTCGGCATGCTCGAGGGCTCGATCGGCGTGATGCCGCTGGTCAACGACACGCGCCCGGCCGCGCAGGCCTACAACGCCAAGTACAAGAAGCTCCATGATGGCCGCGATGCCACCACGGAGATGTCCCTGAACTACACGATGACGTGGGCGCTGGCCAATGCGATGAAGCTGGCCGGCACGACCACCGACTCGGCGGCCATCCGCGCCAAGATTCCGGAGGCCGTCAAGGCCCTGCCGAAGGACGTGAACCCGAACGAGGTGGAGGGCATCGACGCCAAGGGCGGCTCGGTGGCGGACACCGTGGTCGGCTGGGTCCAGAACGGCAAGATCGCACCGGTGCGCCTGTCGGAACTGGCGAAGTAAGCCAGGCGGCGCAGCAACAGGCTTCTACGGAGGGAGAAGGCGTAGCAAGGCGGTACCAGCCGGCGGCACAGCCGGCGTGAAATGTGGAGAGAAAGCGAAGGGCGTCCGGTGGCTCCGGACGCCCTTTGTCTTTGGTGCGCGTCGCGCGCGTTAGCGCCGATCGTCGTTGCGCGCCTGCATCGCCCCGCGGTTGCCGTGGCCGCCCCGGTCACCCGGCTCATTCTGGCCGCGCTGTTGTTGCTGCTGCTGTTGCTGCTGGAACTGCCGCTGGCGTTCCTGCTGCTGTTGCTGTTGCTGCTGCGCCCGTTGCTGCTGGTCCTGGGCCTGCCGCTGCTGCTGGGCCTGACGCTGCTGCTCCATCTGCTGGCGCTGCTGGTCCTGCTGCGCGCGCTGCTGCTCCTGCGCCTGCCGCTGCTGTTGCGCAGCCTGGCGCTGGTGCTCCATCTGCTGGCGCTGTTGCTCCTGCGCGGCCCGCTGGTGTTCCATCTGCTGGCGTTGCTGCTCCTGCTGCGCGCGTTGCTGCTCGAACTGCTGGCGCTGCTGCCGCTGCTGATCCTGCTGCTGGCGCTGTTGCTCCTGCTGCGCCCGTTGCTGGTCGAACTGGTGGCGCTGCATCGCCTCGCGCTGCTGGTCCTGCTGCTGGCGCTGCTGCTCCTGCTGCGCCCGCTGCTGGTCGAACTGACGGCGCTGGGTCGCTTCGCGCTGCTGGTCCTGAAGCTGGCGCTGCTGCTCCTGCGCCATACGCTGCTGGTCGTACTGCTGGCGCCGCTGCAGATCCTGCCCCTGGCGCTGCTGCTCCTGCAATTGCCGCTGCTGCTCCTGGCGCTGATTCTGTAGCGCCTGCTGCTGGCGTTGCTGGAAATCGGCCGATTGCCGCTGCTGCTCGCCCAACTGCCGTTGTTGCTCGAACTGCTGGCGCTGCACGGCCTGTTGCTGGCGTTGGGCCTCGGGCGGCACGCCGCGCATCTGGTCCGGGCGTGTGCTCCAGTTCCTGCCGTTGTCGCGCGGATTGTCGTCGGGACGCTGGGCGCCACCCTGCACCGGGTTCACGAAGCCGCGCGGCGCGCCGTCACGGCTCGGATCGCCGCCCCGATGGCGGGCGGCCAGCGCGGCCTCGGTCAGGCGCACGTCCGGCCGGCCCTGTCCACCTTGGCCACCCGGCCCTCCTCGGTCACCGCGATCACCTCTATCACCTCTATCACCTCTATCGGCCTGCCCCGCCTGTTGCGACGGCGGGCGCCCCGGGCGCCGGTCGTCGAACGCCGGACGGCCCGGCAGGTGCGTGGCGATGGCCTGCCGCTCGAACCCCTGCCGCGCCATCGGCGGCAGCGCACGCGTCGGCGCCTCGCCTAGATAACTACGCTTGACTGGCGCCATCGGCGGCGCGCCCCGGCCCTCGCCCACCGGCAAGGTCCGCCACGCGTCGTGGTGGGACCCGCGCGGCACAGGCCGGCCTTCGACGAAATTGCGCGACGGCATGCCCGTGATGGCGCCCGGCACGTTGCGATTGATCCAGCGCTCCCGGTCGCGGTCACGGCCGTCACCGCCCCGCCCATAGTGGTGGATCGGGGCGTAGTTAATCCGCGAGACATAGTTCTGGCTGGCCCGATAGCCCGGCCGGTAGACATCGCGCGGCCCGAGCGGGTACCAGGCGACCCCGGGGCCGCCGCCAATCCGGATAGTGGCCGCGCTGCCGCCGATAAAGCCGACCACGGCCGGCGCGTAGTACGGGCGCACGCTGGCCGGGCCGGGCACCCAGCCCCAGCGGTTGCCGAAATGGGACCAGCGGCCATAGTGCGACGGGGCGAAGCCCCACGGCGCGTCATCGATCCAGGTCCAGCCCCATGGCGCCACCCAGGCCCAGTGCCCCGTGCTGTACGGCGCCCAGCCGCTCGGCACCGCGCGCGGGAACCACACCGCGCCGTAGCCGGCGTCCTGCTGCCAGTCGCCATAGTCATCCAGCGCGGCGTAGCCGGTCATCTCGCGCGGCACATAGCGCGCGGCGACGGACTGGTCCTCGCGGGCGTCACGGGCGGCGGTCCATTGGTCGAGGCCGTCCGGCGGCGGGTACGCGCCCGCGCCGGCATCGGCAAGGTCGGTGCCGGCAAAGCGCATACGCTGGCCGCGCGACAGCTCGACCGAGCGCGAATCCCCATACACGACTGCGCTGCCGTGGCGCATGCTGACCAGCGTGGTGCTGCCATCGGGCGAGACGTCGATCCGATAATCGCCCGGTTCATTGGGCACGAAGGCGAGGTTGGGCGTATCGACTTCCACCTGCTGGCCCTGCGGCAGGGCGCGTACGCGCAGTTGCAGCGAGCCTTGCGTGAGCTTGACCTGCGTGGTGTCGTCGTCGAGGTTGAGGATGCTGGCGGCCGTGCCGCCGCCCAGCCGCACCGTGGTGGTGCCGGCATGGACTTCGGCCCGGCCGCCCGGATCGACCCAGAGCCGGTCGCCGGTGGTCACGGGCCGGTTCAGGCCGATGGCCGCCCATTCGTCCGAGCCGGCCGGCGCGAAGCTGATGCCGCCGGCTGCATCGGTCAGGGTGGCGATCCGGGATGACGGATCGGCATATTGCCCGTTCGGCGCCACGGCGTCGGGATTACCGAGGACGGAGCCGTCCGGGGCGCCCTGCGCATAGCCGGGCGGTGCGTAATCCTGGGCCTGCGCCATCAGGCCGTGCGCCGCCAGCGCGGCAGCCAGGGCAATCGCCAGGCGATTAAGGGGTTGCATCGTGCAAATCATCTCTGTTCCGGACACCCACCGCGTTTGGCGGGCGTCGCCGTAATGTCACCGTATATCGGATAACGGCAGGGAACGCGACTTGCGGACCTGACTTTGTAAGCACATATTTCCCCCGCGCCGTCCTGAGGTCGGGCGGATATGCGCGGAAACAAGTCTTGCAGATGCTGACAGGACGACCGGTTTGCTGCGACGCAGCATAAACGCTCAGCGCGGCTGGTTGCGCAGGAAGTCGGTCAGCCGGTCAGGCGGCATCGGGCGGCCATAGAAGTAGCCTTGGGCCTCGATGCAGCGGTTGGCGAGCAGGAAATCGCGCTGCTCGGCGGTCTCCACGCCTTCCGCCACCACGCCGATGCGCAGGCTTTCGCCCACATTGATGACCGAGCGGACGATGGCGGCGTCCACATCGTCGTGGGTGACGTTGCGGATAAAGGACTGGTCGATCTTGAGCCGGTCCACGGGGAACGTCTTCAGGAAGCTCAGGGAGGCGTAGCCGGTGCCGAAATCGTCGCAGGTCAGCGTCACGCCGTCCCGGCGCAGGGCCTGGAGCTGGTCGGAGACATCGTCGCCCTGCTGCAGGGCGATGGTCTCGGTGATTTCGATCTCCAGCAGCTTCGCCGGCAGCTCCAGCGCGCGCAGCACGTGGCGCACCTCGGTCAGCAGCCGGCTTTCCGATAGCTGGGCGGCGAACAGGTTGATGGCCACGCGCGGCGGTTCGGCGAAGGTCAGCGACCACGCCCGCGCCTGGGCGCAGGCGGTATGCAGCAGCCACATGCCCACGTCGCCGGCCACGCTGCTGGCCGCCAGGGCGTCGATGAAAGCGGCGGGCGTCAGCAGGCCCAGCGTCGGGTGGCGCCAGCGCATCAGCGCCTCGGCGCCCACCACGCGGCCATCGCGCAGATCCACCTGGGGTTGATAGAGCAACTCGAACTGGCGCTGGGCATAGGCCTCGCGCAGCGCCTGCACCAGCGACAGCCGCGTGGTCACGTCGGTGCGCATCTGCGGCTTGAAGAAGCGGATGGTCCGGCCGCCGTCGTGCTTGGCCCGGGCCAGCGCCAGGCTGGCCGCCGCCAGGACATCGGACGAATTCTCGCCGCCGGCCGGCATCACGCAGGCGCCGATACTGGCCAGCACATGGTGCCGGCGGCCGTTCATTTCATAGGGGGCGGACAGCATCGACAGGATGGCGGCGCTCACGTGGCGCACCAGCGTCGGGTCCGAAATGGAGGTCAGCAGCACGCCGAACTCGTCGCTGCCCACGCGGCCGATGATGGCGTCGCGCGGGGAGGCGTCGGCCAGCCGCCGGGCCACGCCCTGGAGAATGGCGTCGCCCTCGGCATGCCCGTGCATGTCGTTGAAGGCGCGAAAGTCGTCGATGCCCACCAGCAGCAAAGCAAAGCGTGGCGGCGCCTCGCTGCGCAGGCGCGCCTCCAGTCGCGTCAAGTATGCCTGGCGAGCGACCACGCCGGTCAGCGGATCGAGATCCGCCGGCGGCAAGGCGCCAGTCGCCTGTACCTCCGACCTGGCCACCATCCCTGCCCTATCAGTTGTGATGAACATATGTCCCGCTCAAGCTATTTGGCAAGTGTGACGAAAACCATGGAAAAATCAAGCGGTACAGAAATGCGGCGCAACCGCGCAACGGCGCGGGCTGGCGGGCGGCTGCCCGGCACCCTCCCACGTTGTCAGCGCCGGGCGCTTACAGTACCCTACGCCGCAAACGCCTGCCGCACCCGCAAGGCCATCCGCCTTCCGGTGGATAGCGCCCCGCCGCGAATCCTGCCAGCGGCTCATTCAAGCAGACCAACGCGGACCCGACCGTGAACAACTGGACCATTCGCTCGCGCATCCTGGCGAGTTTCAGCCTCATTCTCCTTGTCATGGCGCTGATGGGCGTGGTCGCCTATAACCGCCTGTCCGCCATCGAGCATGAAAGCGATGTCATGCGCAACGATGCCCTGCCCGGCCTGAACTACAGCGCGGGCATGCGCGGCATCTGGGGCGAGTTCTACGTGCTGGCCTGGCAGATCGTGACCACCGACGACGCCGGCGCGCGCAACCGCCTGCTGGCCCAGCACCAGGACGCCACCCAGCGTTTCCACCGCATGGAACAGCTGTATGAAGCATCCATCGTCCGCGCGGACGATCGCGCCCGTTTCGCGGCGTTCAAGGAACTTCACGCACGATACGACCAGGCTGCGCAACTTTACCTCGACCCGACCAAATGGCGCGACACCGCCACCGCCGAGACCGCCCTGCGCGGGCAGGCCCACGACGTCTGGCTCGACGGCCGCAAGGCGCTGCAATCCCTGGTCGACGACAACAACGCCATCGCGAGCGGCGCCGCCACCGACATCAGCAAGGCCGTGGATGGCGCCAAGAAGAGTATCGAGGTGGCGCTGACGCTGGCGGTGGTAGTGGCCGCGGTCTGCGGCTACCTGCTGCTGCGTTCGATTACCGTGCCGATGGGCGGCATCGTCTCGCTGCTGACCGGCATGCGCGGCGGCGACCTGCGCCAGCGCATGGCGCTGGGGCGGCGCGACGAATTCCTGGCCGTCGAGGAAGGCTTCAATCAGATGTCCGGCGAACTGACCACGCTGGTCGGGCAGGCGCAGCGCTCGGCGATCCAGGTCACCACGTCGGTCAACGAGATCGCCGCCACCGCCCGCCAGCAGCAGGCCACGGCCACCGAGACCGCCGCCACCACGACCCAGATCGGCGCTACCTCGCGCGAGATCTCGGCCACTTCGCGTGACCTCGTGCGGACAATGGGCGAAGTCTCCCATGCCGCCGAGCAGACCGCCGGGCTGGCGGGCACCGGGCAGGTCGGGCTGTCGCGCATGGAGGCGACCATGCACCATGTGATGGAGGCCGCCGGCTCGGTCAACGCCCGGCTGGCCACGCTCAACGAGCGCGCCGGCAATATCAATCAGGTGGTGACCACCATCGCCCGCGTGGCGGACCAGACCAACCTGCTGTCCCTGAACGCCGCCATCGAGGCCGAGAAGGCCGGCGAGTACGGGCGCGGCTTTTCCGTGGTGGCGACCGAGATCCGGCGTCTGGCGGACCAGACCGCCGTGGCCACCTACGATATCGAGCAGATGGTGCGCGAGATCCAGTCGGCCGTCTCGGCCGGGGTGATGGGCATGGACAAGTTCTCGGAGGAAGTGCGCCGGGGCATGTCCGAGGTGACCCAGGTGGGCGACCAGCTTTCCCAGATCATCGGCCAGGTGCAGTCGCTGGCGCCGCGCGTGCAGATGGTGAACGAGGGCATGCAGGCGCAGGCCGGCGGCGCCGAACAGATCAACCAGGCGCTGATGCAGCTGTCCGAAGCCGCGCAGCAGACCGTGGAGTCGCTGCGCCAGTCGAGCCAGGCCATCGACGAGCTGACCCTCGTGGCCAACGAACTGCGCAGCGGCGTCTCCCGCTTCAAGGTGTGAGCGCGGGCTCCGCGACGCGCATGTCCCGCCATGGCCCTCTTCCTGCTGTTCCGCATCGGTCCTGACCACTACGCGCTCGATACCGCCGAGGTGGCCGAGGTGCTGCCGCTGACCACGCTCAAGCAGATTCCGGGGGCGCCGGCATGGGTCGCCGGGCTGATGGTGCGTCATGGCCAGCCGGTGCCGGTGATCGACATCCCGGCGCTGGCCACGGGCACGCCCGCCGTGGCGCGCCGGAGCACGCGGACCGTGCTGGTGCACTATCGCCGCACAACCCACGATCAACCCGCCCGCCTGCTCGGCCTGCGGCTCGAATACGCCACGGAAACCCTGCGCGCCGATCCCGCCGCCTTCGTCGACGGCGGCATCGACCCTGCCCCGGTGCGCTACCTCGGGCCCGTGCTGCACGACGCGCGCGGCCTCGTGCAATGGGTGCGCGTGGGCGCGCTGCTGCCCGATGCCGTGCACGACCTGCTGTTTCCCGATCCAGCCCCGGCATGACCGACGCCCCGCACCCGCTCACGCCCATCGAAGTGTTGCTGAAAGAACGCATCGGGCTCGATGCGGGCGCCATCGGCGCCGGCACCATCGCGCGCGCCGTGCTGGAACGTCAGATCGCCGTGGGCGCCGCCGATCTCGGCAACTACTGGAACGTGCTGCACGCGGTGCCAGACGAGCTGCAGGCGCTGATCGAAGCCGTAGTGGTGCCCGAAACCTGGTTCTTCCGCCATCGTGAAGCGCTGCTGGCCATGGCGAGCTTTGCCGCCCACCGCATCTTCGGCGATGGTGTGCCGATGCTGCGCGTGCTGAGCGTGCCCTGCTCCACCGGCGAGGAGCCGTACTCCATCGTCATGGCGCTGCTGGACGCCGGCGTGCCGCCCGAACGGTTTCGCGTGGATGCCGTGGATGTCAGCGCCCGGGCGCTGGAGCGCGCGCGCGCCGGCCACTATGGCAACAACGCGTTCCGGGGCCGGCCGCTGGACTTCCGCGGGCGCTATTTCACACCGGTGGCAGCGGGTTACCAGATTGCCGATAACGTGCGGGCGCAGGTCCGGCTGCTGCCGGGGAATCTCCTCGATCCGTCCCTGCTCGCCGCCGAGCCGCCCTACCACCTGGTGTTCTGCCGCAACCTGCTGATCTATTTCGATCCGGACACGCAGCGCCGCGCGGCGCAGGCGCTGGTGCGCCTGGCGCGCCCGGACGGCCTGATCTTCGTCGGCCCGGCCGAAGCCAGCCTGCTGACGCGCGAAGGGCTCGCCGGCGCCGGGGTGCCGCTCGCCTTCGCCTTCCATCCCCACGCGGTGCGCCCGCCCGTGCGGGACGTGCCGGCGTCGTTGGCATCGGCCTTACCCCGTGCGCCGCTGCCGGCTTCCCCCGCCGCTCCCGCGCGCCGGCCCCAGCCGGCCCCCGCGTTGCGCGCCGCGCCGCCCGCCGCCACGCACGCGCGCCCGCCCGCGCAGCAAGCCGGCGGCGATGCGCTCGCGGAGATTGCTGCCATGGCTGACCGTGGCGATGTGGCCGACGCCACCGTCGCGTGCGAGCAATACCTGACACAGCGCGGCCCATCCGCCAACGCCTACTGCCTGCTCGGCGTGCTGCACGACGCCGCCGGCCACGTCGCCGATGCGCATGCCGCCTACCGCAAGGCGGTGTACCTCGATCCCGGCCACGAGGAAGCCCTCTACCACCTTGCCGCCCTGCTCGATAGCGAGGGCGACGCCGGCGGTGCCGCGCGCCTGCGCGAACGCGCCCAACGTCACGCCCGCATGAGCCATGGTTGAAACCTCCGCCACCCTGCTGCCGAACCTTGCGGCCATCGACGATTGCTGGCGGCGCATCGGCGTGTCCGGCGACGCCTCGTGCCCGCTGCTGGCGACGCACGTCCACTGCCGCAACTGCCCGACCTACGCGCAAGCCGCCACGGCGCTGCTCGACGCGCTGGCCGTCGACGACCTTGTGGATGCCGCCACGCTCGATCAACCTACCAGGAGTGCGTTCCATGTCGACCGTGCCGCAGGGCAGTCTTGCGTGGTCTTCCGCGTGGGCGATGAATGGCTCGCGCTGCCGACCGCCGTGCTCGGCGAAGTCACCGCGCCCGCGCCGATCCACTCGCTGCCGCACCGCCGCCACGCGGCGCTGGTTGGCGTGGCATCGGTGCGCGGGGCGCTGCTGACCTGCGTGTCGCTGGCGCTGCTGTTCGGCGGCACGGCGGCCGATACCAGCCGCGCGGGACGGTTCCTGATGCTGGGCCAGGGGCGCAATGCCATTGCGCTGCCTGTGGCCGAAGTGGCAGGCGTGCAGCACGTGCCCCACGCCGCGCTGCTGCCGCTACCGGCTACGCTCGCCCGCGCCTCCGCGCACTACACGCGCGCCCTGTTCGAGCATGACGGCCACACGGTCGGCCTGCTCGATGCCGACCTGCTCCGGCAGGCGCTGTCGCGGAGCCTGTCATGAACCCCGAACAGCTCCGCGATGCCTCGATGCTCGAACTGTTCGCGCTGGAGGCGGACGCGCAGGCGGAAATCCTGAACGCGGGCCTGCTGGCGCTCGAACGCGAGCCTGCGGCGGCCACGCACCTGGAATCGTGCATGCGCGCCGCCCACTCGCTCAAGGGTGCAGCGCGCATCGTCGGGCTGGATGGCGGCGTGCGCGTGGCGCATGTGATGGAAGACTGCCTCGTCGCCGCGCAGCGTGGCGGCCTGCTGCTGACGCCGTCCCATATCGACGCCCTGCTGCAGGGCACCGACCTGCTGCAGCGGATCGGCCATCCCCCGGGCGGCGCGCTCGACTGGCCCGAGCGGGAAGGACTGGCCGAGATCGACGCCTGCGTCGCGCACCTCAACGCGCTGCTCGACGGCACTGAACTGGAGCCGGCCCCCGCGCGGATGCCGGCGGTATCCGCAGTAACGCCCGAGGTTCTTCCCCCCGAAGTCCCGCCCGCCCCTCAGGCCACGGCCGCCGCCGACCCGCAGGAACGCATGCTGCGCGTCAACGCGGACCGGCTGGACCGGCTGCTGGCCTTGGCCGGCGAATCCATGGTGGAGACGCACTGGCTGCGCCCGTTCGGCGGCGCCATGCAGCAGGCGCGGCGCCAGCAAATGCGCGCGCTCCAGGCGCTGGAAGGCATCCAGGCCCTGCTGGCCAGTGCCGACGGTACCGTGCCACGGCTGCGCGCCGCGCTGGCCGAAGCGCGCCAGTTGCTTGAGGACAGCCACGGCCAGCTTTCGCAGCGCGTGGAGGAGATCGACCAGTACGATCATCGGGCGAGCCGGCTGTCGCGCCAGCTTTACGACACCGCGCTGTCCTGTCGCATGCGACCGCTCTCGGACGGCATCATGGGCTATTCGCGCATGGTGCGCGACCTCGGCCGCGCGCTCGGTAAGCCCGTGCATCTGGCGCTGGCGGGCGAACAGACCCAGGTGGACCGCGACATCCTCGAACAGCTCGACGCCCCGCTGGCCCACCTGCTGCGCAATGCGGTGGATCACGGCATCGAGCCGCCCGAAGTGCGCCGTGCCGCCGGCAAGCCCGAGGAAGGACGCATCTCGCTGCACGCACGCCATAACGCCGGGCGGCTTGTCATCGAGATCTTCGACGATGGGGCCGGCGTGGACTTCGGCGCGTTGCGCGAGGCCATCGTGCGCCGCAGCCTGGCGCAGCCCGAGACGGCGGCGCGGATGTCCGAGACGGAACTGCTCGAATTCCTGCTGCTGCCCGGCTTCAGCCTGCGCGAGACGGTGTCTCATGTCTCGGGGCGTGGCGTCGGGCTGGATGCGGTGCAGGACATGGTGCGCGCCGTGCGCGGCAGCCTGCGGCTCTCGCAGCAGCCCGGCAGCGGGCTCCACTTCCATCTCGAATTGCCGCTTACGCTGTCCGTCGTGCGCACGCTGCTGGTAGAAGTCGCCGGCGAAGCCTATGCCTTCCCGCTCGGGCACGTCATGCGTGCCGTGGCGGTGCGCCGGGACGAGATCGAGCAGGTGGAACAGCACCAGCACTTCCGCCATGACGGCCGGCCCGTAGGCCTCGTCAGCGCGGCGCAACTGCTGCAACGGCCCAAGACCGCCACCCCGGACGCCGACACCGTGCCAGTAGTCATCATCGGCGAGCAGGATCGCGTCTACGGCATTGCCGTGGACCGCCTGCTGGGCGAACGCATGCTGGTGGTGCAGCCGCTGGCGCAGGCGCTGGGCAAGATCAAGGACATCGCGGCGGGCAGCCTGACCGACGACGGCACGCCCGTCCTGATCTTCGATGTCGAGGACATGCTGCGCTCGGTCGAGAAACTCGTGTCGGATGGCCGGATCGAGCGCGTGCGCCAGGCCGGCGCCGGTACTGCCGACGTCCGCCGCAAGCGGGTGCTGGTGGTCGACGATTCCCTGACCGTGCGCGAACTGGAGCGCAAGCTGCTGGCCGGGCGTGGCTACGATGTGGCCGTGGCCGTGGACGGCATGGATGGCTGGAACGTCCTGCGCGCGGAGCCCTTCGACCTCGTCATCACGGACGTGGACATGCCGCGCATGGACGGCATCGAACTGGTCACCCGCATCCGCGAGGAGCCGCGCCTGCGGCAGTTGCCGGTGATGATCGTGTCGTACAAGGACCGCGAGCAGGATCGCGAACGCGGGTTGCAGGCTGGCGCGGACTATTATCTGGCCAAAGGCAGTTTCCATGACACGGCCTTGCTGGACGCCGTGCTGGATCTCATCGGCGAGGCACGTGCATGAAGATCGGTATCGTCAATGATTCTTCGCTGGCCGTGGCGGCGCTGCGGCGCGCCATCGCGCTCGATGCCACGCACGAGATCATCTGGGTGGCCGGCGATGGCGAGCAGGCCATACGCATGGCGGCCACGCAAACGCCCGACCTGATCCTGATGGACCTGCTGATGCCGGTCATGGATGGCGTGGAAGCCACACGGCGCATCATGGCCGCCACGCCGTGCGCGATCGTCGTGGTGACGATGGATCTCGGGCGCAACGCGGACCAGGTGTTCGCCGCGATGGGTCACGGCGCGATCGATGCGGTGGACACGCCCACCCTGACCGAACCGGACGCGCAACTCGCGGCGGGGCCGCTGCTGCGCAAGCTCCGCAACATCGCCCGGCTGCTGAATGGCCGCGCCATCGCATCGCATTCCCTGACTGCCGCCACGCCTACGCCGGCCGCGCCGCGCCTGGTGGCGATTGGCGCCTCGGCAGGCGGGCCGGCTGCACTGGCCACGTTGCTGGGCGCGCTGCCGGCTGACTTCGGCGCGGCGGTGGTCGCCGTGCAGCACGTGGACGAGGCGTTCGCGCCCGGCATGGCCGAGTGGCTCAACGCCCAGTGCGCGCTGCCGGTGGGCATCGCGCGCGCCGGCGAGCGGCCGCGAATCGGCACCGTGGTCCTGGCGGGCACGAACGATCATCTGCGGTTGATACATGCCGCGCGGATGGCCTACACCCCGGAGCCGGGCGATTACTTGTACCGGCCTTCCATCGACGTGTTCTTCGAATCGGTGGTGGAGCACTGGCGCGGCGAGGCGGTCGGCGTGCTGCTCACCGGCATGGGCCGCGACGGTGCCCTCGGCCTCAAGGCGATGCGCGACCGTGGCTACCTCACCATTGCGCAGGACCAGGCCACCAGCGCGGTGTACGGCATGCCCAAGGCAGCCGCGGCGCTGGACGCCGCCGTCGAGATCCTGCCGCTGCCGCGGATTGCCGCGCGGCTGGTGAAGGCGTGCGGCGGCGGCCACCAGAACAAGAACAAAGCACAGGATGCATGAAAATGCCAAGATCTAAACCTCAAGCCGATGCGGCGGCAAATAGCGCGAACAGCACAAAAGGCGCCAACAACGAATACATGGCGATGGTGCTGCTGGTCGACGACCAGGCCATCATCGGCGAAGCGGTGCGCCGCGCGCTGGCCGGCGAGCCCGACATCGACTTCCACTACTGCGCGCAGCCGGACGAGGCCGTGGCCGTGGCGGAGCGCACGCAGCCAACCGTCATCCTGCAGGACCTGGTGATGCCGGGCACCGACGGCCTGACGCTTGTGCGGCGCTATCGGGAGAACCCGGGCACGCGCGACATCCCCATCATCGTGCTCTCCACCAAGGAAGAGGCGACGATGAAGAGCGCCGCGTTCGCGGCTGGCGCCAACGACTATCTCGTGAAGCTGCCGGACACCATCGAACTCGTGGCGCGCATCCGCTATCACTCGCGCTCCTACCTGAACCTGTTGCAGCGCGACGAAGCGTATCGGGCACTCCGGCAGAGCCAGCAGCAGTTGCTCGAAACCAACCTCGAACTGCAGCGGCTGACCAACTCCGACGGCCTGACCGGGCTCTCGAACCGCCGCTATTTCGACGAGTACCTCGGCGCCGAGTGGCGGCGCGCACAGCGCGAGCAGACGCAACTCGCACTGCTGATGATCGACGTGGATGCCTTCAAGGCCTACAACGACACCTACGGCCACGTGGCCGGCGACGAGGTGCTGCGCCGCGTGGCGGGCGTGATCCGCGACAACTGCGCGCGGCCGGCTGACCTGCCCGCGCGTTTTGGGGGCGAGGAGTTCTCGATGATCCTGCCGGCCACCTCGGCGGGCGGTGCAAGGTTGCTCGCGGAGAAGGTGCGGCGCGCGATCGAGTCGCTGCAGATTCCGCACAGCGGGTCGCCCACCAGTGGCGTGGTGACCATCAGCATCGGCGGCGCGGTGATCGTGCCCGATGAAACTGGCGATGCCAGCCGCCTCGTGCAGGCAGCGGATACCGGCCTCTATCAGGCCAAGCGCAATGGCCGCAATCAGGTCGTGATGGTGTAAGTATTTCCCGCGCGCGGCACCGCGCCGCGTGCCACCCCTCTTGCCCCACGGCCGACAACGCATAGCGCCGTGTAAGAACTACCTCACCCTTTTGGACCACGTGCCGCGCCATGTCTTCGCGCGGCATTCCCCATGCTCGATGCGCGCGACACAACGTGTACTTGTATCAGCTTTGTAACCGAACTGTGGGAATTCTCCGACATTGATATCGGAGTCGCCCGGCTGTCTCCCCTCTCCCCGCATGTCTATCGTTGCATCAGGCAAGCGCATTCACGCAACGGCTGCCAGCAGCAACAGTAACGATTGCCCGCGCGGCACGCCACCATCGCCATTCGAGAGAGCACCGGCGCATTGGGTCGGTGTGAGGTCGTGTGCGTGTCGCGCGCCCCAATGATCCCAACGTAAAAGAGGTGAAGAACCATGGAAATCAAGCGGAACATCATTCTGGGCCTGGCGCTCGCGACCACGGCAGTCCTGGCAGCATGCGGTGGCGGCGATGACGGCATCGACGACCGCGTGGGCCTGAGCAAGCCCTCGGTGCGCGTCATCCACGCCGTGACGGCCGGCCCCAACGTCGACGTGCTGCAGAACGGCGCGCTGACCTCGCTGAGGAACATCCCCTACAAGACAGTCTCGGGCTATTTCAACGTCGAGGAAGGTAATAACCTGTTCGCGTTCAACCTGGCCAACACGTCCACGCAGATCGGTGCGACCACGGTTTCGGCGCACACCGGCCACAAGTACACCGTGGTGGCGCTGCCTGGCACAACGGCCGCCGACGTGCTGCAGATCGACGATCCGTACGGCAAGGGCCTGCTGGACACCTCCGCCCGTATTCGTGGTCTGAACGCCTCGATCAATGCGCAGAACGTGGACATGTACCTGACCACGCCGGCGCAGGACATCGCCGCCGTGAACCCGACGATCGCCGCCATCAGCTATAAGAATGCGGTGCCGGCTTCGGGTCAGGATTCGATCTATGTGGATGGCGGCACCTATCGCCTGCGCGTGACCGCGGCCGGTACCAAGACCGTGATCTTCGATTCGGGCGCGCTGACCGTGAACAAGAACGACGACTGGCTGATTACCACGATCCCGGCCGACGGCTTCGGAGCCGTGGTGCCGAACAAGATCAAGGTCCTGGTGGCACAGAGCAGCACGAGCAACGCCACGGCGCAGGAACTGGTCAGCCAGCAGTAAGCCCCGCTACATAGCAAGAGCCCTCTCCTCGGGCCAGGACGCCGCCGCTTCAGGCGGCGTCTTTCTTTTGCGCGTGGTTGCCTGCGCCAGGCAGGTCGGACTTGAGTACGTCGAGGTGCGAGAGGTACGCGTCCAGTTCGGCGCGACCGCTGTCGGTGATGGTATAGACGCGGCCGTTACCTTCCACGAGTTCCGCCGTGATCGAGCGAGCGATCATCAGGCTGCGCAGAATGGGCCGCAGTGCGCGGATGTTCTTGTCGATGCCGCGCTCGCGCAGCCGCTCCATCAGACTGAAGACGGTAGAGGGGCTGGCCTGGACGAGTTTGAGGATGTAGAGCCGCGAAACGACCCGGTCGAGCGAAGGCGTGATCATGGGCGCAGTCGCTTTGGAAAGTCCTTAAAAAAACGGGGTGCACGAGGCACCCCGAAAGCTTGCGTTGTGTGCCCGGCAAAAGCCGGTGTTGCTCAGGAGAGCGCCACGGAGCGCTATTCCTCCTGGAACGCTTCCTCGCGCTTGGCCTTGATCGACGGCAGTGCCACCACGGCCACCAGTGCGGCAGCAGCAATCAGCAGGCCCATCGACAGCGGACGCGTCACGAATACGGTGAAGTCACCACGCGACAGCAGCAGCGAGCGGCGGAAGTTCTCTTCCATCATCGGTCCCAGCACGAAGCCGAGCAGCAGCGGGGCCGGTTCGCACTTGAGTTTCAGGAACAGATAGCCGATCACGCCGAAGCCAGCCGCCATGAACACGTCGAACGTCTGGTTGTTGACCGAGTACACGCCAATGCCGCAGAACACGAGAATCGCCGGGTACAGGAAGCGATACGGCACGGTCAGCAGCTTCACCCAGATACCGATCATCGGCAGGTTCAGGATGATCAGCATCAGGTTACCGATCCACATCGAGGCGATCAGGCCCCAGAACAGCGCCGGGTTGCTGGTCATCACCTGCGGGCCGGGCTGGATGTTGTGGATGGTCATCGCGCCCACCATCAGCGCCATCACGGCGTTAGGCGGAATGCCCAGCGTCAGCAGCGGGATGAAGGAGGTCTGTGCCGCGGCGTTATTGGCCGATTCCGGACCCGCCACGCCTTCGATGGCGCCCTTGCCGAATTCATGCGCGTACTTCGAGGTCTTCTTCTCGAGCGAGTAGGCTGCGAAGGAAGCCAGTGCCGCACCGCCGCCCGGGAGGATACCCAGCGCCGAGCCCAGGGCCGTGCCACGCAGCACCGCCGGGATCATGCGTCGGAAGTCTTCCTTGGTCGGGAACAGGTTCGTCACCTTGTTCGTGAACGTCTCGCGGGCTTCCTTCTGTTCCAGGTTCGCGATGATTTCCGCGAAGCCGAACATACCCATGGCCAGTGCGACGAAGTCGATGCCGTCGGTCAGCTCAGGCACGTCGAACGAGAAGCGCGCGGCACCCGAGTTCACGTCGGTACCGATCAGGCCCAGCAGCAGACCCAGCACGATCATCGACACGGCCTTCGGCAGCGAGCCCGAGGCCAGCACCACGGCACCGATCAGGCCCAGCACCATCAGCGAGAAGTACTCGGCGGGGCCGAACTTGAATGCCAGTTCCGACAGCGGCGTTGCGAAAGCCGCCAGAATCAGCGTAGCCACGCAACCAGCGAAGAACGAACCGAGACCGGCAGTGGCCAGCGCCACGCCAGCACGGCCGCGCCGCGCCATCTGATAGCCATCGATGGTGGTCACCACCGACGACGACTCACCGGGCAGGTTCACCAGAATGGCGGTGGTGGAACCGCCGTACTGGGCGCCGTAGTAAATACCAGCCAGCATGATCAGCGCAGCCACCGGGGGCAGCGTGTACGTGACCGGCAGCAGCATGGCGATGGTGGCGAGAGGGCCGAGGCCCGGCAGCACGCCAATCAGCGTCCCCAGCACGCACCCGAGGAAGGCGTACGCGAGGTTCTGCAGGGACAATGCCGTGGAGAAGCCCAGGGCAAGGTGATCGAACAATTCCATTTGGACGGGCTCCTTAGCCGGTAATGAAGGCAGGCCACACCGGCATCTGCAGGTTGATGCCGTACACGAACGCGCCCAGGCTGATCAGCACGAGCACCACGCCGTTCAGGAGTGCGCCCTTCCAGCTGAACTCATGGCTCGCCATCGACGAGACCAGCACCAGCACAAAGACCGACAACACCATGCCGAGCGGCTTGAGCAACAGGCCGAACAGCACCACGGAACCGAGAATCCACAACAGCGTCTTGAGGTCCCAGCGCGCGAGCTGGTCGTCTTCGCCCTTCGTCGAGAGCGAACCCACCGTCACGATCGCGCCCAGCAGGGCGAGCACGAGTCCGAGCAGGAACGGAAAATATCCTGGCCCCATCTTCGCCGCCGTTCCCATGGAATAGCCGCGCGCGACGAAGGAAAAGCCCAGGCCGACCAGGACGAACATCAGGCCGGAGGCAAAGTCCTTTTGGCTGCGTATGCGCAAAATGAATCTCCTCAAAGTGGTGAAAATCGGTACCGCGCGGCACGCCGGCTCTGGCGCCCGCACTGCGGATGCATGACAGGCAAAGCATCCGATGCGACGGAGCGAACAGTAGAGACGCGATCTTTCAGGCGCCTTTCATTTGTCTGGCTTCAGGGTAATTCCTGATTCCGTTATCAGAAGTGGGTCGACTCCAATACATCATGTTGTGATGTATTTAATCGATATGATCGACAGCGCGTGAAAGTCAACTGAAAGGCTGGGGGAAAGGGGACTGAAAGCAAAGAACGCCGCATGAAGCGGCGTTCTGATATTTGGGGAAGGCGTGGCTTTCGAATGCCTTACATTGCTGCACTGCGGTGCGCGCGGCGACTCAAATGTCTCTCAGGTGAAAGCGCACTCACCTGTCATCCGATCACCGCGCGGGCGCCGTTGTGGTATCGGCGTCTTCGCAAGGCGTGCCCATGCTGGTATCGGGCGCGAGGCCGACGGCCTCCGCATGCGGCTCGGCAGGCATGATGTGGCTGCGCTTCCAGTTGCCGAAGCGGTAGTAGGCAAAGGCCAGCGCCACGGACACGATCGAACCAACCGGGAAGCTCCACCAGATCGACTCCGCGCCGATATGCGGCTCCAGCAGCCATGCGAACGGCAGCCGTATCCCCCACATCGACACGAACAGGATGACGAGCGGCGCCATGACCGCCCCGGTGGCGCGCACCGTGCCGAACACGACGATGGTGAAGCCGAACAGGATGAACGACCACAGCACCACGCGGTTGATGTGCTGGGCGATGCCGATTGCCGTGCTGTCATCGCCCAGGAAGATGCCAAGCGAATGCCGGTTGAACAGGTAGATCAGCCCCACAATCGCCCCGGTCATCACCAGATTGAACAGCAGACCCATGCGCGTGATACGGGCCACGCGCGGCCATAGGCCCGCACCGACATTCTGCGCGACCATCGACGACACGCTGGCGCCTACGGCCAGGGCCGGCATCTGCACGTAAGTCCACAGCTGAGAGGCCACGCCGTAGGCCGCCGTGGTCTGCGAGCCATAGGTGTTGACCAGCGACATCATGACAATCGCGGACGATGAGATCACCACCATCTGCAGGCCCATCGGCAAGCCCTTCGCCACCAGCGCACGGAGAATTGCCGGATCGGGCCACAGCAGCGCCAGTTGCTCCTTGTGCAGCAGCAGGAAATGGCGTCGCCGGTACAGCACCGCGATCATCGCCACGAGGCTCACCAGCTGGGCGATCAGCGTAGCCAGCGCGGAGCCTGCGATGCCGAGCGCCGGCAACGGCCCGACGCCAAAGATCAGCACCGGGTTCAGCACCACGTCGAGCACCACCGACAACAGCATGAAATAGAACGGCGTGCGCGAGTCCCCTGCCCCGCGCAGCGTCATCATCACGAAGTTGTAGAAGTACATGAACGGCAGCGCCACGAAGATGATGCGCAGGTAGATCACCGCCAGTGGCGCGGCATCGTCGGGCGTATGCATCGCCGCGAGGATGTGTGGCGTGAAGACGAAACCGAGCACCGCCGCCAGGATCGACAGGCCCACGAAGAACGTCGTGCCGGTGCCGACCACGCGGCGCGCTTCGTCGATATTCCGGGCGCCCACGGCCTGGCCAATCATGATCGTGTTGGCCATGCTGATGCCGAACACCACGCCAAGCAGGAAGAACAGGATGATATTGGCGTTGGACGTGGCTGTCAGCGCGGCCTCGCCGAGGTAGCGGCCCACCCAGACCGAGTTGATCGACGCGTTCAACGACTGAAGGATGTTGCTGCCCAGCACGGGCAGCGAGAACAGCAACAGCGTGCGGCCGATCGGGCCCGTGGTCAGTCTGGCGTCTGGCTTCATGGAGGGCGGTTGGGACGATGTGCGGCATCTCGGGTCCGCCAGTCTAGCGTGGATTCCCGCGGGCAAGTGGCCGATTATCGGCCACTACGACCCCGTGCGCGTTCCGGTCCGACGCGTTAAGCTTGCGGTTTCTCGACCCGACCGACTCAGGAGACACGCATGTACCAGGATCTCGCCCTCTATATTGATGGGGAATTCATCAAGGGAGGCGACCGGCGCGAGCAGGATGTCATCAACCCGGCGACCCAGGAAGTCCTTGGCAAGCTGCCCCACGCCACGCGCGGCGACCTTGATCGCGCCCTGGCCGCGGCGCAGCGCGCTTTCGAGACGTGGAAGAAGACCTCGCCGCTGGAGCGCTCCGCGATCCTGCGCCGCGTGGCAGAACTGACGCGTCAGCGCGCCAAGGAAATCGGCCGCGACATCACGCTGGACCAGGGCAAACCGCTGGCCGAGGCCGTGGGCGAAGTGATGATCTGCGCCGAGCACGCCGAATGGCATGCCGAGGAAGCCCGCCGGATCTACGGCCGCGTGATTCCGCCGCGCAACCCGGCCGTGCGCCAGATCGTCGTGCGGGAGCCGATTGGCGTCTGCGCCGCCTTCACGCCGTGGAACTTCCCGTTCAACCAGGCCATCCGCAAGATCGTGGCGGCGCTGGGCGCCGGCTGCACGCTGATCCTGAAGGGCCCGGAGGATTCGCCGAGTGCCGTAGTGGCGCTGGCGCGCCTGTTCCATGACGCCGGCCTGCCCCCGGGGGTGCTGAACATCGTCTGGGGCGTGCCGAGCGAGGTGTCGACCTACCTGATCGAATCGCCGATCGTGCGCAAGATCTCGTTCACGGGCTCCGTGCCGGTGGGCAAGCAGCTGGCCGCGCTGGCCGGCGCGCATATGAAGCGTGTGACGATGGAACTGGGCGGTCACTCGCCAGTGCTCGTCTTCGACGATGCCGACATCGAACCGGCAGCCGAGATGCTGGCGCGCTTCAAGCTGCGCAACGCCGGCCAGGTGTGCGTCTCCCCGACGCGCTTCTACGTTCAGGAAAAAGCCTACGACAAGTTCCTGGCGCGCTTCACCGAGGTGATCGGTTCGATCAAGGTCGGCAACGGCCTCGACGATGGCACGCAAATGGGCCCGCTCGCACACGAGCGGCGCATCGCATCGATGGAACAGTTCCTCGACGATGCCAACCACCGCGGCGGCAAGATCGTGGCCGGCGGCGCACGCATCGGCGACAAGGGCTTCTTCTTCGCCCCGACCGTGGTGACGGACCTGCCCGACGACGCCAAGCTGATGGTGGACGAGCCGTTCGGCCCGGTAGCGCCGGTCACGCGCTTCAAGGACGCCGAGGAAGTCCTGCGCCGCGCCAACAGCCTGCCCTTCGGCCTGGCCTCGTACGTCTTCACCAATTCGCTGAAGACGGCCCACCTGGTCTCCAACGGCCTGGAAGCCGGCATGGTCAACATCAACCACTTCGGCATGGCCCTGTCCGAAACACCGTTCGGCGGCATCAAGGACTCCGGCATCGGCAGCGAAGGCGGGATGGAGACGTTCGACGGGTATCTGGTGACGAAGTTTATTACGCAGATTTGAGCGTAAGAGCGGGCGCGCGTCGTCCGCAAGCTGAGAACAAAGGCCGGGGAAACCCAGCCTTTGTTTTGCAACCGATCATCCAGGTGCCCTTCCCTACTTGAAAAACACCCCCCGCGTCAGGAACGTGTAGTCGGCCTCTTCCGCCATCAGCCATACCAGCACCAGCAGGCACAGCGGCGGCAGCAGGATGGCGCAGATCAGTGCCATGCGCTCCCACGCCATGTGCATGAACACGGCGACGATCAGCCCCGCCTTCAGCCCCATGAAGATCAGGATCAGCGCCCAGCGCAGGAAGCCTTGCACGTGGAAGTAGTCCACCATGTACGACATCGTCGACAGGATGAACAACAGGATCCAGACCTTCAGGTACAGGCCGATCGGATGGGCCTGCCCGCCATGCGACGAGGGTTCGATGGCCGGATCGGGAGCGGTGGGAGTCGATGCCATGGCCAGCCTCACCAGAGATAGAACAGCGCGAAGATAAAGACCCAGACCAGGTCCACGAAGTGCCAGTACAGCCCGGCGATCTCCACGGGCTGGTAGTTGCCCGTCACGTCGTAGTGCCCCTGCCGCACCTTGTTGGCGATGACGAGCAGGTAGATCACACCACACGACACGTGAAAGCCGTGGAAGCCGGTAATCATGAAGAACGTCGATCCGAACTGCGCCGCGCCCATCGGGTTGCCCCACGGCCGCACGCCTTCGTGGATCAGCTTCGACCATTCGAACGCCTGCATGCCGACGAACGATGCTCCGAGGAGCGCCGTGGCCAGCATCAACATTGCGCACTCGCGGCGCTGGCGCCGGTAGGCGAAGTTGACGGCCATCGCCATGGTGCCGCTACTCGTGATCAGCACGAACGTCATGATGGCGATCAGGATCAGCGGCACTTGCCGGCCGGCAATCTCCAGCGCGAACACCTCGCTCGGATTGGGCCACGGCACCGTCGTCGACATCCGCACGGTCATGTAGCCGGTCAGGAAGCAACTGAAGATGAAGGTGTCGGACAGCAGGAAGATCCACATCATGGCCTTGCCCCACGACACCTTGAAGGCCATCTGGTCCGATGACCAGTCCGCGAGCAGGCCCTTCATGCCGGACGGCAGATGGTCCGCCATGCCGTGCGCCGGCGGCGTGGGTGAAGCCGGCGATGTGGGCGACGAAACTTGCGAGGTCATCGGTATTCCCCCTCTCCGCTAGGCGGTGCCACAGATGTAGCGAACGATCTCGGGCGTCAGCCAGCCCAGCGCCCCTAGCAACACAATCCACAGCGCCAGCAGGAAATGCCAGTACCGGGTGCACAGGCCGATACGCGTCACGGTGCGCGTGCCGCTGCCGCGATCCATCGCCACGTACGCGAACGCGACCAGCCCGCCCACCACGTGCAGGCCATGCATGGCCGTGAGCAGGTAGAAGAAGCTGCCGGCCGGATTATTGGCCGGCACCACGTGCAGCGCGTACAGCGCCTGCCAGGCCCAGAGCTGCGACGCCACAAAGGCCGCAGCGCCAAGACCGCCCAGGCGCAGTGCCCTGCGCGCCCGCTCCATCTGACCCGCCCGCGCGGCACGCGTGGAAACCTGCATTGCCACGCTGGCTGCAGCCAGCAGTCCCGTGGACAGCCACACCTGCCAGGGCAGCGCCACGCGATGCCAGTCCGGGCTATCCATCCGCATTGCAAAGGCGACGAGAAACAGCGAGAACAGCGACGTAACGACACCAATAAACGCCCACAGGCCAACGCTGCCGGGCGCGCGCACCTCGCGGTCGTGCATGGCGCCGCCCCCGCCGGGGCCGCCGTTCGGCCCCTCGCGTGAGACCCGGAACACGCCTGACGGCGCTTGCGTGGCGATCGACTCGGCGTTCATGCCACGGCCCCCTTGCTTTCGTATGGCTCGGGCTCATGCCCACCGGCCTCAGGCGGCGCGTTCTGGGCGATGAAGTCCTCGGGCGCATCCGGCACGCTGTATGCATAGGCCCAGCGATAGACCACCGGCTGGTGCGGCCCCCAGTTGCCATGCACGGGTGGCGTCTCCGGCGTCTGCCATTCCAGCGATGCCGCGCGCCAGGGATTCGAGCCGGAGGGCCGTCCGTGCCGCACGCTCCATGCGAGATTGAAGACGAACAGCAACTGTGCGAAGGCCACCACGAACGCGGCGATCGAGATATACATATTCATCACGTGCGCCGACTCGGGAATGAAGCTGTAGTTGTCGAACGCGTAGTAGCGGCGCGGCATGCCCAGCACGCCCAGGTAGTGCATCGGGAAGAAGATGGCGTAGGTGCCGATGAAGGTGACCCAGAAGTGGATATGGCCCAGCGTGTCGTTGAGCATGCGCCCGGTCACCTTGGGATACCAGTGATAGAGGCCGCCAAACACCACCAGGATCGGCGACACGCCCATCACCATGTGGAAGTGCGCGACCACGAAATAGGTGTTGGACAGCGGGATGTCCACGCTGACATTGCCGAGGAACAGGCCGGTCAGCCCGCCGATCACGAAGGTGCTGATAAAGGCAATCGCAAACAGCATCGGCACCGAGAAGTGGATATCGCCGCGCCACAGCGTGATGACCCAGTTGTAGACCTTGATGGCCGTCGGCACCGCGATGATCAGCGTGGTCGTGGCGAAGAAGAAGCCGAAGTACGGATTCATGCCGCTGACGAACATATGGTGCGCCCACACCACCACGGAAAGCAGGCCGATGGCGAGGATGGCCCACACCATCGTGCGATAGCCGAAGATGCTCTTGCGCGAATGCACGCTGACGAGGTCCGAGACGATGCCGAACGCCGGGAGCGCCACGATATAGACCTCGGGATGCCCGAAGAACCAGAACAGGTGCTGGAACAGCAACGGGCTGCCGCCCTTGTAGTCGAGCTGCTGCCCCATCGACACCATCGCCGGCATGAAGAAACTCGTGTGCAGCGTCTTGTCGAGCAACATCATCACGCCCGAGACGAACAGCGCCGGAAACGCCAGCAGCGCGAGGATGGTCGCCATGAAGATGCCCCACACGGCGAGCGGCATGCGCAGCAGCGTCATGCCCTCGGTGCGCGCCTGGAGCACGGTGGTCACGTAGTTCAGGCCGCCCATCGTGGCCGCGACGATGAAGATCAGCAGCGACACCAGCATCAGGATGATGCCCCAGTCATAGCCAGGCGTGCCGGGCAGGATGGCCTGCGGCGGGTAGAGCGTCCAGCCTGCACCTGTGGGCCCGCCCGGCACGAAGAAGCTCGCCAGCAGCACGATCACCGACAGGAAATAGACCCAGAAGCTGAGCATGTTGAGGAAGGGGAACACCATGTCACGTGCGCCCACCATCAACGGGATCAGGTAGTTGCCAAAGCCACCCAGGAACAGCGCCGTCAGCAGGTAGATCACCATGATCATGCCGTGCATGGTGACGAACTGGTAATAGCGGTTGGCGTCGATGAAATCGAACTTGCCCGGGAAGCCCAGCTGCATCCGCATGAGGTTGGACAGCGCGACGCCGACCAGCCCCACGATGATCGCGACGATGGTGTACTGCACCGCGATCACCTTGTGGTCCTGGCTCCAGATGTAGCGCGCCCCGAAGGTTTGCGGGCCGTGGTGGGCATCATCGGCGTAAGCCATCTCATCCTCCTCCCGCGCGTTACTTGCCCGCCTGCGGCGCGGCGGCCGCGCCGCTGCCGAGCGAACGGATATAGGCGGTCAGCGCGGCGATTTCCGCATCGGTGACCGGCAATGGCGGCATCAGCGGCCCGAAACCCTTGACCAGCCGCGCGTGCGGATCGACGATCTCGGTCTTCAGGAACGCGTCATCCACCGAGGCACTGCTGCCATCGGCAAACGTCTGCGTGCTGCCGTACAGCCCCTTCCACGTCGGCCCCACGCCGGGCTTGCCGTCCACGCTGTGGCACGCCACGCAGCCCTTGCTCTGCGCCAGCGCGCGGCCCTGCTCGACGAGGTCGGTGCCGGAGGCCACTGTAGTCTCCGGCGTGGGCGTTGCCGCCGTGCCCGGCGCCGCGGCGATCGGCGGCGCGGTCTTGGCCATCGTCATCGCGAAGGTCTGCTGCTTGGCGAGCCACGCGTCGAACGAAGCCTGATCCTCCACGACCATGTGGCCGCGCATGTTGTAGTGCCCCACGCCACACAGCTGCGCGCAGAGGATGTCGAACTTGCCGACCTGCGTTGGCGTGAACCAGAACGAGGTGACCATGCCCGGCACCATGTTCATGCGCGCGCGAATCGGCGGTACGTAGAAATCGTGCAGCACATCCTTCGAGCGCAGCAGCACCTTCACCGGCCGGTTCAGCGGCAGATGCACCTCGGGCCCCACCACCACGATGTTGTCCTGCCCGCGCGGATCGTCCGGGTTGATCCCGAGCGGATTGGACGCCGTGACGAAGCGCGCATCGGATGTACCGAGTTGCCCGCTCTTCCCGGGAAAGCGAAATGCCCATTGCCACTGCTGGCCTACCACCTCCACCACCATCGCGTCGCGCGGCGGCCGCACGTAGTCGGCGTAGACGATCAGCCCCGGCGCCAGCATCGCAATGATGCCGATGCCCGTGAGCCCGATCAGCCATAGCTCCAGCTTGCGGTTCTCCGGCTGATAGGCGGCGCGATGCCCCTCGCGATGGCGGTAGCGCCACACGATGTAGCCGACGAACAGGTTGATGACGATGAAGAGAAAGCCCGTGATGACCAGCGTAATGGTCAACGTATCGTCCATCTGTTTCCAGTTGGACGCGAGCGGCGTCGCCCACCACGGGCTCACGAAATGAAAGAGCACCGAAGCAACGACGATGACGACGAGTGCGATGGCTATCGCCATATCCACCCTCCTCCACGCGGAGGCAGTACCGCGAGGGATGCGCAGGTCACGCAGGTGGAATAAGACTAGTGCATGGGCTCAGGTCACTGCAAGGCGACATCGCCGCGTCGTCGTGCGGCGATGCACAAACGCGCCAGGGATCTAGTGCGATACGTCGCGGCTCTCCAGCTTCCAGTAGCAGAGCGCGATGGCCATGCCGAAAACCAGGTGCCCGATCAGCGTGTGCCAGCCGCGCGCATCCACGAACCACGGAAAGGCTCGCGTCATGACATAGAAGTTGAACAGGTAGACCACCAGCCCGAACACGGCGCCGGCCAGCATCGACATGCCCACGCTCGAGTCAAGCTGGAACGGTGCGATGAGCGCGCACAGCACCATGCCAAGTATCGCGCCCAGCACGAAGTGAATGATGACGGCCACGGCCACCGTGCCCACGCTGAACAGCGAGGTCTGCAGCACGTCCCGCCCCAGCACGATGGCAGCGATCATGCGCGTGGTGCCCCATGGATGGACCCCCGATACCATCGTCGACCAGAACATTTCGAGCACGATCAGCAGCGCGCCGGCTGCGAGTCCCGATACGGCAGCCGCTGTCCAGTCTGGCAAGCGGCGCACGTAATGGTGCGATTGCATGTGAAGTTCCATGGCGTCCTCCTACGTCGAACATTGATTCCGATCCAACGCGCAGCGCCCGGCAGCGCCGGGGTGTGCGCTGAGTCCAGCATAGGACACGCGCCCACGCGTAGCAGCCGCCCGTGCCGATATGCGTACCTTGGGGCGGGCAAAGTCTCTTGGGAGATACCTGGGGTGTCGCGTGCACTGCACGCACGTTTCAAACGCTACGGGTGAACCCTGAGAGCGGCGGCCTTGTATTCGCCACACACGACCTATACTGGAAACACAAAGAAACAAGACAGGAGACCGCCATGATTCACCTACAGGCGCACGATCTTGTATTTCTGATCCCCATGGCGCTCGTCGGACTACTGGCGATGGGCGCGATTCCGGTGGCTGCCAAGGCGCTGCGCATCAGTTGCCGTTGTGCCGGCGCGATCATCGGGGTCTTGCTGGGCGTGCTGGTTCTCGAGGCGCTGCCGCTGCTGATCTAGCCAGGACACGCAGCGAGGCGCCTCTGCGAGAGAGAAGGAGAGGCGCGATGTCACTCACCCTGCTCGCCGCCCTGATGGCGGCGCTGCTCGTCGTGACTGTCGCGAGCGCCATCTGGCGCTGCAGCCATCCGTACCGGATGCGCTACCGGCGCTGTGCGCGCGAGCGCAGGCGCCGCGTGGGCATCTGCCGCGAGCCACCCCGCCATCCCGGATGACGGGGCGTTGATGACCGGACCCGGCGTCCGGCCATCCTCCCTCATTGCCGAATCGAAAAGTCGACGCGGTTCGGTCCGCCTTTGTCCTTGATCCCCTCGGCAGTCAGCTTCGGTGCAGTCAGGAACAGTTTCGCGTCCGGCACCTTGCCATCGCGTTCCAGCGCCTGCTTGACGGCCAGCGCGCGCTGGTCGGCCAGCGCCCGCAGCTCGGTATCGGTCACGGGGGCGTGCTCCAGCAGCAGCTTTTCCATCTCCTGCGGGGACAAGGACTTGTTCAGGCCGATGAAGTTGGTGGGCTTCTTGAACGACTCGCGCTTGTACACGGCTTCCACGTACTTCGGATATTCCTGCGGCGACACCGTCACCCGCGCGCCCTGCTGGCCGCCCTCGCCCTCTTCCGCCTGCGCACCGGCTTGTGCGCTGCGGCGCAACTCGCGCTGCTTGGCTTCGGACACCCGCTGATCCAGCCAGACGCGGCGGGCGCCATCGGCATCGGTCGCCGGATCGATGCGCCCGCTGATCTCCAGGCGCAGCGAAGGTCGGTCGTTGAGCGCCTTGCCCACCGTGGCGATCTTGTCGCGTGCGGCATCGGTCAGCGTGGAGGAACCCGGCGCGAACTCGATATAGCCCAGTTCCTCGCCACTGCCACCAAACGCCGAGGCAATCAGCGAGAACGGCGACGTGATGGCCTTGGTCAGCAGGTTGACGATCACGCGCACGATCACGCCGCCGATGCTGAACTCGGGATCGGACAGCGACCCCGACACCGGCAGATTCACATCGATCACCCCGTTGCGGTCCTTCAGCAGCGACACGGCCAGCAGCACCGGCAGCTTCACCGCGTCCGGGCTGTCCACGCGCTCGCCGAACGTCAGCTGATCCAGGTAGAGGTGGTTGCGGGCATCCAGCTTGCCGTTCTCGATCTTGTACGCCACGTCCACCGTGAGCTTGCCCTTGGTGATCGGGTAGCCCGCGTACTTGGCCGCGTAAGGCGTCAGGCGCGTCAGCTCCACGCCGGCGGCCTTCGCGGCGATATCGAGATACAGCTGCTCGCCGAGCGGATTGATCTTGCCGCTGATGCTGACTGGCGCGTCGTCGTCGAGCCGGCCGTCGAGCACGAGATCCGCCGGCGTGGGGTCCGCCGACGACACCTTCGACACCGAGCCCTTCATGTCGGTCAGGTTCGCCGTGTAGTTCGGCTTGACGAAGAAGTCCGAGAAATTGATGTTGCCCTTCTGGATCGCCACGCCGCCGAGCCGGATCTGCGGACGCGGGCCTGCGGGTGCCGGCGCCTTGGCCTGTGCCGCCGGCGTGGACGCCGCGGGCGCCGAAGCGGGGTTAGCCTGCGTCAGGCTTGTGGAGGGTGCCGCCTCGCCCTTCTCCGCGCCGCCGGCCATTACGTCCTGCAGGTTGAGGCGGCCATTGGCATTGAGAATCACGCGTGCGTAGAAGTCAGACAGCGCCACGCTGTTGATCCCCACCTGCAGCGGCCCCTTGGCCTCGTCCATATTGAAGTCGACGCCCGTCACGGCCAGCGCGCGCCAGCGCAGGAAGTCCTCGCCGCTGATGCGGTCCACGGTGCGGACGTTGCCGGCCAGCACGTTGCCGTTGAAGCGCGCCGCGATCGGCTTGCCGGTTGGCGCCACCACACCGAGTTTGCCCTTCACCGACAGCAACCCGCTACGCAGCGCCGCATTGAAGCGGTCCGCCATGTACGGCTGGAGCGATGTCATGTCGATGTCGCGCAAATCCACCTGCAATTGCGCGGCCGGCAGCGTCGGCGTGACATCGCCGTCCAGGCTCATCACGCCTTTGCGGCCACTCTCCGCGTACAGCTTCATCGGCATCGCGCCGGCCGCGAGCGGCCACGTCACGGTGCCCGTGGTCAGGCCGATATTGCGGAATTGATGGATGACCGGCCGGCCACGATTGCCCTCGGCCGGCGCGTAGTCCGCCAGCCGCGCGGCGCCCCCTTCGACCGACACCTTGCCCAGACGGACTTTCCAGCCCGGCGGGGCGGCGGCGCTGTTGCGGCCATTCGTGGCGCCGGCAGCGGGCGCAGCCGGAGTCGTCGGGACAGCCGGCCTGGCCGGCGCCGCCTTCTGCTCGGCGGATTCCACCGCCCAGATGCGGGCCATTTCCAGCAGTTCGCCGTGAAAATCGCGCGTGGCGGCGATCTGCGGCTTCACGAGCGAGACCTGCCCGGCCTCGAAGTTCTGCCGCGCCAGGTCGAGGCTGATGTTCTCGAGCACGAGCTTTTCCGCCCGGACCAGCGGCAGCTTGTCGCCCTCCAGATCGGCGGCGCGACGCGTGACGCGCAGCCCGCGGCCCCTGCCGTTGCCCGCGTTGTTGCCGGCGTTGTCACCTCGGGCAGCCGATTCGGCGCGTGCGGCACGCCGTTCGGCATTCGCCGGACGCTCGGCCGCAGCCGGCGTCGCCGGCAGGACGATCGGCTCGCGCGTGGCCACGTAAACCGGCGACAGTTCCAGCCGCGATTTCTCCAGCGTGAACTGGAACACCGGCTGGGACCACGCCATCTTGTAGTGGAGTTCGGCATTGATACCGGTATCGCCAAACTGGCTGCGTAGCGCGCGCGGCCACCAGGCGGCGAAGCCCTGCGGCCGCAGCCCCGTGGATTCGAGCGTACCCGCCAGCGTGCCCTGGGTCAGCGCCAGTTCCCCGGTGTGCTTGAGCGTCTGGCCGTCGGCGATGGTCACGGTGGCGTCGAGCTTCGCCGGCTTGTCGCCGGTGCTGGCCAGGCCGGCCACGTCCACGTTGATCGGGCCGAGATCGAGCTTGCCGGGGCCAGACGGCGCGAGTTCATCGACAAAGCCAATCCGCGCACTCTTGAGCGCCACGCGCTCCACGGCATAGGACCACGGCACCTCGTCCGCCTTGGGTGGCGCCTGCACGCCGGCAGCGGCCGGGGCGGAGGCGGGCGCAGCGGGCGCGGCGGCGGCAGGTGCCGGCGTCTTCGCGGCTTCCGGCAGGAAAGCCGTGGCGAGGTTCAGCGTGCCGTCGGCGCGCCGAGCGGCCTGCAAACCCAGACCTTCCAGCTCGATGCTGCGAAGCTGAACCTTGTGCGCGAGCGGCTCGAGCCGGCCCACGTCCACAGTCAGCTTCCCGGCCTTGACCAGTTCCGCGCCCGCGTGGGTCCGCACATCGGCATCGCGCAGGGTCACCGTACCGGTGACGAACAAGTCCTGCTTGTCCTTATCCTGCCGGAACCCGATATTCAGGCGCGTATCGACCAGCCCGCCCTTGACCTCGGCATCCTTCAGGCGCGGCGCGAACGCCATATAGCGCGCCACCTCCAGGCCGTCCAGGTTGACGTTGAGATTGGTCTCGCGCGTGTCGGCGAACGGCTGCGTGGTGCCGGCCAGCGCCAGCGGCGTGCCGTTGATCTTCGCGAACAGCGTCGGGCGCGTGTTGATCGTGGCGTCGTGCGGCAGGTTGGAGAGGAACGGCAGCGTCAGCGTGAAGTTCTCCACGCGCTGCACCGTATCCAGCACCTTGTCCTCGTAGACGAAGCTGGTGTTGGACACCGCGATATTGCTGACGGAGAACCGCGCCGGCTTGCTATCCGCCGGCTTGGGCGGCTGCGCGGCGAAGCGCTCCTGCACATCGGCGAAATTCATCTGCCCTTGTGCATTACGCACCACATGCACGGCCAGCCGGTCGATATGGAGGAAGTCCACCACCGGCGCGAGGTGCCACACCGAGGCCGCCGAAGTATTGGCCTCGATCTGCCCCAGCGTCACCATCGGCGTCTTGCCGTCCGGCTCGAAGATGGTCAGGTCGTTCAGTGTCGCGGCCAGCTCGAACGGCCGCACGTGTGCCGCACCGAGCGTGACCTTGCGGCCCAGCGCCTCGGTCGCATTTTTCTCGACCAGATATTTGATCAGCGGCGGCCCGCCAAAATAGCCGGCGAGTCCGAAAATCGCCAGCGCGGCCACCGCACCGCCCGCCACGCGCAACGCCACCCGCCTGCGGGGCGTCGCCATGGCCGCCCCGGTGGCGGCCTGGATGGAATCCTTGAAAGCCATGTCACCCCAGAAGATTTGACCCCACACGCCAATTTGGTCGGCTTTTTATGGTTCGCCGATGGCGCTTTGTATCCCGGATTTCACTTCTTTTGGCATTATTGTGACGGATTATGGCAGGCCGACGGGCGATTTTGAATCCGACCGGGCCAAAACCAAATGGGCGAGGGGTCGTTCTGGTATCTTTACGCCTTTGCGAAGCGTCCCGTGGCGCCCCCGCCGGCCTACCCGCCGGCCACAGGCCTGCCCATTCCGCGCTGTCATCCGTTCGGCCGTCCCCTCCACGTCATCCGTGTTGCGCGCTTCGCATGTGAATTCACCATGCGAGTCATTTCATGCCTACCACCAGCAGTACTGTCGGGGCACCGGGTGCGCAGGACGGCCAAGCCGCCCGCCCGCTGACCGGACAGGATTACAAGACGCTTGCCCTCGCCGCCCTCGGTGGCGCGCTCGAGTTCTACGACTTCATCATTTTCGTCTTCTTCGCCACGGTAATTGGCGAGCTGTTCTTCCCGCCTTCCGTGCCGGACTGGCTGCGCCAGCTCCAGACCTACGGCATTTTTGCCGCCGGTTACCTGGCGCGGCCGCTCGGCGGGATCATCATGGCGCACTTCGGCGACCTGCTCGGCCGCAAGAAGATGTTCACGCTGTCCATCCTGCTGATGTCCGTGCCGACGATGCTGATGGGCCTGCTGCCGACCTACGCGACGATTGGCCTGCTGGCCCCGATCGCGCTGCTGATCCTGCGCATCCTTCAGGGCGCAGCCGTCGGCGGCGAGGTGCCGGGCGCCTGGGTCTTTGTCTCGGAGCACGTGCCGCCGCGCCGCATCGGCTACGCCTGCGGCACGCTCACGGCGGGCCTGACCGCCGGCATCCTGCTCGGCTCGCTCGTGGCCACCGGCATGAACACCGTGTTCACGCCGGCGGAGCTGCATGACTATGGCTGGCGCCTGCCCTTCCTGCTGGGTGGCGTGTTCGGCATCGGCTCGATGTACCTGCGCCGCTGGCTGCACGAGACGCCCGTGTTCGCCGAACTCCAGAAGCGCAAGGCACTCGCCGCCGAAATGCCGCTGAAGTCTGTCGTGCGCGACCATCGCGGCGCGGTAGTCGTGTCGATGCTGCTCACGTGGATGCTGTCCGCCGGCATCGTGGTGGTGATCCTGATGACGCAGGGCTTCCTGCAGAAGTCATATCACTTCGACGGCCGCACCGCGCAACTGGCCACCAGCATCGCCACGCTGTGCCTGTCGGTCGGCTGCATCGTGGCCGGCCTGCTGGCCGACCGTTTCGGCGCCCGGCTGACGCTGTCGGTGGGCGGCACGCTGCTCGCCATCAGCGCCTATGTGCTCTATACGACGATTGGCGCGCGCCCAGACCTGCTGATTCCGCTGTACGCGGTGGCCGGCTTCTTCGTCGGCTCGATCGGTGCCGTGCCATACGTGCTGGTACATGCCTTCCCGCCGCAGGTGCGGTTCTCGGGCCTGTCCTTCTCGTACAACGTGGCCTACGCCATCTTCGGCGGCCTGACGCCGGTGGCGGTGACGCTGATGCTCAAGAACGACCCGCTCGCCCCGGCGCATTACGTGGTGGCGGTGTGTGTGATTGGCGTGGTGACGGCGCTGTTCGTGCGGAAGCGTTCGCACTGACGTTCCGATTACTGACGTCCCGATTCCCGACGCAAAGAAAAACGGGGAAGGCTGCTGGCCTTCCCCGTTTTTTTATGCCCCGCCGCGTCGGTGATCGCGGAAGAACTGCCACATCAGCTTGCTGGCGTCTGGGCCGGTATCGCTGTGATATTGCACCTTGCCGTCGCCGCCGCTCCAGGCATGGCCCAGACCGGCAACTTCCACCAGCCGCACAAGATCGCGATTCCAGCGGCCGAAGCGGGCGTCGCGGAAATCGCCATCCGGTACCGGCGGCGCGTCATTGGCGGCCGTGGTGCCCAGACGGTCATCGAGACGGTTGTAGGCCAGGAACTGGCGCGCCAGCAGGCGGCCGTTGATCGGGTGCACCGCCTCGTCGGCCAGCCCGTGCAGCACGATGGCCGGCATCACCGGGCCGCCCGGCACCGCACCGGCGGCGTCGAGCAGCCAGGCCGGTTCAGCCTGGGAGCCATGCTGCATTGCCCGGAGCCCGGCCCGGGGCGTATCGGCAGCGCCGATCACCACGCCCGAATGCAGCCCCACGGCCGCCACCTTGCTTGGATAGCGCAACGCCACTACTGCGGCCATCGCCGCCCCGGCGGAAAGTCCCGCCAGATAGATCTGGTCCGCGCGCACGTCGGGGCGGCTCGCCAGTTCGTCGATCAGCATCGCCACGGCCTGCGCCTCGCGCCCGCCTTCGCCGGCGGCGAGGTCGAACCACTGCCAGCACCGATGTACCGAGCGCCGCAGCGGCTGCTGCGGATAGGCGACGATAAAGCCCTCGCGCTCGGCCAGCGCGTTCATGCGCGTGCCGGCCGCCAGGTCTTCCGGCGTCTGCTGGCAGCCGTGCAGCATCATCACCACGGGCAACGCGCCCTTGGCACCGGCTGGAATATAGAGACGATACGAGAGCTGCGGCACCAGTTCGCCCGGCAATGGGGCGAGGCTGAGCTTCAAGGATTGCCACGTGCCGGGCAGGTCACCCGGCGCGGTATCACCCGGGGCCGGCATGCGGCGGCGGGTTGCCGGAGACGCCAAGTCAAGGCGCCCCAGCCATGTTCGGATTTGCTTTGCGGTCCGGAATTGCGTGCGACCGATTTGTCGCAGCTGCGTTTCCCAGTCCGTCGACAGGCTTTTGGCCATATGAAGACTCCTGCTCATCTAGGAACGGGTCTCCTCCGCTATTGTGCGACGCAGCATACCATAGTCGGCGTGATGGATTGGCGGCATTGTCTGCAAAGCACAACATTAGATTTCGAAACAGTTTTCCCCTTGCCTGGAGGGCGGCCAGCTACCATGGAGCCCGGGCGCACCGTTGTGCCGTTTAGCAGGAAAAGAAAGAAAAAGGCGCCATATAGGCGCCTGTTCGACAGATGATGCGGCAGAGTAACCGGATCTACTGTTCCGCTACCCGCGTCCACCCCTTGGGCGAAAATGTGCGCAATGCGGCAGCCCGGCTGGCGGTGGCTGTTCCCAGGTCGCGCTCATAAAACTGGCGCTCGCTGTCCAGGATGAAGGTGTTGACGCCGCTGTCGCCATAGCGGGCCGGCCACGCGACGATCGCGTACTTCGCGTTGCTGCCCTTCGGCGCGGCGATGATGCGGTACCGGTAGCCGTAGAACGCCTCGTTTGGCGGAGTGTCGGGGCCCATCGCCAGCGCATCGGGGCCCAGCGGGCTGTCATTCTCGGCCGACGAAGACGGCCAGTAGAGCCCGTTGGTCTTGCCCGGGCTGCTGACGAGCTGGGCCGCATAGCGGCCATTGCCGGCCAGCTCGGCGTAGCGCTGCTGCGCGTCCGCCAGCTGGAGCAGGGTGTCCATCGTCACCAGTTCGTTGCGGCCGATGCGCCGCACATGCACCTCGCGCTGACCAGCCGGCATGTCGAACTGCCAGCCCGTTTTGCGCTTGACGATGGGCACGGGGAAGGTCCAGCCGCTCTCGCCGACCGCTACGCGCGCCGTATCCTCGCCCGCGCGCTCCACCGCATGGTGGCGCGCCCACGCGGCCAGGAACTCGTAGATATCCTCCTGATCGACGCCCTGCGGCGGCAGCAGCGTCCGGTAGTTCGGGCCGAGCACGCCCTTGAGCGCGTCATGGTCGCTGCGGGCGATGGCGTCGCCCAGGGCGTCCGAGGCAGCCTCGGGCGAGGGATAGACCCGCTGCGCCTGCGCCGGCACGGACACCGCCAGCAACGGCACGGCCAGCATCGCGGCGCCCAGGACCCGGCGCACGATACGCGTCATGGTGGCGGACAACGTCGCTCTCATCATGTCTTATCTCCGACCATGTCCAAGATGACCGCCACCACCGCCGCCTCCTCCACCGAAGTGCGCGCCGCCCCCTCCCCCTCCACCGCCACCACGTTGCGGCATGGACCGCTGCGCCGGATGGCTGGCGCGTTGCATGCCACCGGCATTCCCGCCGCGCTGCACCTGCTGCCGCATGCGGTCGCCGTTGCCGGCATCGCGCAAGGCGCTATTACGATTGCTGTCCCGTGCGCGGTCGCGCGCGGCGGACTGGTCGGCCCGCTGCCGATCGGCGCCGGCGGGCCGGGGATTCTGCACGCCGCCCCCACCGCCGCGATTGACGTTCGGCCCGTGTCCGGCGATCGACTGGCCCGTGCGGCCCTGGAACGATTGCGCGGCGCGGTCACGCGCGGCATCGCGCGAGCCCGCCTGCGGCGTAGGCCGGCCACCCTGCACGCCCTGGCCGCCCTGCCCAAGCCGCTGCCCGCCCTGCCCCGCCTGCCGGTTCGCCAGCCCCTGCTGCCGCTGCGTGTCGAAGCGATTCGCCACGTTCGAATTCTTGTACGGCACGTTGCCGCGATTGGCCGGGTTGTGCTGCCAGTTCACGTTCGAGCGGTTCACATCGAGCCGTTGATTCACATTGATATTGTTGTAGCGATTGACGTTGATGTTCACGTCGTGCGAGTTCCAGTTGAACCCGCCCCACAGTGAATTGACCGCGGCCACGCCCAGGCCAAAGCCCACGCCCGCCACCACGGCGCTGGCGAAGACCGATCCGGGCGGCGGTGGATAGTAGGCTGGCGGATACGCCGGATAGGGCCACGCGCCGTAGACCACCGTGGGGTTGTAGGTCGGCACATAGACCACTTGCGGATTGGCGGGCTCGATCTGCACGATGGTGGTGCCGCCGGACTGCTGTGTCACCACCTTCTGCTGCTCGGTGGTCTTCAGCGTGCCGGCTTTCTGGGCCTGTACGCGCAGGCGCTGCACCGAGTCCATCACATCATCGGGCTGGGCGAGGAAGGCGTCGCCCACCGAGCCCACCCATTGCGGCTGGCGGCCCATCATATCCATCACGGACGGGAAGGCGACGAGCGACTGCACGCTCGGGTCCCACTGTTCGTTGGCCACCGCCTTGGTTGCCGCGTCGCCGGACAGGCTGGCATTGGCCTTCGACCATTCCGCCGCCGCGGCCACGTCGGCCGGGTAGGTCGACGCCATCAGCACCTGCGACAACAGCGCGTCCGGATAGAGCGCCACGGGCGCCAGCAACTGGTCGAGATGCGCATTGTCGAGCTTGGCCTGCGCCCAGGCGGTCCCGCCGCCGAGTAACAACATCCATCCACAGCACCACGCCAGAATACGTCGCAACCGGTACATATTGGCTCCCACAATGACGGATGAGGACGGACGAGGGGGTACTACCTGGCCGACTGCGCGCACTCCTGGCGATAGGCCTCTTCCAGCCGCTTGCGATCAGGCGCGCGTTCCAGCGTGGAATAGGTGCGGCCATCCGCCGTGGTCACGGACGACTTGCCCTGTTCCCACTGCTGCGGCTCCTTGGACAGGCCGTTGATCTGGTCCAGCAGTTGCCGGCAATGCTCGCGTTGCGAGACGCCCGGCGTGGCACCTTCGCCGTTGAGCGTCGCCGTGGCCGGGTCGAGCATGCGCGGGGGCGGCGGCGCGATCATCGGCGTGCCCGGGTCGATCGGCGGCGTCTGCGCCCATGCCATGCCCGCTGTCATCAACAACCCAAACCCCACACCCCACGCTACGAAAAACCTCTTCACCAGGAAACTCCGGAAACTGCCGGCGATGCACGCATGCATCGCCATGATGATAAAAAACACCGGCCCGCGCGCCCGGCAACGGCGATCCGCGCGCTATGCGCTAGCGGTCCTTGCCGTTGCCATCGCCATTGCGGCCGGTACGGTTGCGCAGCAGCTCGAGCTTGAGCAGTGCGTCCGCAAGCATACTCTTAAGACGCGCGTTCTCCTGCTGCAACTGGCGCATGCGGCGCCCGTCCGGCACATCGGACTCGCGTGCCGGGCCGTACTTCGCACGCCATCCGTAGAACGACGCATCGCTGAAACCATAGCGCGCGCAGAGTTCCCGCACGGGCACCCCACTGGCGGCCTCGGCCAGGTACATGCGGATCTGCTCCTCCGAATAGCGTCTGTTCATCCGAATGCCTCCGCTTGCACCAAGCGCTCGCCCCGCGCATGCACGCGGCCAGCCCACCCTGCCGGTAAGGTAGCCCAATGCCCGGGCAAAAGGAATTCAGTGTCTTTGCAGCGCGAGTTAAGCAAATTAACGACCCGGCCGCGTGCCCCGCGTGGTCCGAGTCCGTGTCAGGCGTGTCCGATGTTGACAGGGAAATGGCGCAAATTTCGGTATTCCAAATTGGACAAATTCATGTCATCACTCACTGCCGGACAGCCGCTTCAAACCCGTCGGACATTGCTGGCTCACACTTGCAAACGCCGGTCACGCGGGTCGGCCATCGCCCTGCAAGGCGCGCCAGGCACGGCTTTCGCGTTGTCTGATTGTCCGGACATAAGGCCCGATATGCATCCCTGCTGTGTCAGGAATCGAACCGAGTTCCTAGTAGTTTGCTAAATGATGTATTAAGATTCCTCGGCACCAACTAAATTTCGAAACGCCTGCAAAGAGTGACACTGCGCGCTCTCGGACAGGCGACTATCGGCGCGGATTTCATTGCCGCCGCCAACCGGCCTGAGGAAGAAGGGGACCACTGCTAACGTCACGTGCCATGCAACGCTTCGGCGTCGCGCGGCGAACCCGTGGCATGCACTGCAGATTTCGGTAACCCGGGCGACTCTTGACCACTTTGCAATTCCCCGCCCTCTAGCAGTTCATAAGTCCTGGCAGTTTCGGCTTGGTCCGGCACGGGGGTGCCGACGCGCTTTCAAGCCGCGACCACACAGGCAGGAAGTCGCAACTTCCTTAGTGCCCACAAAAAATAAAACCAACAATCTGGATCGGGAGAAGTCAGCATGCGGCACGTCAGCACCAAGCTTTTGCACGTCTTTGTCCTGTTGATGGAATATCGGGACCTCAACGCGGTGGCCGCCTGTACCCAGGGCCGTGTCCCCACCGTGGCCTATAGCCTTGCGCGGCTGCGCGAGATCACCGGCGACGCGCTGTTCGTCAAGCGCAATGGCACGTTGGAGCCAACGCCCCATGCGCTGCGGCTCGAGCATACTGCCAGGCAGATTCTCGCCAAATGGAATCTGCTCGTGCGTCCGCTCGCCGAAAGCGCGCAACCGGGCCCCAGCGGACGTCGTATTTCCATTGGTTTTTCATCGTCGATTGGCGATCCGGTCATCACCGAGATCCTCAGCACGCTGTGCGAGCAATTCCCGCAAGACAGTTTTGTGACCCGGCCGGTCATTGCCGATGCCTCCCTGGCCGGCAGCCTGGATACCGGTCAGCTCGATTGCGCCTTCGTGGTGGATGGCGCCACCGTGCCAGACGGCGTGATGCCGCACAGCATCCTCGCCACGCCGCGCCGGCTGGTCAGTGCGGCGCGCGCCCATGGCCCCGACGACGCGGAGAGCGACTGGATCCTGCTGCAGGAAGACTGCGAGGCCGGCAGCCCGCTGCGGGCGTTCCTGGCGCGGCAGGCCAATACGCCGGGGCATCGGGAGACTGTGGTGCCGTCGTGGCACACGCAGATCACCCTGCTGCACGCGGCCGGCGGCATCTGCCCGGTACTCGACTTCAACGTGCCGCTGGTCACGCGCGACCGCAAGACGCGCCTGCTGGCGCCGCCGGGCAGTTTCCCGGGCTGGGCCTCGCTCCAGTTCTGGACCGCCGAGCAAACCCCGGACCGCGTGGCGATGCGCGACATCATGGACGTGGGCGCCGCCGTGCTACGGGACCCCATCCGCGCCATCGAGAACCGCCGGCAGGGCCGGCCAGAGCCGCGCCGCCTGGCGGTGGCCTGACGCTCCTCCCCCGGCGCCCCGGCGCCGGGACACCCTCCGTGACACCCTCGGACCCCGCGCGGTAACCGCCGCGCGGGGTCTTTCCTTTCCGGCCAACCCCTGCCGCGCAAGTCCCGGCTCTCAGCCGCCTGCATTTTCCGAATCGTCTCAAATCATTTGCGCAGGAGTCCGCATTAATCTCAGCGGGCATTGACGTGCGCCGGGTCGTATCCCGTTTGGTCCGCGCGCACGCGTGCACGCAGTTGCCTGCGTGTTTGCGCCGCACGCCCTCCCGCGTGCGGCGCCTTTTTTCACGCCTGCCAAAAGTCGTATCGGACCCATGTGCACAGGAGGCATTGGATGACATTGAGGATTTTGCTGGCCGACGACCATCCCGTCATTACGGCGGCAATCCGCGCGTGCTTGCAGACACAGACGGGTTGGGAAGTCTGCGGGGAAGTGGCAAGCGCAACAGAACTGCATCAACAGGTGGAAATTCTGCAGCCCGACGTGGTGGTCACGGACTACCACATGCCCGGCCCGGCCGAACTGGACGGCGTGCGGCTGATCACCAGCCTGCGGCGGCGCTACCCCGCGCTGTCGATCATCGTGCTGACGATGATCACCAATCCACTGGTCCTGCGCACGATCCTGGACGCGCACGTCCATGGCCTGCTGCTCAAGGATTGCCCATTGACCGAGATCGTCACCGCCATCGCGCGGGCGCAGCGCGGCTTCACCTACATCGGCAAGTCCGCGCTGCGCGCGTTGGCGCCCACCGAGCTGCGCACCATGCTGCCGTGCGGGCGAAATGGCGTGCAGCGCCTGTCCGCGCGCGAAACCGAGGTCCTGCGGCTGTACCTGACCGGGCGCACGGTCACGGAGATCGCCGCCACGCTGTGCCGCAGCGTGAAGACCATCAGCCGGCAAAAGAACTGCGCGATGCACAAGCTCGGCGTCAGCAACGACCGCGAACTGTTCGAATGCGCGGCGCTGCAGGGCGTCGTCCTGCCCCTGGGGCGAAACTGAGACAACACTGAGTCCAAACTGAAGCAAGACCGAAGCAA
This sequence comes from Cupriavidus sp. 01L43, assembly GCF_056399925.1. Taxonomy (NCBI): domain Bacteria; kingdom Pseudomonadati; phylum Pseudomonadota; class Betaproteobacteria; order Burkholderiales; family Burkholderiaceae; genus Cupriavidus; species Cupriavidus sp. 01L43. Next base: position 385,309 of record NZ_JBFTSH010000004.1, read on the forward strand.
AACCGAAGCAAAACCGAAGCCATTGCCATCGCGGCCGCTCGCTATAATCGATTTCGCCGTAGGACACCGTTGTCATGCGCCACCTACCGACATGCCCGAACACCATCCCGCCACAACTGCCACAACCACCCCGCCGCCCGTCGGCACCCCCGGCACCCCCGGCCGCGCCGTGCCCGCCCTGCTCGTGGCCGCCCCGGCTTCCGGGCAAGGCAAGACCACCGTCACGGCCGCGCTGGCCCGGCTGCATGCCCGCCAGGGCCGCACCGTCCGCGTATTCAAGACTGGCCCGGACTTCCTCGACCCGACGCTGCTGGCGGCGGCCAGCGGCGCGCCGGTGCATTCGATCGATCTCTGGATGACGGGCGAGGCCGACGCGCGCGCGCGGCTGGCCGAGGCGGCGGAAGTGGCCGACCTGATCCTCGTGGAAGGCGTGATGGGCCTGCACGACGGCACGCCGAGCAGCGCCGACGTGGCGCGGCGCTTCGGCCTGCCGGTGCTGGCCGTGATCCAGGCCGGCGCCATGGCGCAGACCTTCGGCGCGCTGGCCTACGGGCTGGCGCACTATGGGGCGCCGCTGCCGCCAATGCGCGTACTGGCCAACGGGGTCGGCACGGCGCGCCACGCCGACCTGCTGCGCGAAAGCCTGCCGGCGGACATCGGCTGGGCCGGTGCGCTGGCGCGCGACGCGGCGGCGAGCCTGCCCGAGCGCCATCTGGGCCTGTTCAGCGCCGACGAACTGCCAGACCTGATCGAGCGCCTCGACCGCATGGCCGACGCGCTGGAAGCCTTGCCGATCGGCCAGTTGCCGCCCGCTGTGCCCTTCCCGGCGCCAGCGCCGCCGGCTGCGCCCGGCCCGCGCCCGCTGGCACATAAGACCGTGGCGATTGCCCGCGACGACGCGTTTCGCTTTATCTATCCCGCCAATGTGGACACGCTGTTCGCGCTCGGCGCCGATGTGGTGTGGTTCTCGCCGCTGCGCGACCGCGCGCTGCCCGCGTGCGACGCGCTGTGGCTGCCCGGCGGCTATCCGGAGCTGCACGGCGCCACGCTCGCGGCCAATGCCGACATGCGCACGGCACTGCGGCGCGCCCATGCGGACGGCCTGCCGATACTGGCCGAGTGCGGCGGCATGATGGCGCTGTTCGATACGTTGGTAGACAAGGAAGGCGTCAGCCACCAGATGGCCGGCCTGTTGCCGGGCACAGTGACGATGCAGCGGCGGCTTGCCGCCATCGGCCACCAGTCCGTAACGTTTCCGGGTCTGCCGGACAAACCCGGAGAACCCCTGCGCGGCCACACCTTCCACTATTCGAAGACCGATTCGCCGCTGGCGCCGGCGGTGCGGGCGGTGTCCCCGCGCGATGGCGCGCCGGGCGAGGCGGTCTACCAGACCGGCTCGCTCACGGCGTCATATGTGCATCTGTATTTCCCGACCAACCCGCTGGCCATTGCGGCGCTGCTGGGCGGGAAGGTGGGATAGCGGGATAGCGGGATAGCGGAAGGATGGGGGACCGGCTCAGGCGGCGTCGCGCTCGGCCACGGTGCGGGCCGCGGCATCGGCAATGCCCGCCTCGAGCTGCGCCAGACCCTTGGAGAGGTTGTGCATGGTCGTCTCGGACACATCGGCCAGCACGTCCTGGAGGAAGGTCGAGCGGCGCGGCAGGGCCTGCTCGACGATATCGCGCCCGAGCGGGGTCAGCGTGACATTGGTCATGCGATTGTCGCGCTCGCTCGTGGTGCGTTCGATCCAGCCCAGTTCCTGCAACGCCTTCAACTGGCGAGTGAGGGCGCCGGGGTCCATGCCGACGCGGTCCGCCAGCGGCTTTTGCGCGATGGGGCCATCGTGGCCATGCAGCGCGGACAAGATGCGCCAGCGCGGCAGCGGATGGCCGATGCGCTGCTCGAACGCCGCCGCATAGGCGCGGTAAGTGCGTCCAAACTGTTGCAGTACGGCCAGGCTTTGTCGCTCCAGTTCCACTCCGAATCTCCTTTAGGCGGACGCTTGCATCCGCGGGGGCGCCGTGATCTCAGGCGGATCAGTCGGCTGCCATCGCGGGCTCCTGCACCCGCGTCAGCTTCACCGGCGGGACCCGGCGTACGCGCCAGAGCCCCACCAGGGCCGCAATCGCCGCCACGAGCAAGCCAAGATGGATGGCCCCGACGAGCGATTGGCGCGCATGCTCGAGCAGCAGGGCTCCATTGTGCCCTGCCTCCTGAAGGTTGGTCAGCAATTCTGCTTGCGCGACCTTGTCGATCAGGATCTGGGGGTCGGTCATCCGCCCGGCCCAGTCCGACGCGCCGGCCGCCTGCAACGCACGCTCCACGCCTCCGGTATAGCTGCGCGTCACCATCGTGCCAACCAGCGCGGTGCCGACCATGCCGCCTACCATCCGCAACGATTGCAACATCGCTGTTGCAATGCCGAGGTGGGCGCGGCCGGCCGTCTGCTGGGCGAACACAGTCAGGTTCGGCAGCACGAAGCCGAGCCCGAGGCCGGCCAGCAGCATGGTCCCAAGCAGCACCATGTGATGCATGCCGCGCGTGGCCTGCGACAAACCGAGGCAGGCGAGCGCCAGCAGCGCGAATCCCGCATAAAGCATGCTGTTCGGCACCGGAATGCGCGTGATGATGCGGCCATTGAGAATGCTGCCGATGGTGATGCAGACCACCATCGGCGTCACCAGCAGTCCGGCCTCCTTCGGCGAATAGCCAAACCCGCCCTGGAACAGCAGCGGCGCGTAGAGCAGCAGCGCGAACATCGCAAACCCGCCCAGCACGCCAAGTACGAACAGCGAGGCCAGCGCCGGATTGCGGAACATGTCGAGCGGCAGCAGGGGGTCCGCCGCGCGGTGCGACCACTGCCAGAGGCCGACGAACGACGCCACGGACAGCACGGCCAGGCCAATCGTCACGATATCCAGCCCGCGCTCCGGCAGCCATTCCACCGAGAGCTGGAGGCAGCCGAGCCCCGCCGCGATCAGCAGCGCGCCCAGCCAGTCCACGCGAATCGGCCCCTTGTGCGCCTGATGGCGCAGATGCGGCAGGTAGCGCCACGCGAACAGCAGGCCGAGCAGGCCCACCGGCACATTGATATAGAACACCGCGCGCCAGCCATACCATTCGGTCAGCACGCCACCCATGGACGGGCCGATGGCATTGGCGAGCCCGAATGCGGTGCTCATCATCACCTGCCAGCGCAGGCGCACGTGCGGGTCCGGGAACAGATCGGGAATACAGGCGAAGGCGGTGCCCACGAGCATGCCGCCGCCAATGCCCTGCAGGGCGCGCGCCGCCACGAGGAACGGCATGCTGGGCGCCATGCCGCACAGCACCGAGGCCACCAGGAAGACCACGATCGACACCAGCACAAAGGGCTTGCGGCCGTAGTAGTCGCCCAGCCGGCCGAAGATCGGCACGGTGACGACCGACGTCAGCAGGTAGGCCGTGGCGACCCAGGCGTAGTACTCGAAGCCCTGCAGTTCGGCGACCACCGTCGGCAGCGCGGTGGCCACCACGGTCTGGTCCAGCGCCACGAGCATCACCACGAAGGCGATGCCGATCATCGCCAGCAGCGATTCCCGGAACGGCAGGATTTGCCCGTTGCCGGACGTATGTGGAGCGCCCTGCCCTTCTTGCGACGCGGAAGTCATTCTATTGCCCGATCAATCGTTGTGCGGTCAATGATTATAGGTCGAAATTTCCTTAATTTGCAGGGCGGAACGTACGAGCGCCCCGTTGCTTCGATTTGATATTTCGACTACATTCGAAATATGGAATCTTCTCAAGTCATTGAAGCGCTTGCCGCTCTCGCCCATGCCTCCCGGCTGGCGGTGTTCCGCGCGCTGGTCCAGGCCGGGCCGGAGGGCCTGCCCGCCGGGCAGATCGCCACACTGCTGGATGTGCCGGCCTCGTCGCTTTCCTTCCATCTGAAGGAGTTGCACCGGGCCGGCCTCGCCAACAGCCGGCAGGCCGGACGGTCGGTCATCTACACCGCCCGCTACGAAACCATGAACGACCTGATCGGCTTCCTCACCGAGAACTGCTGCGGCGGCAACCCGTGCGGGCCGACGGCGGCTTGCGCCACCCCGCCGTTGCAGGGAGCCGAAGGATGAGCAGCCCGGACATTGCAGCGCCAGCCCGAGCCGCCTCCGCGCCCGCCATAGGATTCTTTGAACGCTATCTCACCGTCTGGGTGGCGTTGTGCATCGTGGTCGGCATCGCGCTCGGCCAGATGCTGCCCGGCGCGTTCCAGGCCATCGGACGCATGGAGTACGCGCAGGTCAACCTGCCCGTGGGCGTGCTGATCTGGGTGATGATCATCCCGATGCTGCTGAAGATCGATTTCACGGCGCTGGGGCAGGTGAAATCGCACTGGCGCGGCATCGGCGTGACGCTGTTTATCAACTGGGCCGTCAAGCCGTTCTCGATGGCGCTGCTGGGCTGGCTGTTCGTGCGGCACCTGTTCGCGCCGCTGCTGCCCGTCGATCAGCTGGACAGCTATGTGGCCGGCCTGATCCTGCTGGCGGCTGCGCCATGCACGGCGATGGTGTTCGTCTGGAGCCAGCTCTGCAAAGGCGATCCGTATTTCACGCTGTCGCAGGTGGCGCTGAACGACGCCATCATGGTCGTGGCCTTCGCGCCGGTGGTAGCGCTGCTGCTCGGCCTGTCGTCGATCACGGTGCCGTGGGACACCCTGCTGACCTCGGTCGGCCTGTACATCGTGGTGCCGGTGGTCATCGCGCAGATCGCGCGAAAGCTGCTGCTGGCGCGCGGCGCGGCGCACTTCCAGCGCGTGCTCCGACACCTTGGCCCCTACTCTATTAGTGCGCTGCTGCTGACCCTGGTGCTGCTGTTCGCCTTCCAGGGCAAGGCGATCATCGACCAGCCGATGGTCATCGCGCTGCTGGCGGTGCCGATCCTGATCCAGGTCTTCTTCAATTCCGGTCTCGCCTACCTGCTCAATCGCCGGCTTGGCGTGGCGCACTGCGTGGCGGGGCCGTCCAGCCTGATCGGCGCGAGTAACTTCTTTGAACTGGCCGTGGCCACGGCGATCAGCCTGTTCGGCTTCCAGTCCGGCGCGGCGCTGGCTACGGTGGTCGGCGTGCTGATCGAGGTGCCGGTCATGCTGCTGGTCGTCCACATCGTCAACCGCTCGCAGCGGTGGTACGAGGCCAAGCTCCCCTGAGGAACCAAGATGATTGTCACGATTTATCACAATCCTGATTGCGGCACGTCCCGCAACACGCTGGCGATGATCCGCAATGCCGGGATCGAGCCGCAAGTCATCGAATATCTGCACACGCCGCCGTCGCGGGCGCAGTTGCAGGCCATGATCGGACAAGCCGGGCTGACCGTGCGCGAGGCGATTCGCGAAAAGGGCACGCCCTACGCCGCGCTGGGGCTGGCCGATCCGGCATTGACGGATGACCAGTTGCTTGACGCCATGCTCGCCCATCCCATCCTGATCAACCGCCCGTTCGTCGTGACCGACCTCGGCGTGCGGCTGTGCCGGCCGTCTGAACTTGTGCTCGATATCCTGCCGTCGCCGCAGCAAAGCCCGTTCACCAAGGAGGATGGCGAGGTGGTCATCGACGCGCAGGGCCGGAGGGTGGGTCCATGACGATTGCCTTGCCCAATGTCGTGCCGGCGCTGCTGGAGACGCCCGACGTCCAGAAGCTCGAGCCCACGCGGGTCAGCACCCATCCGCCCCGCATCCTGCTGCTCTATGGCTCGCTGCGCGAGACGTCCTACAGCCGGCTCCTGACGCTGGAAGCCGAACGCATCCTCCGCCACTTCGGCGCCGAGACGCGCGTGTTCGATCCGAGCGGCCTGCCGGTCACTGACAGCGTGCCCGCCGATCACCCCAAGGTGGTGGAACTGCGCGAGCTGTCCGCATGGTCGGAAGGCCAGGTCTGGTGCAGCCCCGAGCGCCACGGCACGCTGACCGCGGTGTTCAAGAACCAGATCGACTGGCTGCCGCTGGAAAGCGCCGGCATCCGCCCTACGCAGGGCCGCACGCTGGCGGTCATGCAGGTCTGCGGCGGATCGCAGTCGTTCAACGCCGTCAACGCGCTGCGCGTGCTGGGCCGCTGGATGCGTATGGTGACGATTCCCAACCAGTCCTCCGTGGCCAAGGCGTACCAGGAATTCGACGACGCCGGGCGCATGAAGCCGTCCGCCTACTACGACCGCGCGGTCGACGTCATGGAGGAGCTGTACAAGTTCACGCTGCTGATCCGGGACCGCTCCGACTACCTGACCGACCGCTACAGCGAGCGCAAGGACGCTGCGCCGTCCCGGGCGGCGGCGCTGGCGGCAGCGGCGATGGACCACGAGCGCCAAGCGGCTGCGGGCGACACCGACGAAGGCGAAGTCGAATAAGGCCAACCATGACCGACGTACCGAATGGCAGCCTCGTGGCACGGCTCGGGGCTGCACAGACGCTCGCCTGGGCATCCTCTTACTATCTAGTGGCCATGCTCGCGGTGCCGATGGCGCGCGACACCGGCGTGTCGGTGCCGACGGTCTTCGCGGCGTTCAGCGCCGCGCTGGTGGTCTCGGCGCTGCTCGGCCCCTACGCGGGCCGGCTGATCGACCGGCTGGGCGGACGGCCGGTGCTGATGGCCACCAGCCTCGTCTTCGCGGCCGGCCTGGCGGGGCTCGGCCTGGCCCGGGAAAGCGTGGGACTGTTCCTGGCGTGGCTCGTCATCGGCATCGGCATGGGCAGCGGGCTCTACGAAGCGGCGTTCGCCACGCTGGTGCGCCTGTACGGCACGCGCTCGCGCAATGCGATCACTGGCATCACGCTGATCGCCGGCTTTGCCAGCACCGTGGGATGGCCGCTGTCGTCCTGGCTGGAGAGCCACTATGGCTGGCGCGTGGCCTGTCTGGTCTGGGCCGCCTTGCACCTGACGGTGGGCCTCGCGCTCAATGCGAGCCTGCCGCGCGCGGGGGCCGATCCGGCGCCCCCATCCACGGCACCCGCAGCCGGCAAACCGGCGGCGCCCGGACCGGCGTCGGGCGCGCCGGCCACCTGGGTACTGGCCTTCGTGTTCGCGGCGACGTGGTTCATCAGCACGGCCATGGCCGCGCACCTGCCGCGGCTGTTGCAGGCCGGCGGCGCCACGTTGGCGACGGCCGTGCTCGTCGGCGCGCTGATCGGGCCGTCGCAGGTTGGCGCCCGGCTGCTGGAGTTCGGATTGCTGCGCAAGGTTCATCCGCTGCTGTCGGCACGGCTGGCGGCGGCCCTGCACCCGATCGGCGCGGCGGCCTTCATGGTCGCGGGCGCGCCGGCCGCCACGCTGTTCGGGGTGCTGCACGGCGCCGGCAACGGCATCCTGACCATCGCCAAGGGCACGCTGCCGCTCGTCATCTTCGGGCCGCAGGGGTATGGGCATCGGCAGGGTGTGCTGATGGTGCCGGCGCGCATCGCGCAGGCGCTGGCACCGTGGCTGTTCGGGCTCTGTATCGACGTCTGGGGTGCACAGGCGCTCTGGGTCTCGGGCGGGCTGGGGCTGGCGGCCAGCGCGGCCCTGTTCGCCATCCAGTCGGCGCCTATCCACCAGGGCGCGCCGGCCCCGGCGGCGGAATAGCGCCTAATATGGGGAGGAGCCGCAACTACCGGAGCCTCCCATGCATCCTGTCACGCTGATTGGCGCGCCCACCGATGTCGGTGCCAGCATTCGCGGTACGTCGATGGGGCCCGAGGCCCTGCGCGTGGCCGATATTGCCGGGGCGCTGGCGCGCAACGGACTGCAGGTGACCGACTTCGGCAACCTCAGCGGCCCGGGCAACCCCGGCCAGCTTCCCGTCGACGGCATGCGCCACCTGCAGGAAGTGCTGGCGTGGAACCAGTTGGTGTTCGACACCGCCTATGCCTGCTTCGCCAGCGGCCAGATGCCGCTGTTGATGGGCGGCGACCACTGCCTGGCCATCGGCTCGATCAGCGCCGCTGCGCGCCACTGCCGCGAGACCGGCAAGCGGCTGCTGGTGCTGTGGCTCGATGCCCACGCGGATGCCAACACCGGCAGCACCAGCCCCACGGGCAATATCCACGGCATGCCGGTGGCCTGCCTGTGCGGCGACGGCCCTGCGCCGCTGACCGCCCTGAGCGGCGTCACGCCGGCCATGTCGGCCCAGTCGATCCGCCAGGTGGGCATCCGCAGCGTGGATGCCGGGGAGAAGCTGCGCCTGCGCGAGCTGGGGCTGACGGTCTACGACATGCGTTATATCGACGAAAACGGCATGCGTCAGACGATGGAGCAGGCGCTCGCCGGCATCGACGCGAATACGCATCTGCATGTCAGCTTCGATGTGGATTTTCTGGATGCGCAGATCGCGCCGGGGGTGGGTACGCCAGTACGCGGCGGGCCGACGTATCGGGAGGCGCATCTGGCGCTGGAGATGATCGAGGATACCGGGGCGCTGGGGTCGCTCGATGTGCTGGAGCTGAACCCGGCCCGGGACGTCCACAATCAGACGGCCGAGCTGGTGGTGGACCTGCTGGAAAGCTTGTTCGGGAAGTCGACGCTGTAGCAGCGCTGGCTTGGGCTCCCCTCTCCCGCAAGCAGGAGAGGGGAGAACGTCTTCAGCCGCCCTTCGCCTGCGCCGTCACCTCGTTCCACCCACCGCCCAGCGCCTTGTACAGGTTGACCTCGCTGGTCAGCTGGTTGAGGCGCGAGTCGATCAGCACCTGTTGCTGCGCGTACAACTGGCGTTGTGCGTCGAGCAGCGTCAGGTAGTTGTCCACCCCGGTACGATAACGACCCTCGGCGAGCTGGAAGTAGTCCCGGCTCGCCTCGACCAGGCGCACCTGCGCCTGGAGCTGCTCCGTGTACGTGCCGCGCGCCGCCAGCCCGTCCGCCACTTCGCGGAAGGCCGACTGCACGGTCTGCTCGTACGTCGCCACGTTGATGTCCTTCTGGATCCGCGCGTAATCCAGGCTGGCGCTCAGGCTGCCCGCCGTGAAGATCGGCAAGTTGATCTGCGGCGAGAACAGCCACGTGCCCGAACCAGCATCGAACAGCCCCGACAACTGGCGGCTCGCCGTGCCCGCCGAGGCGGTCAGCGAGATGCTCGGGAAGAACGCCGCGCGCGCCGCGCCGATATCGGCGTTGGCCGACAGCAGGCGGTGCTCGGCGGCGAGGATGTCCGGGCGGTTCTGGAGCAGGTCAGACGGCAAACCCGCCGGCACGTCCGCCACCAGCTTGCCATCCAGCGGCAGCCCTTCGGGCAGGTCCGCCGGCAGGCTCGCGCCGAGGAGCAGCGTCAGCGCATTGGTGTCCTGCGCCACCAGCCGCGTATAGCGGCTCAGCGAGGCCCGGGCGTTTTCCACCTGGGTCTGCGACTGGCGCAGGTCCAGCCGCGAGGAAATGCCTTCCTCGTAGCTGCGGCGCGTGAGGTTGTAGGTCCGCTCGTAGGTCACCAGCGTCTCGCGCGTCAGCTTCAGCTGCGCCTCGTCGGCGCGCAGCGTCAGGTAGGCGTTGGCGACGCTGGCCACCAGCGCGATATGCGTGCTGCGCTGGGCTTCGTCGCTGGCGAAGTACTGCTCCAGCGCTGCCTGGCTCAGGCTGCGCAGCCGGCCGAACAGGTCGATTTCCCACACGGTGGTGCCCAGCGACACGCCATACGAACTGCTGATGACCCGCTGGCCCGTGCTGGAGAGGTCGGCCGGCACGCGCTGCCGCGTGCCCTGCGCCGCCACGCCCACCTGCGGGAACAGGTCCGCGCGCTGGATGCGGTACTGCGCGCGGTACGCCTCCACGTTCAGGGCCGCCACGCGCAGGTTGCGGTTGTTCTGCAGCGCGACGTCGATCAGCCGCTGCAGGCGCGGATCGGCGAAGTAGTCGCGCCAGCCCAGTTCCGCGGCCGGTGGCACCTGGCCGGCGCCGTTGGCGGCCGGGTAGGCTTCGCCCTGCGGATAGGCGGCTTCCACCGGCGCCGCCGGACGCTCGTAGGTCGGGATCAGGCTGCACCCCGCGAGCGCCGCGCTAGCGGCGACGGCCATGCTGATTAGCGTTTGTCTCATGCTTTGGCCTCCTTTTCGAGGGAGGAGGAATCGTGCTTCTCGCGGCGCTCCTTGAGCGCGTTCACCACCACGAAGAACAGCGGCACCCAGAAGATGGCCAGCACCGTGGCCGTGAGCATGCCGCCGATCACGCCGGTACCGATGGCGTGCTGGCTGCCCGAGCCGGCGCCTTGCGACACCGCCAGCGGGAACACGCCGAGAATGAACGCGAGCGAGGTCATGATGATCGGCCGCAGGCGCATCCGGCACGCCTCCACGGCCGCATCGACCAGGCTCTTGCCCTGCTCGTGCAGTTCCTTGGCGAATTCCACGATCAGGATCGCGTTCTTGGCGGACAGGCCGATGGTCGTCAGCAGGCCGACCTGGAAGAACACGTCGTTGGACAAGCCCCGGCCGATCGTCGCCAGCAGCGCGCCGACCACGCCGAGCGGCACCACCAGCATCACCGAGAACGGAATCGCCCAGCTTTCATACAGCGCGGCGAGGCACAGGAACACCACCAGCAGGGACAGCGCGTAGAGCGCCGGCGCCTGCGAGCCCGACAGCCGCTCTTCGTACGACAGGCCGGTCCACGAGTAGGCAATGCCCTGCGGCATCTGCTTCATGATGGCCTCCACCGCCGCCATGGCCTCGCCGGAGCTCTTGCCCGCCGCCGGTTCGCCCAGGATTTCCACCGCCGGCACGCCGTTGTAGCGCTGGAGCTTGGGCGAGCCATAGCCCCACTTGCCGGTGGCGAAGGTCGAGAACGCCACCATGTCGCCCTTGTCGTTACGCACGAACCACTTGTCCAGATCCTCCGGATTCATGCGCGCGTTGGGGCGACCCTGCAGGTAGACGCGCTTCACGCGACCACGGTCGATGAAGTCGTTCACGTAGCTGGAGCCCCAGGCGATGGAGATGGTGCTGTTGATGTCCGCCAGCGACACGCCTTGCGCGCGGGCGCGCTCGTCGTCGATCTCTAGCTGGTACTGCGGCTCGTCGTTCAGCCCGTTCGGGCGCACGCGTTGCAGCGCCGGGTCCTTGGCGGCCAGCGACAGGAACTTGTTGCGGGCTTCCATCAGCGCGTCATGCCCCAGACCGGCCTGGTCCTGCATGTAGAAGTCGAAGCCGGTGGCGTTGCCCAGCTCCTGCACCGCCGGCGGCGCAAAGGCGAAGGCCAGCGAGTCCCGGAAGGTGCTGAACTTGGCCTGGGCGCGCTTGGTGAGGTCGAACACGCTGGTGGCGTCGCCCTCGCGCTCCTTGAACGGCTTGAGCAGGATGAACGCCAGGCCCGAACTCTGGCCGCGGCCGGCGAAGTTGAAGCCGTTCACGGTGAAGAGCGAGCTGACGATCTTGCCCTCGTCATTGAGCAGGTAGTTCCGCATCTGGTCGAGCACCGCCTGCGTGCGCTCCGCCGTGGCGCCGGCCGGGGTCTGCACCTGGGCGTAGAGCACGCCCTGGTCTTCTTCCGGCAGGAACGAGGTGGGGATGCGCGTGAACAGGAAGGCCATGCCCGCCACGATCAGCACGTAGATGATCAGGTAGGGCACGCGCCGCTTCAGGATGCCGACCACGCTGCGCTCATAGCGCTGCGTGGAGCGGATGAAGCTGCGGTTGAACCAGCCGAAGAAGCCCTTCTTGTGCTCGCCGTGGTCGCCCTTCTCGATCGGCTTGAGCATGGTCGCGCACAGCGCCGGGGTCAAGATCAGCGCCACCAGCACCGAGAGCACCATCGCCGAGACGATCGTGATCGAGAACTGGCGGTAGATCACGCCCGTGGAGCCGCCGAAGAACGCCATCGGCAGGAACACCGCCGACAGCACCAGCGCGATGCCGACCAGTGCGCCCTGGATCTGCCCCATCGACTTCCGGGCGGCCTCCTTCGGCCCCAGCCCCTCCTCGGACATCACCCGCTCGACGTTCTCCACCACCACGATGGCATCGTCCACCAGCAGGCCGATGGCCAGCACCATGCCGAACATCGTCAGGGTGTTGATCGAGTAGCCGAACGCCGCCAGCACGCCAAACGTGCCCAGCAGCACCACCGGCACGGCGATCGTCGGGATCAGCGTGGCGCGGAAGTTCTGCAGGAACAGGTACATCACCAGGAACACGAGCACGATGGCTTCGAGCAGCGTCTTCACCACTTCGTGGATCGAATCGGCGATGACTGGCGTCGTGTCGTACGGGAACACCACCTGCATGCCCGCCGGGAACGACGGCTCGAGCTGGTTCAGCGTGGCGCGGATGGCCTTCACCGTATCCAGCGCGTTGGCGCCCGAGGCCAGCCGGATGGCGATACCCGAAGCCGGGCGGCCGTTGTACTGCGCGTTGATGTTGTAGTCCTGGCCACCCAGGCCCACGTCGGCCACGTCCTTGAGGCGCACCTGCGAGCCGTCCGGATTGACCTTCAGCAGGATGTTGCCGAACTGCTCGGCGGTCTGGAGACGGGTCTTGCCGATCACCGACGCATTGAGCTGCTGCCCGCGCACGGCCGGCAGGCCGCCCAGCTGGCCGGAGGCCACCTGCACGTTCTGCGCCTTGATGGCAGTGCTCACGTCCAGCGGCGCCAGCTGGTAGCTGTTGAGCTTGGCCGGGTCCAGCCAGATGCGCATGGCGTACTGCGAGCCGAACACCTGGAAGTCACCCACGCCAGCGGTCCGCGAGATCGGATCCTGGAGGTTCGAGACGATGTAGTTCGACAGATCCTCCCGCGTCTGGCTGGGGTCGGTCGACACCAGGCCGACGATGACCAGGAAGTTCCGCACGGACTTGGTCACGCGAATACCCTGCTGCTGCACTTCCTGCGGCAGGAGCGGCGTGGCCAGGGCGAGCTTGTTCTGGACCTGCACCTGGGCGATGTCCGGGCTGGTGCCCTGCTCGAACGTCACGGTGATGGTCATGCTGCCGTCGGAGTTCGACTCCGACGAGATGTAGCGCAGCTTGTCCAGCCCGTTCATCTGCTGTTCGATGACCTGCACCACGGTGTCCTGCACGGTCTGCGCGGACGCACCCGGGTAGTTCACCGAAATGGCGATGGTCGGCGGGGCGATGGCCGGGTACTGGTTGATAGGCAGCGACCGGATGGCCAACCCCCCTGCCAGCATGATGACCAGCGCGATCACCCAGGCAAAGATCGGCCGGTCGATGAAGAAATTAGACATGGCGATTCCTCATGCGTCGGTCCCGGTCAGGACTTGGCCGCGCCGGGCGCGGAAGCGGCGGCCGGGGCCGAGGCGGCATTGGGGGCCGTAGCGGCGGTGGCGGTGGCGCTGGCCTCGGTGGCCTTGACCTTGGCGCCGGGGCGCACGAACTGGAGGCCTTCCACGATGACCCGGTCGCCGGCTTTCAGGCCGTCCGTGACCAGCCACTTGTCGCCAATGGTCCGGTCGGTCTTCAGCACGCGCTGCTCGACTTCATTGTTGGCGTTCACCACCAGCGAGGTGGCCTGGCCCTTGAGGTCACGCGTGACGCCGCGCTGCGGCGCCAGGATGGCCGAGGTCTTCACGCCTTCGGCCAGCCGCGCGTGCACGAACATGCCCGGGAGCAGTTCGTGGCGCGGGTTCGGGAACACCGCGCGCAGCGTGACCGAGCCGGTGCTCGGGTCCACGGACACTTCGGAGAACTCCAGCCGGCCTGCTTCCTTATAGGTGCTGCCATCCTCGAGCATCAGCATCACCTTGGCAGCGTTGGCGCCGGCGGCCTGGAGCCGGCCGTCGGCCAGTTCGCGCCGCAGCCGCAGCAGCGTGGTGGACGGTTGCGTCACATCCACGTAGATGGGGTCCAGCTGCTGCACGGTGGTCAGCGCGGTGGCCTGGCCATTGGTGACCAGCGCCCCCTCGGTGACCACCGAGCGGCCGATGCGGCCCGAAATCGGGGACAGCACCTTGGTGTAGCGCAGGTTGATATGGGCACGGTCCGCCGTCGACTGGGCCTGCAGGTAGGCAGCCTTGGCTTCGTCGTGCTGCTGCTTGCTGACCGCTTCCTCGCCCACCAGGCGCCCGTAGCGCTCCGCGAGCAGGCGCGACGACGCCAGCGTGGCATCGGCGCTCTTGGCCGTGGCTTCGTAGGTAGCCGGGTCGATCTGGTACAGCTGCTGGCCCTGCTTGACGTCGGAGCCTTCCACGAACAGCCGCTTCAGGATGATGCCGTCCACCTGCGGGCGGACTTCGGCGATCCGGAAGGCCGTGGTCCGGCCGGGCAGCGACGAGTCGAGTGTCACGGTCTCGTCCTTCAGCGTCACGACCTTTACTTCCGGCGTCTGGGCTGCGGGCGGCTTGTTTTCCTTGCCGCAGGCGGCAAGGACCGTGACGGCGATGGCCAGCATGCCCGGAATCAAAGCACGCCTGGCGCGCATTGCTTGCATAGCGATTTCCTCGAGGATGAAACGGAATGTTGTGGCCTGGCCCCGTAGACCAGGCGGGCGCCACGGCGCAGCGCGTGGACGCAAGTGGCGTGCCGGGTCGCCGGCACGAAATTCGGTCGTCGGGTTCAGCGGATTGTCGCCATGGGCCCCTGCTTTCGCCATTTGCTGGCCTGGAGGAAAACACAAGACCGGCCGCGCCGCGCGCGCGTGTCCGGCCGCAGGGGGTTCGTGGAACCGCCCTGCTCCCCGTATTCTGAAATGTCCTGCACGTTCCTTCGCTTGTCCGGTTCACCGTGCTTCGCGCCAGCCCGTGCGTCGATCTGAACGTCGCGCTACGTCTTGCCGGCCGCCACAATAATCGGTTTTCCCGATGCCTGCTGGCGGCGCATTGCCACGGTAATGTCTGCACCGCACGGCGGCACCCTTTGTATCAGGGTAAAGACAACCGTCTCCTCCAGGGAAGCCGTCGCCGTCGTGATGCAATGCAGCATTCGGCCAATGGGATTGCAACTAGTTCCATAGCCGAATGACGAGATGCGCGTCATCGTACCAGCTTGAAGAAGAATCTGGATGACAGGACTTGCCGTGTAATGCACTGAAATACACGGCGGGTGAGTACCGATAGCGGCCTTCAGTGGATTATGGCGCACTTTTGTGACGCTCACGCATCCGACTGCGCCTTGCCGCCTCAATAAGAAACGCCCCCGTTTTACCGGGGGCGTTTCTTATTGGGGTCTGATCAACGATCAGGCGCCATCAAGATAGCGATTCCGCTCGCCGATGGGCCGGCCAAGATTCGGCGTGGTCCAGCGCATGTCGCCCTGATAGGCGGCGCTGCCATAGCTGCGATTGATCGTGGTCGTCGCGCCCGGCACCAGATCGTACTTTTGCGAAGGCATCTGCATCTGCTGCTGTTGCTGCGGAGCCAGATCCTGTCGCGTCGGTTGCGCCGCGCCCTGCGAGTACGGGTCGAACTTGTCGCCCGCGCGCGCGCCGCTGGTCGAGGGGTCGACCGGCGTGGACGTAACACCGCCCTGCGTGTAGGGGTCACGCGGGCCCGGCGTCATCTGCGCGAGCGCCGACACCGACATTAGCGCCAGCGCCCCGGCGGCCAACACCCTGCTGGCTCGCATCGTCTTCATCGTCTTCATGGCTTACCTCCACATGGCAAATCGATTGCGGCGGGAGGAAATCACCACCGCTTCCCTTCATGAGGTAGCGAAAGCCGTGCCGGTCCCGCACGTGCGGTGCCGGGCGCCCTGGGGGCCGCGTGCCGGCTAGGGAGCGCTCCGGAATTACAACCGATGGGTAAGGCCTGCACTGGCGTGCTGTCGCCATCGTGCGTGTAACAAGACGTATCTTCCTCGCATATCACGTCATTTAAGTCTGTGTTCAGCTTTCGTCCTCAGTGACCACTTGTGCGGCGCGGTCATTAATAAGAACGATTCGCATTTACTTTAGGATGGGCGCCTCGTTGAAAACGGTACATCCCCGCTGCGGGGAACGCATGGCCCTTCCCATGGAGTTCACATGACAGTGATCGACGATCGCACGCCCCCTGCCCGCGCTGACACGCCCCCTGCGCACGATCCATCCGGCACGGTTTTCCACACCTTCATCACGCAACGGCGCAACCTGCTTCACGCTGCCACCCGCATCCTGGGCTGCCCCTGCCTGGCCGAGGACGTATTGCACGACGCGTTTCTCAAGCTCTGTCAGGACCCCTGCCCCGAAGCCTTGCGCAGCGAGGCCAGCTACATCAGCCGGGTGGTGCGCAATCTCGCGCTGGATAGCTACCGGCGCCAACAATTGGAGAAGCGGCTATTCATCGGCGATGTGCCAGAGCAGGACGCACCGCTCGACACCAACTCGCCGGACTGCATCGCCATGGCACATGAGCAGACCACCTGCCTGCGTGACGCGATGCGGCGCCTGCCCTCGCGCACGCGCGACGCGGTGGTGCAGTACTACTACGAAGACCAGACGCAGAAACGCATCGCCGAGCGGCTGGGCATCTCGGCCACGATGGTCAACTTCATCCTCCAGGATGCGCGCAGCGCCCTCAGCGCGATGAATATCGCGCGCTGAGCGCACGGCTGCGCGATGACCGTCGCCCGCTGATCTCTGCGGCCGCGCGGTGGATGCCGCGCGCCGCTCTCCTTCCGCTTGCCGATCTTCCACACGTGCACGCGCCATGCGTGCCTCGCGCGTGCCCGGGCACGCGTAGCACGGCTTCGATGACGCGAGCCCGCACAGCCCCGCATGTTTTAAGTGAATGACATGGCCGAACTAAACGAATGACGAGGCCATTCGTCTTGATGGGTATCCCCCTTCCACTGCGGAAGCCTTCCTGTTTCGCGATCCACCAGGGCTAAACATGAGCAATGAAGATCCTTATGACTTTATCGGCGTCGGACTGGGCCCGTTCAATCTCGGCCTCGCGTGCCTGGCCGATCCGCTGCCCGGCGTACGCAGCCTGTTCCTCGAGAAGAAGGAAGCGTTCGGCTGGCACACGGGCATGCTCGTGGACGGCACGACGTTGCAGAACCCGTTCCTGGCCGACCTCGTGTCGATGGCAGACCCCACCAGCCGCTTCAGCTACCTGAACTACTGCAAGCAGCAGGGCCGCATCTACAACTACTACATCCGCGAGAACTTCTATCTGACGCGGCAGGAGTACGACCGTTACTGCAAGTGGGCCGCCGGGCAGCTGCCCAACGTGCGCTATCGGCAGGACGTGCTCGACATCCGTCACGACCCGTCGCTGCCCGGCTACGTGGTGAGTGGCGTCGATACGCACACCGGAACGCCGTTCCGGCATCGCGCGCGGCGGCTTGTGCTCGGCATCGGCAGCACGCCGAACCTGCCCGCCTGCTGCGCGGGCGAGCACGCGCCGATCCACACCTCCGCCTACCTCGCCAACAAGCGCTGGCTCCAGCAGCGCCGCACCATCACTGTCATCGGCAGCGGGCAGAGCGGCGCCGAGGTCTACCACGACCTGCTCAAGGACTGCGACACCCACGGCTATACGCTGAACTGGGTGACCCGCTCGCCGCGCTTCTTCCAGATGGAGAACGCCAAGCTCACGCTGGAGTTGATCTCGCCGGCCTACAGCGACCACTTCTACGACCTGGGCGAATCCGTGAAGACGCGCGTGCTGGAGGACCAGCGCAGCATCTACAACGGCATCAACAAGACGCTGATCGACCAGATCTACGACACGCTCGACGAAAAGCGCCACCGCGCCGGGGCCCGCACGCAACTGCTGACCAACCTCGCGCTGGACGGCATGCACTTCGACCCCGCCGCGCGCCAGTACGAGATGACGTTCCGCCACATGGATCTGGGCGAGGCCTACCGCCACGTGGCCGACGGCGTGGTCATGGCGACCGGCTACACGCATCGCGTGCCGGCCTTTATCGACGGCATTCGCGAGCGCATCCGCTGGGATGCGGGTGGCCGCTACCAGCAGGCGCGCAACTTCGCGGTAGACGTGCATGGCGACGAGATCTTCGTGCAGAACGCCGGCTTCCACAGCCACGGCCTGACCAACCCGGACCTGGGCATGGCCTGCCATCGCAATGCACGGCTGCTGCACGCGCTGACCGGCGTGGACCACTATCGCGCCGAGGCGCGCACCACGTTCCAGGACTTCGCCCCGCGCGCCAACAGCGGCTTCGAGCGAATCGAGGCGACGGAAGCTTCGGCAACCGTGCCGGCCCCCGGCAACGGCACGCCCATGCCGGCCCAGCCAGCGCTGGCGCAGCTGATCACGGTGGCGGGATAGACCATGAGCCTGCGACTCACCATCGTCATCATGTCCGCGTTCGGCGTCATCAGCGACGCCATCCTGATCGCGTTCTACCCGCAGTTCTTCGAAGTGCGCTACGGCATCACCAGCCCGGTGCACGTGGGCGCCTACATCGCCGCCATCTCCATCGCCGTGATGTGCACGCTGCCGCTCTGGGCGCGCGTGGCGCGGCGCGTGGAAACCATGCACCTGCTGGTCTACACCCAGCTCGTAGCCGGCACCTTCGGCGCCCTGAGCGCCTGGGCGGAGACGGTCACCGCCTTCTGGGTGCTGACCATGCTGATGTTCATGACCAAGAGCAGCTACCTGCTGATGTTTCCGTACCTGATGCGGCTGGAGAAGGCCGAGACGCACGGCGCCACCATCGGCCTGCTCTCGGTGGTGGTGCATATCGGCGGCATCTTCGGGGCGATGGCGGGCGGGATGGCGCTCCAGCAGTTCGGCCCGCGCACCTGCCTGTGGATGATGGCCGCTGGCGACTTCGTGCAGATGGCGCTGTGCATCTACCTGATCCGCACCGGCCGGGTGGTGCGCGTGCTGGGCACCGACGCGCCGCCGCCGGCGGCAGGCAGTGCCGCCAGCACGGCGCGGCGCGGCGCGCTGGGGCTGATCCTGCGCCTGAGCCTGCTGATGCTGCTGTTCGACTTCAGCGCCTACCTCGTCCGCCCGTTCTTCTCGGTGTACTGGGAAGCCATCTCCGGCATGCACAACCAGATGCTGACAGGGCTGGTGTTCGCGATTCCGGGCGTGGTCGCGCTGGGGGCGCTGATCGCCAACAAGCGGGCCACGCGGGACGGCCGCAAGCTGCTCGACCATACGCTCGGCAACCTGCTGCTGGGCACTGTGGGGCTGCTGTTGCAGGCGGCGCCGTCGCCGGCGCTGGTGCTGATCGGACGCTGCCTGTACGGGTGGTCGATGTTCCAGGTCATCGTGAAGCTGGAGGTGACGCTGTTCAAGGTCAGCACGCCGGACGCCTACGCCAAGGACTTCAGCATCGCCAACTTCTTCCAGAACCTGGGGGTGCTGCTGTCGTCGTTCGGCGCCGGGCTGATCGTGAGCCGCTTCGGCATCGAGGTGACCTTCGTGCTGGCCGCCGCCGGCATGCTGCTGACCGCCGCGCTGGACCGCTGGACCTTTGGGGTGGATCGTCGCCACGCGGCGCCAGCCGCGCAGCCTCAGACCGATGCCGCGGGTACCGCCGGACTTGCCGGAGCGCCCCATGCAAGCTGACCGCTGGGACATCACCCGTGGAAGCGCCGAGCCGATTCCCGCCGCGTTGCGCCCGTCGCTCCACCCGGCCATGACGATCCGGGCGCTGTCGCTCGACCACGACATCGGCCTGCTCCATCGCTGGTTCACCATGGACTACGCGCGCTTCTGGAACATGCAGGACCTGACACTCGATGAGACCCGCCGCTTCTACGCGGAGCTGCTCGCGAGCGGCCACGGCGGCGCCTACATGGGCCTCTGCGAGGGGGCGCCGGCGTTCCTGATCGAATGCTACGACCCCGCGCACGAGCCCGTCGGCACGCACTTCGCGCCGCGCGCCAGTGACATCGGCATGCATTTCTTTGTCGGGCCGCCGGCCGCACCGGTGCGCCACTTCACGCGCGACGTGCTGCGCCACGTCATGGCGCACACGTTCTACACGCTAGGCGCCCAGCGCGTGGTGGTGGAGCCCGATGCGCGCAACGACAAGGTCCATGCCCTGAACCGCGCCGTGGGCTTCGCCTACGACCGCCAGATCACCCTGCCGCAGAAGACCGCCTGGCTGGCCTTCTGCACCCGCCCTGATTTCGAACGATCCATCCGAGGAGATTTCACCGATGAACGCCCCGCTTGACGCCACCATCCACGCCACGTTGCAAGCCCAGACCACGCGCGAGCCGCGCCATGTGGTCAGCCACCTCGAACCGGCCGTCTGGGCCAAAGTGAACCGCCTGCTCGTGCGCAAGGCCATCGCCGAATACGCGCACGAGGTAGTCATCACGCCGGCGGCGCAAGGCGCGGCCGATGCGGACGGCTGGACCCGCTACCGCATCGACGCCGACACGCCCAACTGCCACTACACCTTCGACGGCCAGCCGATGGCCCTGCGCCACTGGCGCATCGATCCGGCCAGCATCGAGCGCGTGCTCGACGGCGCCAGCGTGCCGCTGGACGCGTTGACCTTCATCAACGACTTCAAGCACACGCTCGGCATTCCCGCCGACAAGTTGCCGGTCTACCTCGACGAGATCAGCAGCACGCTGTTCGGCGCCGCCTACAAGCACAACCCGCAGGCGCCGAGCGCAGAGGCCCTGCTCGACGCGGATTTCCAGACCTACGAGTGGGCGATGATCGAAGGCCACCCGGGCTTCGTGGCGAACAACGGCCGGCTCGGCTTCGATGCCGAGGACTACCGCGCCTTCGCCCCGGAGACCGGCTCGCGCTTCGCCGTGATCTGGCTGGCCGTGCATCGTGACAACGCCCACTTCGCCAGCATTCCCGGGCTGGACTACGAGGCCCACATGGCGAGCGAACTGGGCGAAGCGCGCCTGGCCGCGTTCCGCCAGGCGCTGGCGCAGGCCGATGTAGCGCCAGAGGACTACCTCTACATGCCGGCCCACCCGTGGCAGTGGTTCAACAAGCTCAGCATCGCGTTTGCCGCCGATGTAGCCAATCGCAAGATCATCCCGCTCGGCTACAGCGACGACCTGTACACCGCCCAGCAGTCGGTGCGCACGTACTTCAACGCCTCCCAGCCGGACAAGTGCTATGTGAAGACCTCGCTGTCGGTGCTGAACATGGGCTTCATGCGCGGGCTGTCGCCGTACTACATGGCCGGCACGCCCGCCATCAACGCCTTCCTGGACGGGCTGATCAACGACGATGCCACGCTGCGCGGCTACGGTTTCAGCATCCTGCGCGAGGTGGCGTCGGTCGGCTATCGCAACCGCTACTACGAGGCTGCGCTCGAGACGGACAGCCCCTACAAGAAGATGCTGTCGGCGCTCTGGCGCGAAAGCCCGCTCGGCAAGCTGCGCGAGGGTGAACGGCTGATGACGATGGCCGCGCTGCTCCACACCGACCCGCAGGGCGACGCCCTGCTGCCGGCGCTGATCCGCCGCTCGGGGCTCTCCGCGCGGACGTGGCTGCGCCAGTACCTGCGCGCCTACCTCGAACCGCTGATGCACTGCTTCTATGCGCACGACCTCGTGTTCATGCCGCATTGCGAGAACCTGATCCTGGTGCTGGAGGGGCATACCGTCGCGCGGGTGTTCATGAAGGACATCGCCGAGGAGTCGGCCATCCTGAACAAGGACGCGGTGCTGCCGGAAGGCATCCAGCGGCTCGCCGTGGACGTGCCCGAGGACTACAAGCTGCTCGGCATCTTCATCGACGTGTTCGACGGCGTGCTCCGGCACATGGCGCAGATCCTGGTGGAGGGCGGCAGCTGTTCCGAGGATGACTTCTGGCAGGTGGTGGCCGACAGCGCGCACGACTACCAGGCGGCGCATCCCGAGTTGCAGCACAAGTTTGCGCGCTACGACTTCTTCGCGCCGGACTTCCTGCACTCGTGCCTGAACCGGCTGCAACTCAAGAACAACCTGCAGATGGTGAACCTGGCGGATCCGGCGTCGAGCCTGACCATGGCGGGGTCGCTGCCCAACCCCGTGGCCGGCCGCGCCCGCTCCGCCAACGTCAAGGCGGCCGCCTGATGCTCGCGCCCGCGCCGGACCGGCTCCACGCGCTGCTGGCCACGGCGGCACGTGTGGTGCCGGGACTTGACGGCACCATCGGCACGATCGGCACGATCGGCGAGATCGACGGAATCGACGATGGCGGCGGCCGGGGCGGGCGCGCGTGGAGTGAGGCGCGCGCGGAGGACATCGCACCGATGGTGCGGCACCTCGGCGCGCATGTCCCCGAAGCCGGGGCGCACTATTGGTCACTTCGCGCTTGGGGATTGCATATCTGGCAACCGGTGTATCTCGGCATAGTCGGCGTGCATTGCTGTGCGTGCGCGCCGGATCTGTCGGCATTGTCCCAGCGCACCGAGGCGGGCGGCATCCACGGTTTCCGCATCGCGCCGCATACGCCGCGGCTGGGCGCGGAGGATGACGGGCTGCGGGGCGTCGCCCGCCAGATCGCCGAAGGCTGGACTCGGCTGCACGCGCAATGGCGTGACGTCGGCCCGCTGCCGGTCAAGGCGGCCGGCCGACTGCTGGCCGATTGCGTCCTCGGCGCCTTACTGTGCGTGCAGCGCGAGCGAACCGATTGGGACGCGCCGCGCATGCATGCGCTGGGACAACGCTGGCTCGAGGCCATCGGCCTGGGCGGCGAATGCGGTTTCCTCGCCTACCGCGATGGCAGCGGCGCCGAACGGCTCGCCCTCGCCCGCAAGGGTTGCTGCCTCCACTACCGCCGCACCGACGGCGAGATGTGCGCCACCTGTCCGCGCCAACGCGTACCCGAGCGCCTGGCACGACTCGCTGCCCGCGACGGGCCCTAGCCCGCGTCCCCTCTCTCACTCTTTTTTTGATTTTTCCTCGTATGCGTCCGCCATGCGCGGCGGCGCTCATCCGTGCAAGGAGAACACCCATGTCCGATCTGAGTCAGTCCTCCCATTTCGAAGCGGAGGCCCTGCAGTTATCGGTTTCAAGTTATTGCGATGAAGACGTCTTTGCAATGGAGATGGAACGCATCTTCCCGCGCAGCTCAAGCTATATCGGCCACGACCGCATGGTGCCCGACCCGGGAGACTGGCGCGCGCTGGGCCATGAGGACAACGCACGCGTCCTGGTGCGCACCGACCATGGCGTGGAATTGATCTCGAATGTCTGCCGGCATCGGCAGGCGCTCATGCTCGGCCAATACGGCCCCGGCGCGACTGCCGGCAACGGCCAGGGTAACCTGCGCGAGCGCGGCGGCAACATCGTCTGCCCGCTCCACGGCTGGACCTACGACAGCAGCGGCCAGTTGATCGGCGCACCGCAATTTCCTGAAAAACCGTGCCGGAACCTGGAGCGCTTTCCACTCCAGAACGTGAATGGCTTCCTGTTCGAGGGCCCGCGCAACGCCGCGCAAGACCTGCGCGGCCTGTTCGACCGGCCCGAACTGGATTTTGGCGACTACGTGCTCGACCACGTGGAAATGCACCGTTGCGACTGCAACTGGAAGACCTTCGTCGAAATCTACAACGACGACTATCACATCGGCCCCTTCCACCCAGGACTGGGCCGCTACGTGCATAGCGAGGGACTGAGCTGGGAATATGGGGATTGGTACAGCGTGCAGCGGATCGACGTGCATCCAACGCTGGAGATCGCAGGCACCGACACGTACCGTACCTGGCATGAGCGACTGCTCGCTTACGGCGATGGCCGGGTACCTGACTTCGGTGCGATCTGGGCGACCTATTATCCGACCCATATGATCGAGGTCTTCCCGTACGCGTTGGTGTTATCGACGCTATATCCGAAGGGTGTCCACGAGACGATGAACGTCATCGAGTTCTATTACCCGGAGGAGCTGGCCGCGTTCGACCGCGAACTGGTGGAGGCGCACCGCGCCGCCTATATGGAAACGGCGATCGAGGACGACGAGATTGCCGAGCGCGTAGACGCCGGCCGGCGCGCGCTATATCGACAAGGAAAGACAGATGCGGGTCCGTACCAGACCCCGCTGGAAGATGGCATGCGCCATTTCCACGGCTGGTATCGGAAGCTGATGGATACGCCGGTCGCGGCACCGATGCCGGTACGCGAGCCGGAAGCCACGGCGCGACGGACCATTCCGATCGCACGTGCAGTATGCTGAATCGGGAGCCCACAAAGCAAAACCCCCAGCCTTTATGGGGCTGGGGGTTCTGGGTATAAGAGCCTGGCGATGACCTACTTTCACACGGGTAGTCCGCACTATCATCGGCGCAAAGTCGTTTCACGGTCCTGTTCGGGATGGGAAGGGGTGGTT